>JANTHP010000041.1 GCA_024762395.1 Anaerolineae bacterium | reverse complement strand
GGCGCGCCATTGACGGGAACATCCACAATCAGCATATCTTTGGTGTAAATCGCGCTGGCTCGATCATAAAAGCTCAACTCGTAATCATGCTCCAATACAATCGCCTCTGTAGGGCAGGCGTCGGCGCAAAAGCCGCAGTAGATGCAGCGCAGCAGGTTGATTTCATAGGTGCTGGCGTACCGTTCGCCGGGCGAATAACGTTCTTCATCGGTGTTTTCAGACGCTTCAACAAAAATAGCGTCGGCGGGACAGGCAGCGGCGCAAAGAGCGCAGCCGATGCACTTTTCCAAACCGTTGTCGTACCGTTTGAGTTCGTGACGCCCTTTGAAGCGGGGGCGCACTTCACGTTTGATTTCGGGATACTGAATGGTGACAGGAGGTTTGACGGCCACCTTCAGCGTTGTGTACATTCCCTTGAGTAGTTCACCAAATTCACCAAACATAGTTTTCTCCAAGCCTTGGCCGTTTACCAAATTCGCTTGTAATTAGTATCTTTCGGCTGTCATATCCGCGAAGGCAGAAATGACAGGTGTCGTTATCCTGTAAAGAAGTGATGCAGCGATTCAACAAATGACGGCAATACGCCAGCGTCTAATAATACAAAGTAAGCGCCAGTAATGATGAAGTTCAGAACGATGATGGGCAGCAGACGTTTCCAGCCAAACTGCATCAACTGATCGTAGCGGAAGCGCGGCCAGGAAGCGCGAATCCAAATCATTACGGCTAAACCAATGATGATTTTGATGGCCAGGTATAAGAAGCCGAGCGCCGGGAACTGCTCAACAAACGGCCCCTGATAGCCGCCGAAGAAGAGGACGGCCGCAATCGCGCTTAAAGAGACCATTTTCATATATTCGGCCATAAAAAACATGCCGAAGCGCATCCCGGCGTATTCAACGTTGAAGCCGGCGGAAAGCTCTTGCTCCGCTTCTAACAGGTCAAAGGGATGGCGCTGCAATTCAGCCATGGCCGTGATCCAGAAGATGAGGGCGGCGACGGGCTGCCGCCAGACGTACCAGTTCCAAATGTGCGGCTGCTGGGCGGTGATGACGCCTAAGTCCATAGAGTCGGCCATCATGACGGGGATGAGGACGGCCAGTCCCATTGCCAATTCATAGCTGATCATCTGGGCCGAGGCGCGGATGCCGCCGAGGACGGCGTATTTGCTGTTGGAAGCCCATCCGCCCAGGACGATGCCGTAGACGCCGATGGAGGTGATGGCCAATATGAAGACGATACCGACGTTGATGCCGGGGGCGATGGCGAAGTAAGGCGAAAATTTAGCGCCGAAGATGTTGATTTCGCCGGCCCAGGGGATGACGGCTAAGATGAGGATGGCGGGGATGACGGCCAGCATCGGAGCCAGGTTGTAAACGATAAGATCTACTTTGGCCGGGGTTGGGTCTTCTTTGAAGAAGAGTTTGACAGCGTCGGCGGCGGGCTGCAAGATGCCGCCGAGCAGTTTACGCTCTTGTTTACCGCGTTGGGGCAGCGGAATGTATCCGGCGCGGTTGGGACCGACGCGGGCTTGTAAACGGGCCAACAGCTTGCGCTCTAGCAGGGTGGTGTAGGCGAAGCCGGTGACGACGACGAGGGCCATGATGAAGCCGACGATGACGGCTCGGAGGGCTATTTGACCTGGTGTCATGCGAGTTCCTCTTGAATACGGAGATTGGAGACTAAAGATCAGGGATTAGTCTTCAATCTCCAGTCTCTAATCTTTAATCTCTTGTCCGATTTGAGCAACGGCCGTTCCTGCCACATAAGGCACGCCGCTCAACAGCATCAATCCGGCCGGGGTGTTGTTGATATGGACGAGGGCGGCGATAGTATCTCCCGCCACATTCACATCAATCAAATCGCCCTCGGCCAGTTCCATTTGGGCCGCGTCTTGGGCATTCAGCGAAATTGTCGGCTGCGCCAACCGGTCGGCCAACACATCCGATTGGCTGATGAGCGTACCGGGCGTGTACAAAGCGGCCGTGCGGATGAGCGCCAGACCATCGTTGACGTGAACGGCCGTTTCCGCCACATCATACGCCACCGCATCGCCCGACTCAGCCGCCGACGCCCAAACCTGCCCCAGACCGGCCCGGTTTTTCTGGGCATTGCCGGCGTAGTAACCATCCTCGCCGCCCACATCCGGCCACTGCTTCACAACCTGGGCCAGCGTGCGGTAATCCATGCCTTTGTACTGCGTCACAGCCTTGGCGACCTCGTTAAAGATCAGGCTGGCGGCAAAAGCAGGTTTGCCCAGACCAACGCGCTCGCCAATTTCGGCCAAAATCTGCCAATCGGCCTTGTTGTCGCCAATCGGCAAAACAGCCGGATAGTATCGCTGCACGCGCCGTTCGCCGCTGGTGAACGTACCTTCTCGTTCGGCCCAGCTTTGGGCGGGCAAAACGACATCGGCCAACTGCGCTGTTTCTGTCAGGAATAGTTCTTGAACGGCCAAAAATTCCAGTTGACCGCGATCGGCCATCAAGCCGTCGCCCACCGGGTCGGCGCCCATGACGAATAAGGCTTTGATCTCGCCATTGGCTGCGCCTTCATAAATGGCGGCGGCATTCAAACCGGGGGTTTCCAACGCCGCATAGCCGGGGCCAAAGGCCGGATGAACGCCCATATCCCACGCGCCCTGCGTGTTGTTGTGCGGCCAGACGGGGATGAGGCCGTTGTTAGGCCGCCCCGCGTGCCCGTCCCCATTTTTCATCAGGAGGAGGTTGGCGAGGTGTTGGGCAATAACGGCCGTTTCCTCATAATCCACACCCTCGCTGCCATAGAAAATCACCAGATTGTTGGCGTTAGCGGCCGTTTCCGCCGCTGCGGAGAGCGCGTCGCCATTGGAATCGCCCTCAACTTTGGCAAAATTCACCAACTGCCGCACCGCGTCCACCGCCTGCCCCGGCGCATAATGACGCACATGAGAGGCATACTTGTCCAGACGAGTTGACCGTACATTCAAAACAATCAACGCCGCGCCCCGTTCTGCCGCCTGCTTCACCCGCAGCCACCAAACCGGCGCTTCTTCATGCAAATCGCTGGCAACGACGATAATCGCATCGCCCTTACCCAGCTCTTTCAAGTTACTGCCGCTGCTCAGGCCAACTTTGGCGACCACGTCGCCGCCGGCCAAGCGCCGCGCTGCTAAATCAATGTTATGGCTCTTTAATCCCTTACGGAATAGCTTTTGGAACTGGAACAGGTCTTCGTTACTCAATCGATCGCCGCTGAGTCCGGCAACGGCCGTGCCATACTGCTGCAACTTTCCGGCTGCAAAATCCAACGCTTCCGACCAACTCACTTCCACCAGCTCGCCATTCTTGCGAATCAACGGCCTCTTCAAACGCGCCGCCGAATCAGCCGCGTAATGATGACCAAACCGGCCCTTATCACACATCCAAAGCTCATTGACCCATTCATTCTGGCGCGGCATAACCCGCTTAATAACATGCTTACCGCCCGACTTAGCTTCCCGCCGCGTACTAAACGTCGTATTACATCCCACCGGACAATGCGTACACAAACTCGCCGCCGGTTTCATCTCCCAGGGACGCGCGCCAAATCGGAAATCGGCCGTCGTCAACGCCCCCACCGGGCAAATATCCGTCGTATTCCCGCTCCAATAACTGTTAAACCCAGGGTCCGACATCGTCACAATTTCTGTGCGCCGTCCCCGATTGTGGAACCGAATAACCGGATCATCCACAACCTCTTCCTGGAAGCGAATACAACGGGCGCACTGAATACAACGCTCTTGATCCAGATAAATCAACTCGCCCAGCGGCACATGCTTATTCAAATGAAGTTTATCGCTGTACACCATCCGCGTCGTGCCATGCCCGTGCTGCATCGTCAAATTCTGCAGCGGACACTCGCCCCCCTTATCGCAAATGGGACAATCGAGCGGGTGACTGCTCAACAAAAATTCCAAAACAGACGATTGAGCGTCCTTCACCGGCTCCGTCGTCGTGCGTACCTCAATACCTTCGCCAACCGGCGTTGTGCAAGCCGTCTGCAAGCCGCGCCCAAAATTCAGCTTAGGTTTGCCATTCTCATCAAGAACAAACTCACCCGTCGCTCGGTCGCGCATGGGAAAACCCACTTCCACCAGGCACATCCGGCACATCCCCACCGGCTCCAATTTAGGATGGTAGCAAAATACCGGAATATCATTTCCAATCTGTTTCGCAGCGTCAACAATGAGCGTCCCCTTCGGAACCTCAACCTCAACGCCGTCAATAATTAGTTTTACGAGATCACTCATGTTGATTCTCTTCCAATTTCTTAACCGCAGATTTCACAGATGTCACAAATCTTCACAAGCAAAGCGATAAAATCTGTGTAACCGGCGCAATCTGTGGATTATTGGGTTGCTAACGCCTTCTCCCAATCTTCTGATTGGCTATTTTTCACCTTCGCCTTGTACTCTTCCGGGAAAAGCCGAATCGTGGACAAAACCGGATTAATCGCAAACTCGCCCAGCGCGCACAACGTCCGTCCTTTCATCTGGGCGGCCACACTGTTCAACGTCTCAATATCCTTCTCCGTCCCCTGTCCATTCATCAACCGATGCAGCACCTTCTCCATCCAAAACGTTCCTTCACGACACGGCGTACATTTACCGCACGATTCATGATGGAAAAAATGGATCATCTTCTGCGCCGCCCAGACCATATCCGTCGTTTCATCCATCACAATGACCGACGCCGACCCCATAACCGAGTTATGCGCGTCCAACCCCTCATAAGTCAACGGCGCATCCAACGCATCGGCCGTAATAACCGGGCCAGAACCGCCGCTGGGCAGTAAAGCCTTAAATGCCTTACCATCGCGCATTCCGCCAGCCATCTCAATCAACTCGCGATACGTCGTCCCCATAATCACTTCATAATTGCCGGGGTTTTCCACATGACCGCTCATGCACACAATTTTGGGGCCAGTGCTTTTTTCCGTCCCCATACTCGTGTACCATTCCGCGCCATTCACCAAAATCTGTGGCACATTCGCCATCGTCTCTGTATTGTTAACAACCGTCGGTTTGCTGTACAACCCCTCAATCGCCGGGAACGGCGGTTTCGACCAGGGCTGTCCCCGTTCGCCTTCCAACGACTTAATCAGCGCCGTCTCCTCGCCGCAAATATAAGCGCCGGCCCCATAATGGCAGACAAAGTCGCAGCTAAAATCCGTCCCCAGGATATTTTCGCCCAGCAAACCATTGGCGTAGCATTCCTGCACTGCCTCTTCCATGGCATACCCGGCATCCATAAATTCGCCGCGAAAATAATTGTAAATTCGCTTGGCGCCAACCGCATAAGCCGCAATAATCGCCCCTTCAATCACCTGATGCGGATTCTTCTCCGACAATTCCCGGTCCTTGAAAGTACCTGTCTCCGACTCATCGGTGTTAATAAGGATGTACACCTCTTCCGCATCCTTGGGAATAAACCCCCACTTGATGCCGGTCGGGAATCCAGCCCCGCCGCGCCCGCGCAGCCCAGACGCGCGAACCACATCAATTACTTCAGCCGGGGTCATTTCAGTCAGGGCTTTCTTCAGCCCCTCATAACCGCCATTGGCCCGGTAAACATCTAACTTATGAATGTTTTCAACATCTCGGTGACGCAACAAAATATGTGCCATCGTCTACCCCAATCTCTCTAGTTGCATGTTTCGGGAATTGGAATTCCCGATATACATGCTAACGTTCCTACTTCTTCGCATACGCGGCAATCTTTTCTACAACTGAGGGCGGTTCCTCGCCCGACGCCGCTTCTTCGCGCAAATAAGCGATCAAATTATCAAATTTTTCTTCGTCCAGATGCTCGGCAAACTTCAAATTGTATTGCAGCATCGGCGCGCGGTCGCAAGCGCCCAAACACATGACGCCCTTCACGGTAAAGAGGCCATCCTCAGTCGTACCGCCTAACGGAATATCCAGCTTCCGGCAAACCATCTCCACAAATTCATCCGCGCCACGCAAAGCGCAAGCCAGGTCATTACAAATTTCCAGCACGTATTTCCCGGTTGGCTCCTCATGAAATAATGAATAAAAACCAGCCAGCGAAAGTACATGCGTCGGGTCCAAATCCAAAATCCCAGCCACTTCGCGCATCGCGTCTTCGCTCATGTAGCCGTATTCTCTTTGGGCCAGGTGCATCAAAGGCAAAACGGCCGATTTCTTATGCGGAAACCGCGCCAAAATACCTTCTATTTCCTCTGCATATTTATCAGCGATCAACTTAATCTCCTAATTACGCATTACGTATCACGTAATTACGATTTATCTATCAATTTCACCCAACACAATATCCAACGACCCGATGATGGCCACCAAGTCAGCCACAAATTGCCCTTTAGCCATATTAGCAATTGAGGCCAGGTTTACAAACGAAGGGCCGCGAAAATGGACGCGCGCCGGTTTCGGGCCACCATCGCCGCGTAAGTAACATGAGATTTCTCCGCGTGGCGATTCAACACTTTGGTAAACAAATCCTTTGGGCGCATCAAAACCCTCTGTCCACAGTTTGAAGTGATGGATGACAGCTTCCATGCTGTGACCGAGCTCCGAACGAGGCGGCGGCACGATCTTGCGGTTGTCTATGTTGACCGGGCCATCAGGTAAATTATCCAATGCCTGCTCAATAATCCGCAAACTTTGCCACATTTCGCCAATACGCACGCGGTAGCGGGAATAGACATCCCCATCCTGGCCCAGCGGCACATCGAAATCGTAATTTTCGTAACCGGAGTAGGGTTTGGCCTTACGCACATCGTAATTAACCCCGGAACCGCGCAGACTGCCACCGGTCAAGCCCCAGGAGACAGCGTCTTCGGCAGAAATAACGCCAATACCTTTTGTCCGCCGCAGCCAGATGGGATTGTTTTTGAGCAGCGCTTCATAATCAGCCATACGGGCGGGGAAGAAATCAAGGAAATGACGTACGGCCGGTTCAAATTCATCCGGCAAGTCGCGCCACAAACCACCGGGGCGGAAGTAGCTGACCATCATGCGCTGTCCACCCACCATCTCGTAAATGTCCAGCAGGTACTCCCGTTCGCGGAAGCAATAGAGGAAAACCGACATCGCGGCCAAATCCAGGGCATGTGTCCCCAACCAAACCAGATGGCTGGAAATACGGGACAATTCTGCCAAAATCACGCGGATAGCTTGGGCGCGTGGCGTCGCTTCAACGCCCAACAGCTTTTCAACCGCCAGAATGTAAGCCAGATTATTCGACCAGGGAGATAAATAATCCATCCGGTCAGTCAGCACCAACGCTTTGGTGAAGGTTTTTGACTCCATCGTCTTTTCAACGCCCGTATGCAAAAAGCCAATATCCGGCGCCAGATTGACGATGGTTTCGCCATCTAACTCAACTAGCAAACGCAATACGCCGTGCGTACTGGGATGCTGCGGCCCCATGCTTAGGAGCATATGCTCTTCGGGGTCTTGAATTTCCATCCCCGTGCCCATTTTGGCGCGGAGTTCTTCAACCGTTAATTCTTGAATCGTATCACTGCCAGCAGATATCATAAGCGGCCTCAATAAGATCTTCCATTTATGATTGAAGATTTACGATGTGCAGCGTAATTACCAATCGTAAATCGTTAATCATAAATCTGTTAGTCTTGTGGTTTTGGCTTTCTGTTGCCAATTGCTTCCCAGTTAAATGAGAACTGTACTTCTTCGTAACCAAGCGGGTAATCTTTGCGCAACGGGTGACCCTGCCAATCTTCGGGCATAAACAACCGGCGCAAGCTCCCGTTGCCTTGAAAGCGAACCCCCATCAAATCCCAGACTTCGGTCTCCAACCAGGTGGCAATTGCCCAAACATCGCCCATTGTTTCTGGCCCTTTGTCGGGGTCTTCTACCAGAACGCGCAGGCGCAATGTATGGCGGTTGGGGATCGAGTAAAGCTGGTAATTTACTGCAAAACGGGGGAAGTCGGGCAGCATGTCATCGGCGTGAATATCGGAGAGGAAATTGTATTGCAGTTCCCCATCGTCCCGCAGCAGTTGACAGACTGCTTTGATTTTATCTTTTTTGATGAATAACGTGCGCTCGCCGCGAAAATCAAGGGTTTCTTCGATGGCTTCGGGCAGCGCCGCATTTATTTTGTCTACGACAAGCTGGTCTCTGCTCATTTTAGGCCCAATCCTTTATTTTTTCGCCGCGCACTTTTTCGTGCAGGGTCATGAAGCCGTCAATTAAAGCTTCGGGGCGCGGGGGGCAGCCGGCTACGTAAACGTCTACGGGGACGATTTCATCTACCCCCTGGACGATGGCGTAGTTGTTGAAAACGCCGCCGCAAGAGGCGCAGTCGCCCATGGCGATGACCCATTTGGGGTTGGGCATCTGATCGTACAGGCGACGGATGACGGGGGCCATTTTTCGGGAGACGCGCCCGGCCACGATCATGAGATCGGATTGGCGCGGGGACGGCCGATTTAGTTCCATGCCGAATCGTGAGGCGTCGTAGTGGGCGGCCTGGGACGACATCATTTCAATGGCGCAGCAGGCCAGACCAAACAAAATCGGCCACATGGCATTGGAGCGTCCCCAATTGACAAGGTCTTCCAGTCGGTAGGTGACTACCCCCATATCGCCTAATTTTTGTTCTAATCCCATTCCAGGACTCCTTTTTTCCAAACCCAGGCGTCGCCTAAAATGAAGATGACCATGAAGATGAGCATGGCATACAACCCATAAAGGCCAAGCTTGCGGAAGGTTACTGCCCAGGGGACTAAGAGAATGATGTCAACATCAAAGAGGATAAATAAAACGGCAATGCGATAGAATTTCACAGGCAGGCGGCGCTGCGCCTCGCCAATCGCAGTCATACCCGATTCATATGGCGCAAGGTTGCGCTTGGCCCCCTGTTTCGGGCCTAAGGTCAATGAAAGGACGGGAAGTAAAACTGCGAAAAAGATGGAAATTCCGAGCAAAACCGCTATGGGGAGATAGTCAATTAGGATTTGATTGTCCATAGTTTGGTTACATCTCTTTTGAGGTAATTTAGTTTTCTCCTCTGCTTGCGCATTCTATCACAAGCAATAAGTCATCGCAAAAGGAATTTTGCGGTTTCCCATTCAAGAAGGATTGAGTACAATGTAGGCATTGGTCAATTGTCTAGATTGACCTGCAGCTAGTTCTTTACCAACCGGCCATCAGGGGATATTACACTTGACACAGTTGATACATGACACTTGACACTTGAAGCTCTGTAATGAATCTCTGACACTAGTACCTATCAAGTTTTCGGCTTGGTTCATTTCATGAACAGCGGATCTTTACAAATCACAAATGGAGTAAATGGATGAATGGCGCGAATTTCTCAATAAATAATTCGTTTTATTCGACCATTTGCAGTATTTGTGTTCATAAATGTGTAAAGGTGGTAATTTCGTTTCTGAACTATGCCGAATTTCCACTATTTTATGGAGTTTAAATAATGACAGAAAATCTTAACCCATTTGCAATCGCGCAGGCTCAGTTAGATGAAGCTGCAAAAGTTTTACAGTTAGACCCAGATATGCATGCGTTTCTTCGGGAACCCATGCGAGAGTTTCATTTTAGTATACCGGTGAGAATGGATGATGGCAGTACGAAGACTTTTAAGGGGTTCCGTGTGCAGTACAACGATGCACGAGGGCCGGCAAAAGGCGGCATTCGTTTCCATCCTGATGAGACTATTGACACGGTTCGTGCTTTATCGGCCTGGATGACCTGGAAAACGGCCGTTGCCGACATCCCATTGGGCGGCGCAAAAGGCGGCATCATCTGTAACCCCCGCGAATTATCACAAGGTGAGCTAGAGCGGCTCAGCCGCGCCTACATGCGTAACATCGCCCGTTACGTCGGCTTGTTCCAGGACTGCCCGGCCCCTGATGTCAACACAAACCCCCAAATCATGGCCTGGATGCTTGATGAATACGAGATTCTGATGGGCCATCGTGAACCTGGCGTTATTACCGGCAAGCCATTGGCTCTAGGCGGCTCTGCGGGACGCGGCCCGGCTACAGCAATGGGCGGTATGTACAACATCCGCGAAGCGGCCAAGGTGTTGAACATTGACCTGAGCAGCGCCACGGCAGCAATCCAAGGGTTTGGCAATGTTGGCTCCTTTGCCCACAAACTCATCACGCCCATGTTTGGCACGAAAGTTGTCGCCGTCAGTGACGAATTCGGCGGCATCTACAGCGCTGACGGCCTGGATTTTGATACCGTCGCCGACCATCTGGCTAAAACCGGTAAAGTAATTGATTGCCCGGGCACGGAACCTATCAGCAACAAAGACCTGCTTGAATTAGAGGTAGACATTCTAATTCCGGCCGCGATTGAGAATCAGCTAACCAGCAAAAACGCTCACAACATCAAAGCGAAACTCATTGCCGAATTGGCTAACGGCCCCACCACCCCTGAAGCTGATGATGTGTTTAATGACAAAGGCATTTACATCATACCTGATTTCCTCTGCAACTCTGGCGGCGTTACTGTTTCATACTTTGAAATGGTTCAAAATGGATACCAGTATTACTGGGATGAAGATATGGTCAACCAGCGGTTGGACCACAAAATGACAAAGGCGTTCCATGCCGTTCACGACATGGCCCAAGCTAAGAATGTGGATACACGGGTAGCGGCTTATCTGGTAGCTGTCAGTCGTGTCGCTGAGGCTGTCCGGCTGCGCGGCTGGGTCTAAACCATCCATGTCTCAGAAATGACAGTCACTTATAATCATCGCAGCTTCGTTCAGCGCCTCTGGTGAAAGTGACTATCATCTGCATAGTTATAAATTTGCCCAAGGCAGGCATATAAAGCCTGCCTTTTTTGGTCTCTGGTATCTATTAAGGTGACAGTCACTTTTTCCAGAGGTTGTCGCCACAGCGCAATACGTTTTAAGTGACTGTTACCTTGCTCTTTCCCCTTGATCGGTTATTGGCTACAATCGCACATTATGAAGGATAACGCTAATCAAACAGATGCACTGACTAACATGGATGCTTACGGGCAGGCGCTGACGTACCTGTACAGCTTGATTAATTTTGAGATGCGTCCCCACGATCGTTATATGACCAGCAAGTTGGATACGACACGGCCGTTTCGCCTGATGCAATTCCTGGGCAACCCCCACCAACAATTTCCCTCCATCCACATCACCGGCACCAAAGGTAAGGGGTCCGTGGCTGCCATGTGCGCCGCCAGTTTACGCGCCGCCGGTTATCGGGTAGGCTTGTACACCTCGCCGCACGTGCAGGAATTTCGGGAACGGATTCGCATTCTCACGCCGGAGGATGCAGACGGCCGTATCACTGAAGATGATTTTGTGGCATTGATGGAGGAAATGAAAACGGCCGTCGCCGCCATCGAAGGCCTCACCTGGTTTGAAGTCGTCAACGGCATCGCCTTCCAATACTTCGCCCGCCAAAACGTAGACATCGCCGTCGTCGAAGTCGGGCTGGGCGGCCTGCGCGATTCCACCAACGTCATCACCCCCCTCGTCTCCGTCATCACCAGCATCAGCCTCGACCATACCGATTATCTGGGCGACACCATCGCCCAAATCGCCGAGAAAAAAGGGGGCATCATCAAGCCCGGCGTCCCCGTCGTCATCGCACCGCAAAAGCCGGAAGCGTTAGCCCCGCTCCGGCAAATCGCCGCCGAAAAGAAAAGCCCCCTCACCCAAATCGGCCAGGATTGGCAATATAAAGGAACCAACCAGCAGCTAACCATCACCCACTCCCATTCATCATTCATCATTCCCAACTCCTCATTCCACCTCTCCCTTTCCGGCGCCCACCAGCTAGAAAACGCCACTGTCGCCCTGGCCGCACTATCTACCATCCAGCCGCAATATCCCAACCTCACCCTGGAAGCGGTAAAGACGGGATTGGCAACGGTGGAATGGCACGGCCGTTTGCAAACCATCCATCAATCCGACACAACCCCCGACATCCTGGCCGACTGCGCCCACAACGTCTACTCCGCCCAGATTTTGCGCCGCGCCCTCCTCAACGAATACCAATACGAAAACCTGTGGTTAGTCTACGGAGCCTCCACCGGCAAGGACATCAAAGGCATGTTAGCCGAGCTTCTACCGCTGACAAAAGGGGCCATCGCCGCCATTTCCACCCATCCCCGCGCCGCCGCCCCGGAAGAAATCGCCAATCTGGCCGCCGAACTGGGGTATGAGATGCCAACAAGAAACGACGTGGCAACGGCCGTAACCGCCATCTGGCGCCAGGCCGGCCCCCGCGACCTCATCTGCGTTACCGGTTCCATCTTCGTGGTTGGCGATTTACTCAATCAGTGGGAAAATTTGCGGGCTACCCTATTTGCGGCAAAGTGAGAGGCTAAAATTGATCCATGACTCACAAAAATGAATTTGATTTCGCTCAATACCCCGATTTCTTAGAAACCGTTCCCGGACTGGAAAACGATTTATTCGAAATCCAATCCATACCCGATGAAGACGGCTACATAGACTGCCCCTTCCTGCCCTTGCGCGACATCGTCCTCTTCCCGCAAATGGTCATGCCCCTCTTCGTTGGCCGCGAACGCTCATTAGCCGCCATCCAGGCCGCCGTCAGAAACGGCGAAAATCTCATCGTCTCCGCCCAAAAAGACAGCGGCATCCTCGCCCCCGGCGTCGGCGACATCTACGCCGTCGGCACCGAAATCACCATCGGCAAAGCCCTGCGCATGCCCGACGACAGCAACAGCGTCCTGGGACAAGGCCGCCAGCGCGTCGAAATCGTCGAATTCACCCAATGGGACCCGTACATTCGGGCGCGGGCGCGCTTTATTTATGAACCGATAGAATGGCAGCGCAACACCGAAGCCCTCATGCGCGCCGTCATCACCTTGTTTGAAAAAGTAGTCGAACTCAACCGCCACATGCCCGAAGACGCCTACACCTTCGCCATCAACATAGACGAACCGGGCTGGCTGGCCGATTTCGTCGCCGCCACCCTCAACCTGCCGTTAGAAACGCGCCAAGACATGCTGGAAACGGTTGATCCCACCGCCCGACTGCAAAAAATGAGCATCGCCCTGGCCAAAGAGCTGGACGTACTGGAACTGGAAGACAAAATCCACTCCCAGGTACAGCAAGAAGTGGAACAATCACAGCGTGAACATTTCCTGCGCGAACAAATGCGCGTCATCCAGGGCGAATTAGGCGAAGGCGATATTTTCACCAAAGAACTGCACGAACTACGCGAAGCAATTGCCAAAAAAGAATTGCCGGACGCCGTCCGCGCTAAGGCGGAAAAAGAAATTGCGCGGCTGAACGCCATGCCGCCCATGTCGCCCGAAGTGGGCATTATCCGCACCTATCTGGATTGGATTGTGGATTTGCCTTGGATCGAACGCTCCGAAGACAATCTGGATGTGACCCACGCCTCGAAAACTCTGGAAGCCGACCATTACGGACTGGAAAAAGCAAAGGATCGGATTTTGGAATTCATTGCCGTAAAAAAAATCGCCGCGGACAAGATGCGCAGCCCGATTTTGTGTTTTGTGGGACCGCCAGGAACAGGGAAGACGTCAATCGGCCGTTCTATCGCCAAAGCGCTGGGGCGTGAATTCATCCGCATCAGCCTGGGCGGCGTGCGCGACGAAGCCGAAATTCGCGGCCATCGTCGCACCTACATCGGCGCTTTACCCGGACGCATCATCCAGGCCATGCGCCGCGCCGGAACCAATAACCCCCTCTTCATGCTGGACGAGATTGACAAATTAGGCCAGGATTTTCGCGGCGATCCGGCGGCGGCTTTGCTAGAAGTGCTTGACCCGGAACAAAACAACACGTTCGCCGACCATTACCTCGATTTGGATTTTGACCTGTCGCAAGTGATGTTTGTGACAACGGCCAATGTGCTGTATACCATTCCCCCGGCGCTGCAAGACCGGATGGAAGTCATCGAATTTTCCGGTTATTTAGAAGAAGAAAAGCTGGAAATCGCCCGTCGTTTTTTAATTCCCCAGCAGTTGGACCATCACGGGCTGTCCGATGTGGGCGTGAAGTTTGAGACGGAAGCGCTGCGAACCATCATTCATCAATACACCCACGAGGCCGGCGTGCGCAATTTGGAGCGCGAAATAGCCAATGTATGCCGCAAAGTCGCCCGCGCTGTGGCTGAAAACAAACGCTTTGCCAAACGCATCACCCCCAGGCATGTGGATGAGATGTTAGGCGCGCCCCGTTTCTCGCAGGAAATGCTGCAAGAGCAGGATGAAGTGGGCGTAGCGACCGGCGCGGCCTGGACGATGGCCGGGGGCGACATTATGTTTATTGAAGTCAATCTCATGCCGGGTAAAGGCAGCCTCTTGTTAACCGGCCAGTTGGGCGATGTGATGCAAGAGAGCGCGCAGGCGGCGTTGAGCTACATCCGCAGCCGCGCCGATACATTGGGCATTGACAATGAGGCGTTTGAAAAGCTGGATATTCACATTCATTTGCCCGAAGGCGCCGTGCCCAAAGATGGCCCGTCGGCAGGGGTAACGCTGGCGACGGCGCTGGCGTCGGCATTTACGAATCGGCCGGTGCGGCGGGATGTGAGTATGACGGGCGAGATTACGCTGCGGGGCCGGGTGCTGCCGGTGGGCGGCGTGCGCGAGAAGGTGTTGGCAGCGCGGCGGGCCGGCGTGAAGACGTTTATTTTGCCTAAAAAGAATGAAAGCGATTGGCGCGAAATCCCTAAAAAATTGCGCGACGATATGACGTTTGTGTTTGCGGAACGGGCGGCGCAGGTGTTGGATGCAGCCTTGCTGGAAAAGAATGAGGCGTGAGGCACGAAGTTTTTCTGAGATTGGCCCAATCTTGAAGATTGGACCAATCTCAAAGTAAATCTCAATTATGGTTGAAGCGGTATGGGCCGGACAGGTAGCGTATGACGCAGCCTGGGACTGGCAAAAATCATTGGTAGCTGAACGAACGGAAAATCCCGCATTAGCAGACAAGTTTTTGCTGCTGGAACATCCCCACACCTACACGTTGGGGCGGCGGGGCGATATTGCCAATTTGCTGTGGGATGAGGCAACGTTGGCCGAACGCGGCGTGTCTGTGCATCGTGTAGACCGGGGCGGCGATATCACCTACCATGGGCCAGGGCAGCTTGTGGGCTATCCGATTTTGAATTTGGAGCGGCTGGGGCGGCATGGCTTGTCGCGCATTAAGGCGTATGTGCATGATATTGAGGAGATGCTGATTCAGGCGCTGGTTCCGTTTGGCATTGAGGCGCGGCGTTATGATGGCTACACTGGCGTTTGGGTAGAGGAACCGGATGGGCTGAATAAAATTGCGGCTATTGGTATACACATCAATAATCGCGGCATCACCAGTCATGGTTTTGCTTTGAATGTAGCGCCGGACTTGGCTTATTTTTCAGGGATTGTGCCTTGCGGTATCCAAAATCATGGGGTGACGAGTATGGAGAAGGTGTTGGCACGGCCGTTTCCCCTCACCGACGTCATTCCCCACATCATCACAGCATTTGAGCAGGTTTTTAAGACAAAAATAGAGACAAAAATATGACTGTAATAAAAGTAGATTCGATTACAACAGAACCGGAGCGGCCAAAGCGTCGGCCGGATTGGATAAAAGTACGCCCGCCAAAGGGCGAAACCTACCGCAGTTTGAAGCGGTTGATGCGCAGCAAAGAACTGCACACCGTCTGCGAAGAAGCTCACTGCCCCAACATGGGTGAATGCTGGGGGGCCGGTACGGCCACCTTCCTCATTTTGGGCGATATTTGCACCCGAAGCTGCGGTTTTTGCGATGTGAAGACAGGACGGCCGTTACCCATTGATTGGGACGAGCCGGAGCGCGTCGCCCAGGCCGTCAAAAACATGAACCTGCGCCACGTCGTCATCACCTCCGTCAACCGGGACGAGCGCAAAGACGGCGGCGCGCCCATCTTCGCCCAGTGCATCAAGCGCATCCGCGAAGTGCAGCCCGGCTGCTCCATCGAAGTGCTTATCCCCGACTTCAAAGGCAGCGAGGAAGCGCTCAAAATCGTCATGGACGCCCGGCCTGAAATCCTCAACCACAATGTGGAAACGGTACGCCGCCTGTTCCGCCAGGTGCAGCCGCAAGACCATTACGAATGGGCGCAGGCCACATTGACCAACGCCAAAAGAATGGAGCCGGACGTCCTGACCAAAAGCGGCATCATGGTTGGCTTGGGCGAAGAGTGGGACGAAATCGTGGCAACCATGCAAGATTTGGTTGACTGGGGCGTAGACATCCTCACCATCGGCCAATACCTCCAGCCCAGCAAAAAACATTTGCCCATGTCGCGCTATTACACCCTGGAAGAATTCGCCGAACTCAAGCGAATCGGTCTGGAGATGGGCTTCAAATGGGTGGAAAGCGCCCCGCTGGTGCGCAGCAGCTACCATGCCGATAAGCAAGCAAGAGCGCTGTCGCCGATGTGGCGGACGTGAAGCGTGATGCGTGATGCGTGAAACGTGAAGAAATTATCACGTTTCACGCTTTACGCTTCACGCTTCGGTAGTCTGAGCATCACGACCAAAAGCGTGGCGCTAATCAGGGCGGAGGTTGTTAACGTGGCCGAGGGAGCGATGTATTGAAAGACTACCCCGCCCATTGTTGAGCCGATGATACGGCCGATTCCCTTACTCGCCTGCATCAAGCCAATAGCATACCCTTGCTGTTCCGGCGGCGCGGCGTAAGTGATCAGCGCTGTCAGCGCCGGCAGGCCAATGCCGCCGCCCATGCCAATCAGGGGGGCGGCTAATAAGGTAGGCGCGAGGAAGGGGAACAACGCCATCATGCCCCAGGCGAAAGCCCGCATCCCCGTTCCGACGATAATCATCCACTTTTCGCCCAATTTTTTGGTGAGCGGCCCCACCAGCGCAATTTGCGTGATGATGCCGGCAGCGCCGGTCAGCGTTAGCAGCCAACCGGCGGCACGCTGCACCGTCGCCAAATCGCGCCCGGCGAACAAGATATGCTCCATCCACAACACCCAGGTTGGCTGAAAGGTGAGGAAGGCGATGCGGTCGCCCAGGGCTAAGGCCAGAAGCAAGAGCATACCGGGCAGCAAAAGCAGCGCTTTGAGATTTTTGGGACGCGCTTGGCCCGTAGACGGCGCGGATTTTTGCGCCTTAGGAAGCAGGGTGTAGGAGAGCAAAATGGTCAGCAGGGACAGCGCAGCGGCGGCGGCAAAGGGCAGGCGCGGCCCAAATCGGGCGGCGACAAGGCTGCCGAAGGCGGGACCAATCAACAAACTGCTGCTAAAAGCGGCGTTGATGATGCCCATGCCTTTGGTGCGGTTATGTTTGTCGGTTACGTCGCTGAGGTAAGCTTGGGCGACGGAGATGTTGCCGCCGGTGAGTCCATCAATGATGCGGGCGGCGTACAAGTAGATCAGGCTGGGCGCCAGGGCGCTGAGGAGCAGGGCCAAAAAGGTGCCGAATTGGCTGATGATGAGGACGGGCCGCCGTCCCACGCGGTCGGAGAGACGGCCGAGTCCGGGCATGGCGATGAGCTGGGTGGCGAAGTAGAAGGTGGTGAGGGCGGTGATTTGGACGGCCGTTCCCCCAAACTCGTCTTGCACATACAACGGCAGGACGGGGATGGTAATGGCAAACCCTAGCACATCCACGAACACGATCATGAAAATGGGAAAGAAGGGGGAGCGGATGAACTGTTTGAGATGAATAAGCATGGGAGCCAATTGTCAATGGTCAATGGTTAATTGTCAATTGTTAACCGATAGCGGAAACGCTGACAGCCTGATAAACTTCGGCTAATTCATTGGGAAGAGCGCCGTGTGGCCGCCGCCGTATCCGCTATGATGACATGCTTTTATAGAATTACGCGCCAACAATTGTATCAACCGCGCAAATGTTGCCATGACCTTGCAACTTTGCCACTCTGCAACCTTGCAACTTTGCGGTTTACCGCGTTATGAGCTTCAAGATTACTTTTCGTCGTATTATCTACCTATTCCTGATTGCCGCCTTTGGCTATGCTTTGTATACCTATCAGGGGCAGTTGGTGAACATCGTTCGGGTTTTGCGGCAGGGGGTGTGGTATGTGTTGGTAACGGCCGTTCTCACCCTCGGATTAGCCGTTTACAACCAGGGCCGGTTGTACGCCAGCATTTACAAGGCACTCAATCTGACCCCGCCTAAAGAGCGCCATCTATCCTACCTTTATTTAATCACCCGCTTCGTTTCGGTAGCAGCCCCCAGCGGCGGCATCTCCGGGATGCTCCCCTTCATTCAGGAAGCCCGCCGCCGTAAAGTTTCTGTCGGCCCCATTTTGATTGTCAATCTGCTTTATATCGTTTTATGGTACAGCGCTTTGGGCATTTTCTTGTTTACGGGCCTGCTGCACCTGTTCATCATTCACGATCTGGAATGGTTTGAAATCAGCAACGCCATCATTTTGCTGTTGGCCGACTTGGTGTTGGTTGGCGGGCTGGCTGTCGCCTGGACATCGCCGCATCGGCTGGAAGCGATTTTGAACTGGATCGGGCGCGCAGCGGGGAAAGTGACGGGATGGTGGGGACGGCCGTCTCCCCTTCCACCGCAGCGTATTGCCACATTCATCAACGAATTGGATGAAGCCATCAACGAAATCCGGCAGGTAGGCTACCAATCCTTGTCGCAGCCGGCGCTGCACGCCTTGCTCAACGAGATTTTAAACCTGGGCATTTTATTCCTCGTCGCCCTGGCCTTTGGCGTTCGGCTCAGTTTTGGCGTTTTGGTCGCCAGTTACAGCGTAGGGATGCTGTTTTTTGTCATGACGCCTACGCCCGGCGGATTGGGGTTTGTGGAAGGGGTTTTGATTTTGGTGATGGGATCGTTGGGCGTCCCCAGCGAGAGCGCGCTGGTCATCACCCTGGCTTATCGCGGGCTGACGTTTTGGCTGCCCTTTATCCTGGGCTTTTTTGCTTACCGCTGGTTTAATAACCACCTGAACAAGCTGGATGAAGAAGCAACGGCCGTTCCTCCCACCGTAATAGATAAACAGCCCACCACAAAAACCAAAGACAACGTATCAAGCATCCACTGAAATCGCCGGATACTTCATTGACGCTGTTTGCCCGAAGAACTGCATTCCTTTCCTTGCTATCATTTTTGGGGAAGGGTATTGGATGTGGTAACGGCCGTAAACGCCAACGGTGAAAGCGCCCCCTCAAACCATGCCAGAGCCAACCCGCCTTGTCCCGAATGCTAAGCTAAAGGTTCAATCGTAAATAACTTGGCGCTTTGAGGGATTGGAGACTAGAGATTGGAGACTGGTTAATCTCTAGTCTCCAGTCTCCAATCCCCGGATGATTCACCCTATTTGCCCGTAGGCTGGGGGGGTAATCTCCAGTCTCCAATCTCCGGTCAAAGTCCAAAGTCAATAACGAACTAACCCGAAGTAATGAAATAGGCAGCGGCAAAATCATCTGGTATGATTTCATCATGCTAGACATTCAGGAATTCGCCCGACAAATAATCGAAAACGTAGAAAAAGTCATCATCGGCAAGCGAGAGGCGCTAGACATGCTGCTCGTCGCGCTGCTATGCGAAGGACACGTACTGCTGGAAGACGTGCCCGGCACAGGCAAGACCATGCTGGCGCGAGCCATTGCCATCAGTCTGGGCGTGGATTTCAAGCGGCTGCAATGCACGCCTGATTTACTGCCCAACGATGTGACCGGCGTCTCCATTTTCGACCGGCAAAAGCAGGCGTTCACGTTCATTCCCGGCCCGGCGTTCACCCACATTTTGCTGGCTGATGAGATTAATCGGGCCACGCCGCGCACCCAATCGGCATTGTTGGAAGCGATGGGGGAACGACAGGTGACGGTAGATGGGGTGACACGGCCGTTAGCACGGCCGTTTTTCGTCCTCGCCACCCAAAATCCCATCGAATACGAAGGAACCTTCCCCCTGCCCGAAGCGCAGTTAGACCGCTTTTTCATGAAACTCAGCCTGGGCTACCTGGACGAAGCCGCCGAAAGCCAAATGCTCATCAACCTGGGCGGCGAACATCCCATCGAACGCCTCAGCCAAATTGTGGATGGCAGCCACCTGCCCGCTTTGGCGCGGCGCGTGTGGCAGGTTCATGTAGATGACACCGTGCGCGATTACATCATCCGGCTCGTTTTTGCCACCCGCCAACACAAAGATTTGATTTTGGGAGCCAGCCCGCGCGGCAGCCACGCCCTGTACCGGGCCAGTCAAGCCTACGCCGCGCTACAAGGGCGGGATTTCGTTTTACCCGATGATGTGAAATTGTTGGCAACGGCCGTACTCGGTCACCGCTGCCTCATCCACCCTGAAAGCGCCCTGCGCGGCATCGCCATCCCCCGCCTCATAGCCGACATCATCGAAGCCGCGCCATTAGACATCGGCGAAATATAAATGATGAATGATGAATGATGAACGAGGAATTCATCATTCATCATTCATCATTCATCATTCATCATTCATCATTCATCATTCCAAAATGGATTTCACCTTCCTCATCGTCATTCTGCTGGCAATCGCCTTTCTGCTGCGCGTAGATTTCATTTTCTACATCGTCTACATAAGCGTAGGGCTGTATGCGTGGAGCCGCTGGTTTCCGCCGCGCGCGCTGCGCCGGTTGAACGTGCAGCGGGAATATGCCAATCACGCATTCTGGGGCGAAACGGTTCCGGTAACAATTCGGCTGCAAAATGAAAGCCGATTACCCATTCCCTGGATTACGTTCAGCGAAAGTATGGCAACGGAATTGACGATGGGGAACAAAGTAAACCAGGTTGTGGCCCTGCGCGGCAAGGAATCAACCGGAATCCGGTACGAAATTCAGGCGCGGCGGCGCGGTTACTATCGTTTGGGGCCGCTGCGGGCGACGAGTGGGGACTTGTTTGGCCTGTTTGAACCGCAGCGCCGCCGCTTCCCAGCCGACTCCCTCACCGTTTACCCCCGCATCACGCCCCTGTCCCAGCTTGGCCTGCCTTCCCGCCTGCCGTTTGGCACATTAGCCAGCCGCCAGCGCCTGTTTGAAGACCCGTCCCGCCCCGCCGGCGTGCGCGATTACCGCTCCGGCGATTCGCTGCGCCAGATTAACTGGAAAGTGAGCGCCCACACGCGCCAGTTGATGGTAAAAACATATCAACCGGCAATTTCGTTGGCAACGGCCGTACTCCTCAACCTGCACAGCGGCGATTACGATGCCAACAGCCGCGCCAGCCAGACCGAATGGGCCATCGAAGCAGCCGCCTCATTGGCCGCGCATCTGGCTGACCGGCAGCAAGCCGTCGGTCTCATCACCAATGGCTCAGACCCCCTGCAAGAAGGCGCGGAATTTGATGAGGAAAGCGGGCGATTGAAAAAGATTTCCCCAACAGAACATATCCAACTGCCACCAGCCATCCCGCCCCGCCCAGGCCGGCTCCATCTGATGAAAATTTTGGAACGATTGGCGCGGCTGGAAACGGCCGTAACCATCCCCTTCACCCAATGGGCCGCCACCGCCTGCCTCCATCTCAGTTGGGGAACCACCATCCTCGCCATCACCCCGCGCGGCGATGAAGCCGTCTGCCACACCCTGCACCGGCTGGTACGCGCCGGATTGAACCCCATCCTCATCGCCGTCGAACCCAGCTACAATTTTGGACAAGTGCGGGAACGCGCCCGTCATTTGGGTTTTGCCGCTTACAATATCAGCCGGGCGAGCGAATTGGCGGCAGGCAGTCAAAGGCTGCCTGGCAGGTGATTGAGATGAATGAATCGAATGTCCAAAATGAAGCGTGGATGGATTTT
Source organism: Anaerolineae bacterium (assembly GCA_024762395.1). Classification (GTDB taxonomy): domain Bacteria; phylum Chloroflexota; class Anaerolineae; order Promineifilales; family Promineifilaceae; genus JACKCC01. Next base: position 2,095 of record JANTHP010000041.1, on the reverse strand, counting down.
GTAACCAATACCTGGTCGCGCACGGCCGTTCAACCCTTCCTCATCGCCGCTATGACCGCATCCATGGCCGCCGGGCCGCTCGTCGTTATGCAAACCGTCACCCCCGACATGCCCTGGCGGGCGTTCATCTTCGTTTCTTTCTTAATTGCCCTGGAAAGCGGTTACACGGCCGTTTGGCTGAGCCGCCCCAACCAGCGCGGCCTGAACAAAACAGCCTATCGCGCGACCGAATTCATCGTCATTGCCCTCATCGTGCGGCTGCTGGCCTGGGCTTTTAGCGGCGAATGGCCGGACCTGGCTGCCTGGAAAATGTATCTTTTTGAACCGCTCGCTTTTTTCGGCGATGTGCTCTTTCTGGTAACGCTGGTTCTTGTTTTCATGATTTGGCGGTATACCATCCTCACCGGCGACCTATTCACCAAGCTGGCGTTGGACAGGGCCGAAGCCGCCTATTATGCCGACGCCTTCGGTAAGCACAAATTAGACAACCGGCCGGTTGTCACCAACCGGAGCGCATTGGTCGCTGCATTTTTGCAGCGCTGGCTGTGGGGCGGCTTGTTCCTGGTGATTTGCGCCGCATTGTCTACGTTTGATTTGTCGCAGCGAGGCGCAGGCTGGTCGCCGCTGGCAATGGGGCGGCTGTCCATGCCGCCGCAGATGTTGACGACGCTGATGGTTTATTTTTTGGCCGGTTTTTTGCTGCTCAGTCAAGGGCGTCTGGCGATGTTGAATGCGCGCTGGTTGATCAATGGCGCCCAAAAATCATCTCAGGTGGAGCGAAGTTGGTACCGGAACGGCTTATGGCTGCTGGCGATTGTGGGGTTGGCGGCTTCTTTTTTGCCGCTGGGGTCTACGATTGGATTGAGCCGGATTGTGGGGGCAGTGATAGAGGTGGTAACGGCCGTTACCGCCTTCATCTGGTTCTTTTTCATAACTGTATTGGCCTGGCTGCTGCCATCCCTAACACCGCGCGAAACGCCCCCGCCCGCTTTATTGCAGCCAACCCCTCCCGCCACGCCCGCGCCGCCATCACCCGCCGCCGAAGCCGTCGGCGAAACCGCAGGCATGGTGTTTAGCTCCGCATTTTGGACCGCTGCCATCGTCATAACCGTCATAGCCGTTAGCTTTTTCCTGCACGGCCGAGGCTACCGGCTGAATCGGCAAAGCTGGCGCCGCCTGTGGGCTGCTTTTGCCAGGTGGGCCGCCAATTTGTGGCGGAGTTTGTCCCTACAAGCGGCGGGCATCCAAAAAGCGGTTCAAAATCGCCGCCGCGCCCGCAGCAAGCCGCCCCAATCCCAAACATCGTCGCCCTGGCGATTTATCCGGCTCAATGCGCTCTCGCCGCGCGACCAACTGCGCTATTTTTACCTCTCAACAGTGCGCCGGGCCAGCGAGCGGGGGGTTAAACGCGCCCAAAGCGAAACGCCGCTGGAATATGCCCGAGATTTGAAGGAAACGTGGCCGGATGCAGAGACGGATGTGGAATCGTTAACAAGCGCCTTTCTAAAAGCTCGATATAGTTCTAAGCCGATTGTAGAACAGGAGGTGCACCCTATTAAACGGCATTGGAAAAAACTGCGTGCCAATCTTCGCCGCCGCCAGTCCTGATGAAAACCTTAAAAGATGGCTACTCAGGTGACAGTCACTTTTCCCAGAGACACCAGTCACAACCTATTGCGTTTTAAGTGACTGTCACCTCCGGGGCTGAGTAGTTACAAAAATTCGTCAAATCTCCTCGCCAGCGCTGTAAGTACCCGCAAAATATGTGATAAATGTCACATATTCCTCATGACAGTTGAAACTTCCATCATGGCGTTCTTTTTTTGTACACTGTAATGACTACTCAGGGGGCGCTAAACCTCTGGGGATACTACCAAAGCCGCGCAAACGGCCGTTACGCATCTGGGGAGTTGGTAACGGCCGTTTTGCATGTCTCGGCTTCCCCCTATTTTTTCGGTGAAAGCAATCGTCTTCTCAACACTTTCTGCACCGGAGCTTCAAAATAACGGTAACTCATTAGCGACAAGCCCATCAAGATCGCAAAAAACATGAGCAAGGTAAACTCGGAGCGAAAGATGGATATGTCTATACCCAA
>JANTHP010000040.1 GCA_024762395.1 Anaerolineae bacterium | reverse complement strand
ACCTGACCATCCTTGCCCGGCGGGGTGGCGACGACGATTTCGGATACGCCCGCTGCCTGCGCCGGAATGACGGACATGAGCAGCGAACTGGGCAGCGGGGCCGTCCCGCCAGGCACATACACACCCACGCGCCGGATGGGGGTGACGCGCTGGCCGACTATGCCGCCCATTGTGGCTGTCGTCCAATCGGGCAGCGGTTGCAGCGCATGAAATTGGCGGATGCGGTCGGCGGCGAAGCGGAAGGCGGCGGCTAAATCGGCGGGGATGCGGGAAACGGCCGTCTTGATTTCCTCACTGGCCACTCGCCACTCACGCACCTGCGCCCCATCAATTTTCAATGTCCAACTGCGCAGGGCTGAATCGCCTTGTTCTCGTACATCGCGTAGGATACGGGTAACGGCCGTTTCCGGCGTCGCCCCCATCCCGAATAACCGATCCAAACTGGCCTGTAAGCGCGACGGAATCTCCGGTTCTAACGCCATTTTTCGCCGTAGAATTGTCTTTTGCGCTTCCTCTGTGCTGTAAATTTTGATCATGATTTTCTCCTGAAGCGGCAAACGGGCGAAACATTCTCACCCTTTCACCTCTTCACCTCTTCATTTCCAAATCCGCCAACATCGCCTCATACCGCTCCGGCTCTTCCTCAAAAATGTACGTGATGGGCGACACAATCACGCCGCTGCCACCGATGGCCCGCAGTTCGGCAATCGCCGGCATCAAATTTTCCTTTTGCACAACAATGCTGACGGAGAACCACTGCTGTTTAGAGCCTGGGGGTGGGATAACCGGCGCGACTGTCGGGCCTTGTAATCCGCTAATAGCCGGCCGCCCCGCCATCGCTTTCACAATGTCTACCGCCGACCGTCCGCGCATGTTGGCAATTACCAAATGCGAGCCTTCTGCCCGCAGGTGGGCCTCAATGTATTCCAACAGCTGCCGCGCCACCGCCAGCACATCGGGCCGGGTTTGCAGCGCCTCTCGGTTGGCAATAAGGGCCGCCTGGGAACTGAGAATTTCGCCATCATCCAGGGGGCGGAGATGATTGTCTCGCAGTGTGGTTCCTGAAGAAACCAGGTCGGCGATCATATCGGCATACCCAATTGCGGGGGCGATTTCCAGCGTGCCTTCGGCGTTGATGAGTTTGTAGTTTGTGACGCCGTGTTTGTCTAGGAATTGGCTGGTAGTGTGGGGGAATTTGGTGGCGATGCGGAGGGGACGGCCGTTGTCTTCTAACTCATTCGCCCATGCGGCTACATCGGCCATTGTCCGCGCCGCCTCCGTCTCCGGCACGGCCAGATTGAGCGTGCAAGGGGCAAATCCCAATGCGTCATGCAGCGTGATGATGGGCTGACGGCCGTTCACGCTGCCTTTTTCGGCCACCATGTCCAGACCCGCGATGCCAAAATCCACGCTGCCTTGACGCACGCCGACGACGATATCGCCCGGCCGTTGGAATAAGACCGTTACCCCCGGCAGCGCCGGAACCGTCGCGGCGTATTGGCGCGGATTGGGCCGGTATACCTTTAATCCGCACGCCGATAGAAACTCAATGGTTCCTTTTTGCATAATGCCTTTGCTGGGCAGCCCCAGCCGAATATCAGTTCGCATGAAAACCTCCAATTTCGGCGCAATTTACCAAATTGCGTTACGTTTGTAGAACGATTTGGTAAATCGTTCAGCGCAGTTTACCAAATTGCGTTGCGTGATCTTTACAACAAAAAACCCTCCCCGGATTGCGAGGAGGGCGTAAAATACCATCTATTTTGCGCGTCAAAACGCCTCAACCCAGAGTAGAGCAGCCTCTCATATGGCGGTAGGCGTGATAGTGAGCTTGTGGGGACGTTTGACTAGATTGCTTCATGATGGCGGGGAGTTTAGCATAGCGGTGTACGGCCGTCAACAAGGGTGTATAATTCGGGTGTGGTTTTTCAGATTGGCCCAATTTTCAAGATTGGACCAATCTCAAGATAAGTAAGCGAGTGTGCGAGTATGCAAAATGTGACTTCTGAAGAATCATTTAGCTATCAAGTTGCTTTGCGCGATTTTCAGCGAGCGCGTCAGCAGGCAGCCATGCGCCAGATGATGGCCCGCCTGACAGGAAAACCGACCGATTTACTTTCCTACCATGAAATCGGGCAAGAATTGCACATCACGGGCACAAGCGAACAAGGCGTGCGCGAAATTCCATTAGACAAGATTGTGGGCAGTGTCGGCCGTTATAAAGATTTTACGCGCGATTTTTTGCCCAAGCTAGACAGCGATGCCGAGCGGTGGGCGCGTGTGCGCGCCGCCGTTACCGATATGAGCGGATTACCGCCTATTGAAGTGTACAAAGTGGGCGATGTTTATTTTGTCAAGGACGGCAATCATCGCGTTTCCGTCGCCCGACAGCTAAATACACAAACTATCTCCGCTTATGTGACGGAGGTGGAAACCCGCGTCCCGCTTTCAGCCGATGACGATCCCAATGAGATTATTTGTAAAGCCCGTTACGCCGATTTTTTGGAAAAGACCAATTTGGATAAGCTGCGCCCTGACGCCAACCTTGTTATGACGTTTTGCGGCCGTTTTTGCTGGTATCTGGATCGGCTGGATGCTTATCATAAGGCAATGGGCAAGGATGTCTCATATTCGGATGCGGTTGCGGATTGGTATGATAATGAGTATTTGCCTGTGGTTAAGCTGATGCGCAAGCAAGGCGTCATGCGGAATTTCCCTGATCGGAGCGAAGCGGATTTGTTCTTGCTGCTGCATGAGCATCGTGATGAGATGGAAGCGGCGCTGGGATGGGAGATTGATGCGGAAACGGCCGTTACCAATCTGGCCGACCAAGAACATGGCTTCCGCAAAGTTGTCTCTCGTGTTGTAGATGCCATTGTTCCCGACGAATTGGAAGATGGGCCGACTCCCGGCAAGTGGCGCAAGCAGCAGTTGGCTGTTGGCCGGCGCAACCGCCTCTTTGCCGATTATCTGGTGGCTTTAAGCGGTTCGGAGCCAGATTGGAATATGCTCAATTTGGTCATACCGCTGGCACAGCGAGAAAATGATCGGCTGCTGGGGCTGCATGTTGTTCCCAGCCAATCTGAAATAGACAGCCCCTATGTACAAGCGCTCCAGGAAAAATTTGAGGCGCGTTGTCAGGCGGCCGGCCTTACCGGCGAATTTGCCGTTGAAGTTGGCGATGTGGCCGATACCATCGTCAGGCGGGCGGCCTGGGCCGATCTGGTTGTGACCAGTTTGACCCATCCGCCGGGTTTGCAGCCGTTGGCGCGCTTAAGTCATGGATTTAACCGCCTGGTGCAGCAGTGTCCCCGGCCAATTTTGGCTGTGCCCACCGGGGCAACAAGCACATTCGGACGACCGCTTTTGGCGTATGATGGCAGCCCTAAATCGGATGAAGCGTTGTACATTGCCACCTATTTTAAAATTCGCTGGGACATCTCGTTGGTTGTGTTGACGGTCGAGACGGAAAATACGCCGCCGGAAACATTGGATAAGGCGCGTCATTATATTGAACAATACGGTATTACTGATGTGACGTATGTGTTACGCCAGAAACCGATTGCCGAGGCGGTGTTGGAGACGGCCGTTGCCCATGACCGTAACTCAATCATCATGGGCGGATTCGGCTACCGGCCGGTAAAACATTTGGTGCTGGGGAGTACGGTTGATTATATTTTGCGTGAGTTTGGAGAGCCGGTTTTGATTTGCCGGTAAGCCGTCTGCATACGCGCAAGCTTGATTTGGAGTCGGTTCATGAAAGAAAAATACACATCAAATTTCCTGATTGGTCTTTTGGCGGGCGTCTTTGTTGCGGCGATTATTTGGTATTGGCAGAAAAGTACGGCTGCCGACGAGGGCGCGTTAGAGCTACTGGATCGGATGGCGGACATGGAGCGGCAGATGCGGTCTGCTGCGCCTGCCATGCCGGATGATTTACAGCAGGTGCATGGGATTGGGCCGGTGTTTGACGGCCGTTTACGTCAAGCTGGTATTGAAACATTTGCCCAGTTGGCGGCCCTTTCCCCCGAAAAGCTGGCCGATATTTTGGACATCGGCTCTAATCGCGCCGCTGACATCCTGGCGAACGCCGGACAGATGGGCTAAATGAGACTGGCATGGATGGTTTGATGGCTGCTTTACTGCTAAAGGCAACTGTCACTTTACTCATCCCGCTGCAAAATCTTCGTTTCGATCCGTTTTCCCTTCACCTGCCACAAATCCGTCGCAAAATGCTCGATGAAATAGCGGTCATGGACGACGGCTAGAACTGTACCCTCAAATTGAGTTAGCGCCTGCTCAAAACGGCTGCGGGAGGGGATATCGAGATGGTTAATGGGTTCGTCGAGCAGCAGGAAATTGCAACCCGCCGCCACCAATGTAGCCAGGGACAGCCGCGCCCGTTCGCCGTAGCTTAGTTGGGCGATCGGCCGTAACGGATCATCGCCGCTGAATAAAAAATAATGCAAGAAAGACCGCGCTTCAGTCTCATTCATTGGCGCGATTTGGCAAATGGTTGCCAGTGCGGTAGCGCCGGGGTTGAGCAGTTCTTGTTCTTGCGCCATGTAGCCCAAGCGCACGCTGCCGCCTAATCGGAAATGACCCGCCAGTGGCGGCAACTGTCCCACAATCGTCCGCAGCAGCGTAGATTTGCCCGCCCCATTTGGCCCCGTCAACACAATCCGCTGCCCTGACTGCACATGCAAGTTAATGTCATGCAGCAGTGGCAATTGTTTCGTGTAGCCAACAGCCACCCCCTCCAAAACCAATACATCACGCCCTAAATGCCCTCCATGGTCGAAATCCAACTTCATCTGCCAACTCCGCGTTGGTTTTTCTGTCCGTTCGTCAGATTCCAGGTAACGTTCCAACCTTTTCTCGCGCGATTTGGCCTTTTTCATCACCTTTTTAGCGTAGCGGCGCACGTTAGGTTGGCGCGGCGTGGTGGAGCGTTCAACCGACATGGCCTGTTCTCGCGTGCGGGCAATGTCCTGTTTCATGCGGCGGATTTCGTATTGTTGGTCTTTATAGGCTGACCACTGTTTGTCTCGTTCGGCCAAGTATTGGGCCAGGTAATCGCTGTAATTCCCGGCGTATTCGCGGATGGTTTGCGTTTGTGGGTCTAAAGCAAGGATGCGCGTTACGGTGCGGTCTAAAAAGGTGCGGTCGTGGGAGACGATGAGGACGCCGCCGAGGAAGCTGCGCAGCCAGTTTTCCAACCATTCCAGCATTTCGATGTCGAGATGATTAGTCGGTTCATCCAGGAGGAGCAGTTGCGGGTCGCTGAGGAGTACCAGGGCCAGCGCCAACCGCGTTTTTTGCCCGCCGCTGAATGTGACAATGGGCTGCGAATCGGGAATGGCGTCTAGTCCCAGACCTGCAAGAATGCTTTGAAACTGGCCGATGTCGCTGCGGTTGAGGCGGGTGAGGGTTTCGTCGTAGGCGATTTGCAGGTCGTCGCAGTTTGGTTCGGAAGCGAGAGCCGTTGCCAACTGCGCTAAATCGTCTTCCAGTTGGGTTGGGTCGCCGACGGTTTGGTGGAGGAGTTGGCCGAGGGTTTGGCTGGGATCGGGGTTGAATCCCTGCGCCAGGTAGCCGACGCGCAGGTTGGTTGGCGCAAGGGCGACGTGGCCGGAATCGGGACGTTCTTCGCCGGTTAGCAGGCGCAGCAGCGTGGTCTTGCCGCAGCCGTTTGGCCCAATCAAGCCCACGCGGTCGCCCGCGTTGACGCTGAAAGTGATGTTTTTGAGAATGGGAGTCAGCCCGAAGGCTTTAGAAAGATTGTGTGTGGTTAACATAAGTTCACTTGCCGTAAAACGAATTGGCAATTCGTTCAACGGATAGGGAAAACGAATTACCAATTCGTTTTGCGCAGTCGTTACAGAGTGGGGGAGCTGTAAATGATGTGAACTTAGTTTGTCATGGGTGTACTCGCAAAATCTCCAAATGAATGATGCTGCGATTATGGCGACATCCTGCCATTTCGTCAAGATGAAGGCAAAGGGCGTGTATTTAGTTGGTAGACCTGCGAGATTTTGAAAACCTCGCAGGTCAAACGATTATTTGATTACCGGTTACGGCCGTATGCCTCATGACTAGATACCCAATCCGACGACGAAATCGCCGCCGCCAGGGATAATTCGCCGGCCAGGACTGTGCCGCCTACAATTTCGGCGAACTTGTTAACCTTGCCTTTGCCTATGCAGTCAAGCAAACCCAGACACTCTTTTTGCGTTGCCAGCATCGTGCCGCCGCCGTAAGTGGCCACAATCAATGAGGGGATGGTAATGGAAATGTATAAATCTCTTTCCGGCGTCATTTCTGTGTAAATAACCCCCGCCGACGATTCCGACACATTGGCTACGTCTTGTCCGGTGGCGATGAACATGGCCGTGATGGCATTTGCCGAGTGCAGCCCATTGTTATTGGCCCCCGACAAAATCGCGCCCACATTGGCAATGCCGCCATGATAAAACAAGCTTTCCGGTTCCACACGCATGTGTTGAATGAGTACATCCCGCTTAACGACGGCTTCGGCCGTCACCCGCTTGCCCCGCGTCCGCATCAAATTTACCTGCGATGCCTTCTTGTCCGTTGCCAGGTTAGACTCCAGAAAGAAATGTTTAATTTGGGGATAGTTGTCAATGATCCAACTGCAAGCGGCAAAAGTCGCGCGCCCGACCATATTCTGCCCGGCGGCATCGCCCGTTGTGTAGTTGAAACGCAGATAGGCGAACTTGCTGGCCAGGAAGGGGTCAATGTAAGACAGCTTGGCAACGCTGGAGGTGGCTTCGGCGCGATCCCGGATTTCGTCCAGGTTGTCGTTGACCCATTTGACAAATTCGCGGGCTTCGCGGGCGTCGGAGAAGACAAACACCGGTGCGCGCTGCATGGCGTCGTCTACGACGCTGACTTTGACGCCGCCGCTGAGGTTAAGCAGTTTGATGCCGCGATTGTAGGAGGCAACCAACGTCCCTTCTGTTGTTGCCAGAGGGATGAGAAAATCGCCCTGGGCGTGTTCGCCGTGAATGGTGAGCGGCCCGGCAAAGCCCAGCGGTATTTGGGCGACGCCGGTGAAGTTTTCGATGTTGCCGCTCAGGATATGGGGATCGAAGGAGTAATGGGTGAGGTGATGAAGTTCTTGCCCGGTGAATTCGCGCACAAATTCCTGCCGCTGCCGGATGATGTCGTCGGAGTAGTCGTCATTGTTGCTGCGCGGGATGTGGATGCGCCGGTTATTTTTCTCGGAGATGGAATCGTCTACTTTCAAATTCAGTGTGCCAAAAGGTTTGGTGTCGAATTTGATTTCGATTTTGTGCTTGCCTTTTGGCAGGTGGGGGCAGGCGGTGCGGATGTAGACGATGCGGCGCAGGGGGAAGGGGATGGGGGTTTGGGCGAGTTGATCGAGGGTGATTGTTTCGCCGTCGCCGAGGTCGAGGGTAACGGCCGTTAAATCCACATCTTTTCCGCTTAACTTGATATGCTGGACGCCGGTCAGCGTCGCGTCGCTGAGCCGGTTTTTGATGGCGAACTGGACGCCGCCGTCAATATTTTCCAGGCTGCCGAATGTGTACAGTTGTTTGAGCAAAAGGCTGGGGATAAGGGGCATGATTTCCTCCGTTTTTGTTTTACTTGGATGATTGCATGAAACGTGAGGTGTTCTACGTCTCATATCAGGTAATTATACCGCGTGAAACGTGAAACGTGAAACGTTATGCTCTTTGACTTAGGCGCTTACGCGCCCACATCGACAATTTTTTGTCGATACTCGTAACCGTTGTCGTAATCGTATTCGTGGTCGAAAAAATCGATCACGCATACGATTACGATCACGACAACGATTTTTTTGCCAGCGAAGTCTGGCAAAAGACGTAGGGACTTAGGGCAATTGCATATTCCGATTTTTGCCTATTGCCGACGGTTAAAAACCGTCGGCTGCCACAAGAAGTACGCTAAAGCGCACTAAAATGGCCGCCTTTCAACTCTAATTAATGAGGATTAAAGCGCTGACCGGCGGCAGTTCGATTGACCCGGAAATGGGTTCGTAATTCAGCGAACCGCTCCAACGGCCGTCTTCCGCCACCGCCCCGCCGCCGATTGGAACAACACGCTGGTAGCTGCCATCCAAAACGGCCGTTACCGTTTGCCTTTCCGAGGGGTTTACCAGAACCAGGCCATTCTCGAAGGCGCGGCTGAACAATCCCTCTTCGTCTGCCGCATACGTGCCCTGCGCCGCGCCCAAATCAATCATGTATTCGGGGTAGTAGTAGATGGCGTTGTCGTCTCCTTCTTGGTCGGTCATGGCGAAAATAACGTTGGGGCGGCTGACCAGCAGGTAGCTGGCGGCGGCAAAAATGCGTTTGGAGGCGTCGTCTGATAAGGCGGGTTGTTCTTTCACAATCAGCACAATTGTTTTGTCGGGGTGGCGAGATGTTAGCTCAACGGCCGTGCGCCATCTTCCCTCACCCTGGTATTTCCCGGTTTGGGGCTGAAAGGCGAATGTTTCCCACATGCCGCCGTCGGTGTTGCTCAGGCTGTCTTCTGCGCCATGTTCGTTGTGCAGCCCATTGAAAACCACGTTTTTATCGGGCAGGTAGGATTTGATGAAGGCCAGCGAGTCCACCCGGTTTTGATACCAGGTTTCAGCGTCGTAGTCGTCGGGCATTTTGTCGAAAACGGCCGTCGGGTTGAGCCAGTGACTGGCGGAATCAATGAACAAGCCATCGTAACCATATCGGTAAACTTGTTCGGAGGCTGTGACGGCGTAATAGTTGATCCAATGGTCGCGCGCATCGGCGGCGTCGGCGGCGACCATGTCGCCGGGATTCATCAGCAGGGAATCCCAGCGGGTGGGGATGCGTTCGCCGCCGGCGTGGGCAAACATATTTTCATGGGCGTTTATGTGTTCCCAATCAAACTGGTTGAACCCCGCCCAGGTTCCCTGGATGGAGCGATATAAAATCAACTGCGGCTCTTGAATGGCGTCTCTGACTTCCTGGCTCAGGATGGGAGTCATGACGAAATGGTAGTTTTGGTTGATGAAGGCAGCTTGTTGGGGCGTAATCCGGCTGGCGATGCGTATGCCGAGGGCGAAGTTGGCTGATGTCAATCTGCGGGGAGAAACGGCCGTTGCCGCCGTTTCTGTTTCTGTTTCAGCAGTCGTTGGGCGGGGAACGGCCGTTTCCGGGGCTGTCGGCGGCGTTGGCTGCGAGCAAGCGGCTAAAATAAGGGCCAAAATGAGAAAGAAGTGTGTTTTTTGCATGGGGCGATCTCCTTTCTGGCAATGATGACGGGAAGATGTTGTCTACTGGCAACAGCGTTGTAAATTATTTGTAAATTGGGCGTAACGATTAAACCTCAAAGGCGCCAGCCACTTAAAACACATCGCGCGGTGGCGATAACCTATGGGAAGGCTCGTAAATAACTTTGGTGTTTCGGGAATTGCAATTCCCGAAACATGTCATCCTAAATAGGGAAGTTAAAAACGAGCTATCCCTATGGAGAAAGTGACTGTCACCTTAGCAGTTACAATTGGGTGTGGTTCAGAAATGGGAGCGGTTAGACCCCCGTCAAGCCGGCGACCAACAGATTGAGCGCTGTCGTCATCTCATTCTTGCCTGTTTTAACGCCGACATCAATATCGAGTAAATGACGGTAGATTTGCTCTAGCTGGGGTAAGCTGAAATGCTGAGCTTGCTGGTATAACTTCCCGGAGACAAAACTGTGCATTTTTAACGCCTTGCTAATAGCTGGCGGGCGCAAATCGGCCTCGGCCAATTCCTTTACCTGAATCATCAGGCGGAACTGGCGGACGATCATCGCAAACAGATAGAACGGATCGGTTCCTTCGTTGAATTTTTGCTGCAATAAAACGGCCGCTTTCTTCCCATTCCGGCTGCCAATCGCATCTACCAACTCAAAAATGCTGGCCTCGGCGGCGTAGGGGCTGAGCAGCCCCACATCTTTGATGCCGATTTCCTCTTCCCCTTTGTACAAAACGAGCTTCTCGATTTCGTTTTCCAGGATGCCCAAATCGCTGCCTACGTTAGCGGCTAAAATGTGGGCGGCGTGGGCGGAGATACGGCCGTTCTTCCCCTCTACTCTTTGCTTTACCCACCGATCCAGCGCCCCGCCTTCCGGCAAATCGAACTGCTTCACATAACCTGACTTTTCCGCCTCCGCCAGCTTCACAATGCGATGGCTGCTCTTCAGCGCCGATGATTCCATAAAAACCAGCCGCGTCGTTTCCGGCAGATTAGGCAGGTAGGCCGCCAAATCCTTCAAAAAGGCCGTGTCCGGTTTGGTTCCAAACAAGCCGGTAACGATAACAATACGCGCCTTTGCCAAAAACGGCAGCGCGTCGCAGGCGCGGCGCAGCTCGCTTAACGAAACCGCGCCCTCCAACCGGGTCGTGTTCAATTCCAGCATCGCCGGGTCGCCCAGCTTGGCCGTCAATTTAGCCAGCGTTTCTTTTTGTGAGTGGGTGTCTTTGCCGTGAAAGAGGTAGAACATGGTGCGGAGTGGCGGAGTGGCGGAGTGGCGGAGTTGTGCGTGAATTTCTTATTCACAACCCCGCAACCGCGCAACTTCGCTCATTTAGCCAACAGTTTCTATTTTATAGGCCGTCGCCTGCATCTGCTTGCCGCCGGTGAGCAGCAGTTGAAACAGGCGGGTAATGGGCGAGGGGCTGATTTTGCGGATGGATTTGATTTGCATATCGCCCAGGTCGCCTTCGGTGGTGTATTTGGCTTGTAGATGGACGCCTAACGGCCGTGACACAATCAAGGCCACAACCACCGCCAAAATCGCCGAGGGCAGCCCATTGACTAACACGCCCCAACTCATTTTGTCGCTGCGCTGCCGCTTTTGCTCCAGTCCCAGACTGGCCTGTGCCGCCAAAGTTGCCATCGTGGCGGTCGTGAGCAGTACCGTGCCGCAGTTAGGATGAACAGCCAGTTGGCGCTCGCCCCCTTTCATGCGCCGGAACGCCTCTTCCACTGCGTCTACCACGTCTTGCTCCGTGATGCTGCCGCCATACACATTCAAATGAAAACCGCGATGGTCGGAATGGCCCTGCGCGCTAAACCCCCGGTGTTTGGCGCTGAGCATGTGAATCGTTGCATGTTCCAGACCATGATTACGCCGTACCCGGCTGATGAGTTGGTTTGCCATAATTATCTCCGTTTATAAGTTGAGGAAAGTTATAGCACGGAAAGGGAAAGTGGCAAAGTTGCGGAGTTGCGGAGTTGTGAAGTGGCGAAGTTGCGAGGTGATGGGTGCGGAATTATAGGAAAACGGCTAGACGTCCCATTAGGCTCCCAAGATTAATGGATAATCAAACGTTTCTCGTACCGATGTTAATTTGATTTGACTGCGCCTTTCTTCTTGGGCCTCAAGAAGTTTTTTGGCGACATCGCGGGCGATTTCTAATGTTTCAATGATGGTACGCCCCTGCGCGACCAGCCCAGGAATATCATCAGACGTGGCAAGATAAACGCCTTCAGGAAGTTTTTCAATATGTAAATTAGCTATTTTTTCCATAATTGTTCCTCCCAATCGGCCTGATCAAGCAATCTCAAAATTTCCATGCTTGACCTCTTTTATTTTCGCTGCCAAATCAGCGGCTGATTTGCGGTACGCTTTCCAGTTGGTCACGTTTTGTTTTTGAATGGTGATCATTATTTATTCCACTATTTTGCCATTATAAACTATCCATCAAGCCATTCCCACCAGCAATAATACCAGGTTTATTTTTGACAAATCTAAGGGGATACCTGAACAGCTACGCCTAATCTATTATTTCGATTTGTCCACTGCTGCCATCCAATCGAATGCGCTGGCCGGTTTGCAGGCGGGTGGTGGCTTGATGGACGCCGACGACGGCCGGAATGCCATATTCCCGCGCCACGACGGAGCCGTGCGTCATCAGGCCGCCCACTTCGGTGATGAGGCCGCCCGCCGCCAGGAACAGCGGTGTCCAGGCCGGGTCGGTGCCGGGGCAGACGAGGATTTCGCCGGGGTCCAGCTGGGTTTCGTGCGGATTGAAGACGATGCGGACAATGCCTTCAACGACACCGGGGGAGACAGGCGTTCCGGCGAGGTCGCCAGTTCCGGCAGAAGGGGTTCCCTCAAAAATCGCCGTCCCATCACTCAACAACAGGTTGGGGATTTGCCGCCGCTGCTTTTCACGGCCGTAAACCGCCTGTCGTTCGCGGATGATGGCTTGCCAATCCTTTTCTTCTCTATTGGCGATGGCGTGGAGTTCATCCAATCGCAGGAAAAAGAGATCGTCGGGCCGGGCCAAAATGCCCTGCGCCGCCAAATCCTCGGCGATGGCTTGCAGCGCCTGGCGCATCTGCCCAAACAGGCGGATGATGAAGAATTTGGGGCTTTCGCGCAGTCCGGCCAGGGCGCGCAGGCGGCGGGCGGCGATGGTGAACAGTTTGGCTTTGATGCGTCCGTGTTTCTCTTGTCTCAAAGTGGCGGCGATGCCGGTAACGGCCGTTTCCGCCGCCACAGCCCCTCGTGTAAAAACCGCCGCCGGCGCCTGGTCGGGATCGGTGATTTGCAGGTAGCTTTGCAGCGTGCGGAAAATAGGGGCGGGATTGTCGCGCCAACGGGGACGGCCGAAATCAATTTCTGCCAGCCCGCGCATCCCGTACTGAGTCAGGAATTGGGAGACGGCCGTTTGCGCGGCGGCAGGCAGCTCTTCAGCCAGATACGATTGGGCCAGATTCTCCGGATCGCCGGCTGCCACCCGTTCAAAAGCCGCCTTGTCGGCGCGGATGGCTTGCGCCGTCTGCCACAGCGCCAAATCCATCTCCGTCGTCACATTATGTTCCATGCCGCGCGTCAAAACCAGCGGGTCGTGACCATCGTCGCGGATGTCGGCGGTAAGCTTGAATGTGAGATTGAGGGAAGCCATCCCCCCGGCGATGACGGGCAAAAAACGACGAATTACATCGGAAAATTCAGTCTGTAAAAGAGCCTCGTAAGCGTTTAGCCAAGCGTCCAGCGCGGCGATGGCCGCAAACTGTTCGGCGTAGGCTTGCAGTTTGTCGTCAGTCGCCGCTTGAAATTCGCGGCGCATTTTGTCGGGATGGCGCAGGGCGCGCAGCAGCCGCGCCAGGGTGGGCAGTAAAAAACGTCCTACGCGGGCAAAGGTTCGCGCTTTGAACCAGCGTTTGCCCGGCTGCATACGTGGATCATCTAGCAGAGCGCTGACAGCTTGTCCGGCGGTGGGGTCAATTGTAGGCATGGCCGCGTTGACGATTTTGCGGCCAACCGGATGGCGGATAACGGCCGTAAAATTGATCCACAACCGTTCGGCGGCCTCATAAACCAGGTTTTGATTATGGCGGCTGCGCGGCATCTTAAACAACTGCCCCAAGCCAGCCAGCATGCTTACCAGCGTATCCTGCCCCAGCGGTGTGATGGGATCGAGCATCCCCTGCACAGAACCGAAGGAAAATAATACTTGCAGTTGTTTGGCAGCTTCCACTTCTTGAGGCAGGGGGAACAGGCTGGTGATGGGGCGGGATTGAAGAAGGTACAGGTTGCCGTCGGCCCAGGCCCATTCAATGTCTTGGGGAACGCCAAAGAGCTGCGTCACTTTCTTGCCCAATGCCGTCAATGCCACAATTACCGTGTCCGGAATGGCTTGCCTGCCGGCGGCGGCGATTGACTCCGTTATGACGCCGCCATCAGTTTGCCCGCGAATCAGCGTCGCTTTGGCGCCTAATGTTTTGTTTACGATGGTTCCATCATCAGAAACGATGTATTGGTCTGGCTCCACCAGCCCGGAGACCAGCGCCTCGCCTAATCCCAATGTGGCGTCTATTACCATTTCGTCCCGTTTGCCCGTAAGCGGATTGGCGGTGAACAGGACGCCGGACGCCTCGCTTTGCACCATTGCCTGCACGACGACGGCCAGGGCGACATCGTCGTGTGGGATGCGGTTGCGCGTCCGGTAGCCGATGGCGCGAGCGGTCCATAAGCTGCTCCAGCAATCCACAACCGCTTTTAGCAGCCCTGCTTCGCCCATCACATTCAAAAAGGTATCCTGCTGCCCGGCAAAGGACATATCGGGTAAATCTTCGGCGGTGGCGGAGGAGCGGACGGCGACGGGTGGGGAGGGATGAGGCTTGAGGGATGAGGACTGAGGGAGGTTTTTGTAGGCTGTGGTAACGGCCGTTGCCAAATCATCTGGCATTTTTCCCGCGCTAAACCGGGCGCGGATGGTTTGGGAGGCTTCGTTTAATGCCGCCGGGTCGTCAGGTTGGACGGCGGCGACTGTTTTTTGGATGAACGAGGTCAGGTTGTTGGTTTGTACAAAGGCGCGGTAGGCGGCCGTCGTGATGAGGAAGCCGCCGGGGACGGGCAAGTCGGCGCGGGTCAGGCGGGCCAGGTTCATGCCTTTGCCGCCGACGCGCGGGAGATCAGCTTGATCAGAATCAAGGGAAAGGATGAGGTTGTCATTCATGAAAGTAGTTTATCTGAAACCTGTGGGTTTGGTTAACAATCGGGGTGGGGCAGGAATAGTTCTTTTGATTGGCTTTGACTGCCGGAAACGACTTTGCCGGTTCCCTGGATGGGCCCGGCGCTGCCAGAAACCGGAAATGAAAAATCATCGCTGGTGGGGCCGCCGACTTTTTGGCCGTTCCAATAATAGGTGTAGACGCCGCTGCCGCCAACGCCCTCGATGAAAATGTATTCCGACCAGTTCCCCCCTGTGCCGCAGGCAACTGTGCCGGGCAATCCCCATAGATTGAGTTTTAGGGGCGTTTCGGCGCTTGATTCTGCGGCTGTCGGGGATGTTTCTGGCGTCAGGCGCGGATAAACCACGTTAAGTTCGGCCACATTTCCTTCCCAATGAACCAGATCGTTGAAGATGTAGCCCGTGTTCCCGTCTTCATCGCGCACATAGTACCAGTTGCTGTTGCTGGAACGGCCGATCACCGTCACCTCGTCCCCAACACGCAAGATAGCGACTTCTGTTGAGGCTGTGTCTGGTTTTGTGAATAGGGAGGAGGGGCTGGTAACCAGGGCCGTGTCGCTGGGCTGCGGGGTTTGGGTTAGCTCTGCGGTTGGCGTGGCGGAGGGGGAGGGGGTGGCTGTGGGTTGGCTGGTGGGCGTTTGGGTGGGAACGGCCGTCGCTGTGGGTGTGTAGGTGTCGGTAGGGAGCGGGGTGTTGGTGGGCATGGCGGCGAGGGATACGGCCGTTTCCGTTAATGCGGCAATCTGAATTTCATCGCGCCCCCCATTGTTGCCAAAAAACAGCCAGCCAATTAGCCCTAAAACAACAATCAACGCCGCTCCAATTCCCAATTTTGTGTACAGCGCCTGTTTTTTTTGCTTGTCGCGCTGCATGGCCGCCGCCCGGGCCGCCAAATTTTGTTTATCCGGAAAAGTTGGATCGTAATCTTGCACTTGCTGCCAAAGCGCCAACGCCTGCGGCACGCTGCCTGACCCCAGGGCGGCCATCGCTTCTGCGTAGAGGCTCCCGGCAATGCCTTGTTTAGCCCGCTTTTCGACCTGTAAACGGTCTTTGTACGCTGTCCCTGCAGGCTTTGTTTGAATCGTTTGCCATTGTTTTAAGGCCTGGTCATATTGATGGTTGTCTAAACAGCGAACAGCCTCCTCATATAATTTTGATAATCTGGTTTGCCCCTCTTCCCGCACCATTCCTTGTTGAATTTGTACTTCCAGATGTTCCAGTCCAGGGTACTCCGGCGCATGGTGACGAAGCGCCTGCGCAGCTTTGGCGCTTTCCTGCAATTTACCCGATTGGTACAACTTCATGGCCCGGATAAAAAATTGATTTTGGGCGTTGCGCCGCAGTTGGGTCACTTGATCGTGCTTGTAATCGGCGTCGGCCCGTTTCAGTTCATCTAATTTTTCCAGGCAAGCGGCATATTTGCGCTCATCAAGCAAATCTTGCGCCCCTTGCCACAGGGTAGAAAGACGGTCCAGATGACGGGCGGCCAGGGTATCAACGGGGCTTTGAACGTGAACGGCCGTTGTCCGCAAAGCATTTGCCATCTCAGCCGCCGTTTGAAACCGATTGGCAGGTTCTTTAGCCAATGCTTTTTCGATGATGGCTACCAGCGAATGAGGTGTGTTGGCATTCACCTGGCGAATATCCGGCACTGGCTCCGACACATGTTTTTGCATCACTTTATGCGTCGAATCGCTGCGGAAAGGAGGCGCGCCGCTCAGCATTTCGTATAGTATGATGCCCAGCGCATAAATATCGGAGCGCAAATCGGCGTTACCGTGTACCTGTTCCGGCGACATGTAAGCGGCCGTGCCAATCATCGCCCCGGTGTTGGTGTGGATGTTGCCGCCGATGATTTTTGCCAGACCGAAATCCATTAAGATCGGTTCACCCAGCAGGTTTAGCATGATATTAGCCGGTTTCAGGTCGCGGTGAATGAGACGCCGTTGGTGGGCATAATCAATCGCATCGCAAATGGTGGCTACAATCCGGATCGTGTCGGCCAGCGGCAGGCGCAAACCGGCTTCATTCAAGGCTGACAATTTATCGGATAGTAATTCACCGGTGACATATTCCATCACCATGTAGTACACATCGCCATAGCTATCAAAATCATAAACCTGGACGATGTTGTTATGCCGCAGTTGGGCAACGGCTGACGCCTCTTGTTCAAAACGCTGCACAAATTCCGGCGAGTCGGTAAGGTGCGGGTGGATAATTTTGACGGCGACGGTTCGTTTCAGGTTGGGGTCTGTGGCTTTGTAGACGGTAGACATGCCGCCTCGGCCAAGCAGTTTCTCAATCTTGTACCGATTGTTGAGCTTTTTGCCGATCCAACTCGGTATTTTTTGGCTGGATGATTGCTTTGTCATGGCGGTAGTCTCTTGGCAACCTGTAACTCTTTGATAATTTCGCAGGTCTTATTTTGCCGCTAGTGTTATTTACCTGCCTGCAATGCGGATAAAAAAGCTACGACATCTTGCCCCAGGGTATCCCGATACCCACCACCTTCCTGAATGATGACAGTCGGTAATTTGAGGTTGGCAAGGGTTTGGGCAATGGCAAGAAGCGAGTCGCTTTGCATTTGGAACCCGCCTGACGGGGCGTCGCTCACGATATTAGCGCCAAAAGAAATAAGCAGCATATCGGGCACATACCAGCGAATACGTTCTAGCGCTGTTTCAAGGGTGGCTAAATATGTTTTTTCGTTGGCATTGCCAGGCAGCGGATAGTTGAAATTGTATCCTTCCCCGGTTCCCGCGCCGTATTCGTCGGCGTATCCCCAAAAATAGGGGTAGGCGTAAAATGGATCAGCGTGGATGGAGCAGAAGAGGACATCGGAACGGCCGTAAAACACAGCCTGGGTTCCGTTTCCATGAAAATAATCCAAATCGAGCACAGCGACTCGCTGCCCTTGTTTGACCAGCCAATGTGCGGCAACGGCCGTATTATTCAAATAACAATGTCCGCCATAAAAATTAGGGCCGGCATGGTGCCCCGGCGGGCGGCACAACGCATAAGCGGCGCTGCTGCCCCCGGCAAATACCAGCGCCGCCGCGCTAATCGCCACTTGAGCGTTCCAGTAGACCACGTCCCAGGTGTGCTCCAAAATCGGCGACAGCATATCAAAAGCATAATAGCCAAGCTGTCCCCACACGGAACGAGGTTTGTGGGAAATAGCATTTTTAGCAAACGTCGTTGGTCGGGCAACCTGCGAATTTTCCTCATTGCTCATACGCTCATGTGCATTTTGCAGTAAATTTAGCATCCCATAGTCGTGGACGTCATTAATGGGGTCAAGGCTAAAGTTCCCCGGTGTCGTTATTGGGCCAAGATTAGCTGCTTTAAGCGCATCGTGAATGTGCGTGCCGCGCAGCGCGGTTTCACACACCACATGATTAGCTTGCGGCGTTTCTAATCTGTACAAATCTGGATCGTGTTGAATATGTCCTGGATAATAAAAAGTGTGCATGGCATTTTCACTCGTAAGGCGCGAACTACTACCCCGACGGTACTTTAGTACTATTAAACCTCGAAATATGGTAAATGACAATGGCTGTGTGCGAGTCTGCGGCCCCACTTGCACAGTTGCGCAAAACGTATAATCTTGTGGCTTATGAAGGTGTTTATCAAGCTTGTCGCTACATACCGTGAATACCTGCCCCCCGAATGTAAGGGGAAGGTAGAAATGGATGTGGCGGAGGGCGTAACGGCCGTTTCCATCCTATCCTCCCTCGGCATTCCCATTGAAGAAAGCGTGGTGTTGGTAGACGGCCGTTCCCCCAATCCAGAAGAAACTTTATATGAAGGCGCCACCGTCTTTGCCTTCCCGGCAACGGCCGGCGGCTAGAGAAAGGAGATTCCCACAAATGACCACATTCAATGGCTGGTATGGCAAAATACTACGGATTGATCTGACCAATCAGACAACCAAAATTGAAACCGTAGACCCTCAATTCGCCAAAGATTATATCGGCGGGCGCGGGTGGGCGATAAAATATCTCATGGACGGCATGGACCCGGCCGCCGACGCCCTATCGCCGGAAAACATCCTCATTTTTGCCACCGGGCCGCTCACCGGCAGCCCCGCTCCCACCGGCAACCGCTACATGGTCGTCACCAAATCGCCGCTCACCGGCGTCCTCACCAACTCCAACTCCGGCGGCGACTTCCCCACCTGGATGAAGCGTACCGGTTTTGACCTCTTCATCTTTGAAGGCCGCGCCAAGACACCCGTCTACCTCTGGGTTAACGACGATCAAGTCGAAATCCGCCCCGCCGACCATATTTGGGGCAAACAAGTCCCCGAAACCACTGACATCATGCTGGCCGAAACCCACAAAAAAGCCAGAGTTGCCTGCATCGGCCCGGCTGGCGAGCGTCTGGTCAAAGCCGCTGCCATCATGAACGACAAAGACCGCGCCGCAGCCCGTTCCGGCGTTGGCGCGGTGATGGGCAGCAAAAACCTTAAAGGCGTTGTGGCGATGGGTACGCACAAAATCGGCATGGCCGACTATGATGGGATGCAGACCTTTGGCCGCGCCATGTCCCGCGAAGTGGGGGAAGCGTCCAAAACCTCCGTCCTGCGCATCTACGGCACGCCTTACGTCCCCGATGTGACCAACGAAATGGGCATTTTACCCACGCGCAACTTCCAAACCGGCCGTTTTGAAGGTGTAGAAAACATCAACGGCCCGGCGCTAAATGCCAGCTTCCTGCTGCGCCCCGGCGCCTGCCATCGCTGCCCCATCGTCTGCAACCGCATCACCAAAGTGGACACCCCCGGCTACGAGGGCGAAGGCGAAGGCCCCGAATACGAATCCATTGGCGCATTGGGCAGCTCTTGCGGCGTGGATAATCTGGCGGCCATCACCAAAGCCAACTATCTATGCAACGAGTACGGCATGGACACCATCACCGTCGGCATGACCATTTCCTGCGCCATGGAAATGTATGAAGCGGGCATTATCCCCGAAAGCGACATTGGCGAACCGCTGAAGTTTGGCGACGCCGATGGCATGATTAAATTCCTCAAGAAAATGGCGCTGCGCGAAGGGTTTGGCGACAAGTTAGCCGAAGGTAGTTATGCGCTGGCCGCAAGCTATGGCCATCCCGAATACTCGATGACGGCCAAAAAGCTGGAATTCCCCGGCTATGACCCGCGCGGGGCAAAGGGCATGGGGCTGTTGTACGCCACCTCCAACATTGGCGCTTCCCACATGGCCGGCGACCTGGCTTATGCCGAGGTGTTCGGCACGCCGGAAAAGATTGACCCGTTGACGACGGAGCATAAACCGGAATTGATTATGCGCTATGAGGATGCGTTTACGTTGATTGATTCGGCCGGATTGTGCGTTTTTATGAGCGTCCGTTATGCTTTTGACAAGGATGTGATGCTGTGGCCGACGCGATTGGCGAAGTTGATGAATCTGACGACTGGCGCCGACTACACGCCGGAGACGCTGCTGCAAGCGGCGGAACGGGTGTATAACCTGGAGCGGTTGTTCTTGCTAAAGGCAGGCGTCACTAAGGCGGATGATACGCTGCCGCCGCGTTTCCTGGAGGAGCCGTTGACGGAAGGCCCCGCCGCCGGGCATGTGGTAGAGCTGGCTGAGATGCTGCCTAAGTATTATGCGGCACGCGGCTGGGATGATGACGGCGTTCCCACGCCGGAGAAGTTACAGGAATTGGGTTTAGCCTGATTTTGATGGGCGGCAGACGCGGGTAGAGTCTGCCGCCTAATCGCTTATGCACAGACGTTTCCTGGTTGTATTTATGCTGGCGCTGGCGCTGGCGGCGTGTGAATTTCCACAAACCGATGGGCCGACGCGGGCGGTAACGGCCGTTCCCCTCCCCGCAACCGGCAAACAACCGTCAACGCCCATCCCGCCATCCCCAACACCCAGCCCGCAGCCCGCAGCGGCAACGGCCGTTCCCCGACCCACAGCCACACCCGATCCAACCTTGCCTGATTGGACCATACTCATTTACATGAACGCGGACAACAACCTGGAACGCGCCGGGTTGATAGACGTAAACGAAATGGAACGCGCCGCCGCTTCAGAAAAAATCAACATCCTCGTCCAGTTAGACCGTGCCGCCGGCGAAACAGAGGCCGACGGCAATTGGAGCGGCGCGCGGCGGCTCCTCATCAGCCCGGACGACGATACGGAGCGCATTACGTCGGAGGTTGTGGCCGAATTAGGCGAAATCAACATGGGCGATCCCCGTCCGTTAGCCGATTTTGTCGCCTGGGGCGCGGCCAACTACCCGGCCAACCGGTACGCCCTCATTTTGTGGGATCATGGCGCCGGCTGGCGCGGCATTTCCTTTGATGGGGATACGGCCGAGTTTGGCGCGCCCGATGCGATTGATTTGCCCGATTTGAGGGAAGCGCTGGCGGCGGTTTTGGCTCAGACCAATTTAAGCCGGCTGGATGTGGTTGGGTTTGACGCCTGTATGATGGGGCAGCTCGAAATTTTCCAGGCCATTGCCCCTTTTGCCAATTATGCCGTCGCCTCTGAAGAGTTGACGCCGGGACAGGGATGGGATTATGCCGCGCTGCTAACGCATCTGGCCGAAAAACCGGATATGAACGCCGCTGACTTGGCGCAGCAGATGACGGCCGATTTTATTGATTTCTACACCCGCACCGAGCCGGATGATTTTGTGACCATATCGGCGGTAGATTTGGCCCGGTCGGAGAATGTGACAACGGCCGTTATGCAATTGTCGGCGGCATTGATAACCAATTTAGACCTGAACGCCAGCGCTGCGGCTGACGCCCGCAGCGGCGCGGAAGCGTATGCGCGGGTGTTTGCCGACGAATTCGACCAGTTTGCAGCCATTGATTTGCATCATTTTGCTCAAATTTTGACTCAGCGCAGCCCGGATGAAGCTGTGCGGGCGGCGGCGGCGGCGGTGATGGACGAGGTGGAAACGGCCGTTATCGCTAACGAACATGGCAGCGGCTTCACCCACAGCGGCGGTATTGCCATTTACTTCCCTCGATTGGCCGGTTTTTACGATCCGGCTTATGCCGATATGGCGGCCAATCCATCCTGGAATGCGTTTCTGACCCAATACCATCACGCCGGGGCAGATGGGCTGCCCCCGCCGGAGCTGCATCTTTCCGCCGTGCGGGATGATGCCATCGGCGCGCAAAATCCGGCTTATTTGGATTTCCAGATTGTGGGACGCGAGATTGAAAATGTTTATTTGCTGGGGGGGCGTGATGAGGGGGACGGCCGTCGGCGGCTGCTGGAATGGGATGCGCTCATTCCCGAACCGACGTTTTTGCCCGACGGCAGCGCCATCAGCGAATGGCGCGACGGCGTGCATGAAGATTTCTTTATCTGGGATACGCAAACGACGTTTTTGTTTGACGCCGACGATAACGGGGATTTTGTTGTGATGTGGCCGGTTGCGGGAACCGAGCGTCTTTTTTCGGTTCAGGGACTTTTTTACCGGCGCGGCGAGACGGGCGGGATAGATGCGAGCCTGGTTTTTGACCAAAGGACGGGGCGGTTGAGCCGTGTTTGGGGCGGGGACGCTCCCGCTGAAATCACACCGCAGCCGGGCGATGTTTTCCAAATTTACGACCTGTTTTTGGATGATGAGAATCAAATTTATCGTGAAGCCGGCCTGGAATTGGTTTTTGATGCGGACGGCCGTCTTTTTTATGATTGGCGACCCTTGCCCGGCGGCGACTATTTCTTGGGGCTGTCTGCGGAAAATGTGGCGGGGGAAACGGCCGTCGCCTTTACCGAGTTTACGGTAGACAACGAAGCCCTTTTACCCGGCTACAAGGCGTATCTTGACCCTTATTTAGGGTTCCAATTTCTGTATCCCGATGAGTGGTACACGCCCATTTACACAGGAACTTTGCTTTATACCAGCGGGCGCACCATGCCGACGCATATGCAAATTACGCTGTACCCCAATTTGGAGCGGGGTATTGATGCAGCGACGCTGAAGGCGCAAACATTGGCCCAATTCGGCCCGGTGGATGTGTTGTTTGAATCGGATACGGCCGTTGCCGGACAGCGCGCTTTGCAAACGGCTTACGGCTATGAATCGGATGACGGCTCGCGTACCGGCGTGTTCCTGGCTTTTGTGCGGAATGGGGTGGGGTATGTGGTTGATGTGGATGGGCTGTTGGCAAATGAGGCGGAGACTGTTACGGCCGTTGCTGCGATGGCGTCTAGCTGGCGTTTTGTGCCTGCCGGAGCCGGGCTGCCGCCTGGTCATTGGGCGCAGGTGGATGTGGGGGCGTTTTCGGTGGCGCAGCCGGCCGATTTTGTGTATCAGCAGGTGAATGATTGGCAGCGGTTTAGTAACGGCCGTCATACGTTTGTCGCCTTGCGCGTCCAGCCGCAAACGGGCGATGCAGCATCGGCGTTAACAGCCCTGCTGCGCGATGCCGGCGAAGGCGTCAACGGATTTGAAGCGCAAGATTCCTTTTCGATGCTGTTGGGCGGGGCTGTGTGGGAGCGGGCAAATTTTAGCTATGAATTGGATGACGGCCGTTCCATTTGGGGTTTCATCATGGTCAAAATAAAGGATGGATACGAACTGGCGGCCTGGGCCGAAGCTCCCTCAGATACATACAACACGTTGGAGCAAAAAGTATTCCTGGTTATGATCTCCGATTTAGAACATGATTCTGGTGCATCACGCTAGGAAAATCGCGGTGTTGCCATCTGCGCCCCATAATCTTCCTCCGACAAGCGGCTAGTGAACAGGTTCAAAATCGGGGTGAAAACGACCGGCTAACCGCAAAAGCTGTGTATAGCTGATTGGTTTCTGCAAAATCAGATCGGCCTCTTTGTAAACTATGTCCGGGAAGTCGCTGTAGCCCGTGGAAACAATAACCCGCGTTTGCATCAGACGAGAATCCGCCCGAATATGTGCTAGAATTTCTTCGCCGGGTACAAAGGGCAGATTTAGATCCAACAAAATGACATCCGGTATTGTTTCTTGCAAGCGCTGCAGAGCCATTTCCCCATCGTCTACAATTTCAGTCTCAAAACCAGCCGATTGCATAGCATGAGCGAACAAATCTGCCAGGACTGATGTGTCTTCAATTATAAGAGCTGTTGCTTTGTTCATTGTTATGCCTCTTTATGGTAGCCTACTGTAACTGCTGGTAGCATAGCAAATCATTCTTGAAAATAACTAAAAAGAGTCTAAACATTTCCTAAAAGTAACTGGTGTGCCCTTAGATTTGTCAAAGGGTGCATTTCAAATGAGTTGAGAAAAGTGCGTGTTTCGGGAATTGGAATTCCGTTAGTGTCTTTAGTTTTTCGCCACCTCCTTGTAGATGATGTATCGGGAATTGGAATTCCCGATACCTACTCGAGAGGAAGTTGCGGGAATTCCAA
>JANTHP010000039.1 GCA_024762395.1 Anaerolineae bacterium | reverse complement strand
TGGCCTCAAAGATATTCCTGGCAGTGGCGGGCGAATATGATTACCAAAAAGCGTCTACGTTAGCCTTCGTTCTGCTCATCCCCACGCTGATTGTTTTTATCTTGCAGCGCTATTGGGTCAGCCGCCGTTCCTACATTTCGGTAACGGGTAAACCGGCCAGCGGGCACATCATGGTCAAGGAACCGGTGACCCGTTGGACGTTTATCACCGTCACCTACGCGGTGTCGGCGTTAATCGTGGTCATGTACGCATCTATCATCGTCGGTTCATTTAGCAAGGTGTGGGGAATTGATTTTACGCCATCGCTGGATCACTGGAAATTGATGCTAGGACGCGGTATTGAGGCGATTTTGGATACAACGTTTCTAAGTATCATGGCGACGCCGATTGCCGGGCTGTTGGGAATGGGCATTGCCTTCCTGGTGGTACGGAAGACATTTAGCGGCAAGGATGTGCTGGATTTCGGCTCCAATTTGGGCGCGGGGGTTCCGGGGACGATTCTAGGCATCGGGTTTGTGCTGACGTTTGTAACACCGCCCTGGTTTTTGGTGGCGGGGCTGTATCTGCTGTTGGCGCTGTTTATGGCGCGGACGCTGTTTAAGGAGAATAATTCGCAGCTTCTCGTCCTCTTCGCGGGCACAACAATTGCGCTGGGGCTGCGTTTTGCTCAAAGCGCGCTGGGCGAAACGGGGGTAATGTATCTGCTGGGCGGCAGTTTTTTGGCCGCATCAGCCTATTTCTTCCTGGCGCGCCGCGGTATGCGTTCGGGGAAAATTTTGGCCGGGCTGGGCGCTTATTTATTGATGTTTGACCTATCCCGCTATTTAGCCAAGCCAATCAGCCAACTGGCGCTAACCATCACCAGCCCTTTCTGGGGCAATGCGGTGCGGCAGTTCGCCGATTATGTGCAAGTTTTCTTCCAGACGCCGCAGCCGATTTTGATGATTATCTATTCGTTTGCGGCCGTGATGATTGTGGGCAAGCTGGCGGGCAAAGAACGGCTGGTTTGGGCAATGGTTTTTCTGGGTCTAAACGGCGCTCTGGCTTTTATCGGCGAACCGTTGGCGATGGTGGGAACTCCCTACATTATTATTGCTGCGTTTGCTGTGCGTAGTTTGCCTGCTTCTGTGCGTGCCGGGGTCGCCGCTTTGCAGCAGATCGATCCGGCGATTGAAGAAGCGTCAAATAGTCTGGGCGCGGATGCGCAGTACACTTTCCGCAAGGTGACGCTGCCGCTTATCACGCCGGCTCTGCTGGCCGGGCTGATTTTCAGCTTTACGCGGCATATGACGAGTTTGTCGGCGATTATTTTTTTGGTCAGCCCGCGCTGGCGGATTGTGACGGCCTCGATTTTGGGTGAATGGGAACAGGGCGGCATCAGTTTTGCCGCCGCTTATGCCACTGTCATTATTGTGTTGGTGTTGATTGCTATTGGGGTTCTTTACGCGGTAACGCATTGGGTTTTAGGCGGCCGCGGCGATGTGGATTTGAGTTTAGGAGCATAGGATGTATTTGGTTTTAGAAGATGTTTTTAAGATTTTTGCGGCGCGTGGGGGAATTGGGGAGGTTACGGCCGTTTCCGACGTCTCCCTCCAAATAGAAAAAGGAGAATTCATCACCCTGCTTGGCCCATCCGGCTGCGGCAAAACAACAACCCTGCGCATGATTGCCGGGTTTGAATTCCCCACCGCCGGCAACATCCGGCTGGATGGCAACATCATCAACGAACTGCCCCCGCACAAGCGGGATATGTCCATGGTTTTCCAAAGTTATGCCATCTTCCCCCATCTTACCGTCTTCGAGAATGTCGCCTACGGCCTGAAAGTGCAGCGACGGCCCAAAGCGGAAATCGCCGAGCGCGTGGAGCGGGTTTTGGGATTGGTGGAACTGGAAGGATTTGGCGGACGCACGCCTGATCAGCTTTCCGGCGGGCAGCAGCAGCGGGTGGCCCTGGCGCGGGCGCTGATCATGGAGCCAAAGGTGCTGTTGATGGACGAGCCGCTCTCCAACCTGGACGCTAAACTGCGCGAACAAATGCGGTATGAAATCCGCCGCATCCAACAACAAATCGGCATCACCAGCGTTTACGTCACCCACGATCAGGTGGAAGCGATGACGATGTCGGACCGGATTGTGGTGATGAATGAGGGGCGGATTGAGCAGGTCGGGCCGCCAATGGAAATTTACCGCCGCCCACGCAACCGTTTTGTGGCCGATTTTATTGGCAAAGCGAATTTTGTAACGGGGAAAGTGGAAGGGATGGAAAACGGCCGTCTATCCATCCGCACTTTGGGCAACAGCCTCTCCGCCGACGCCCCCGACGCCAATTTCCAGCCGGGGCAAGAAGTAACCCTCGTTATCCGGCCGGAAATGGCCCGAATCAACCCGGACAATAACGCCCACACAACCGGCGTCGTGCGCCAGGCCGCCTATCTGGGCAACATCGTCGAATACGAAGTCGAAGTTGCCGGGCAGCTCCTGTCATTGGT
The DNA here is from genome assembly GCA_024762395.1 of Anaerolineae bacterium. Lineage (GTDB taxonomy): Bacteria > Chloroflexota > Anaerolineae > Promineifilales > Promineifilaceae > JACKCC01. The sequence continues at coordinate 21,425 of JANTHP010000039.1, read as the reverse complement.
GGAACACGACCCGCGCCGAACCACCATTCACGAAAAGGGCGAAACAGTACAGGTCAAGTTTCTGGACGACTGCCTATACGTTGTGCCCGATTAACGGCCGCAGCGCGCCCCCAAGCCGCTAACAACCGGTGTGTCGGCTTTTCAATCAACTCATAAAACAGAGCCGCAATCGGGGTGGCAATGAGGTAAATCAACACCGCCTGTAGGATGCGATTCTCCACGCCGCCGTATTTGCCCAACGCCAGCCAATACAACCATTGAATCGGCTCTGTCAACTGGATGAGATACAGCGCATATGAAATCGCGCCCAAATACACCATCCAGCGCAGCCCCAAAAACCGGGTAACGAGACTACGGCCGTCCCTGTCCAACGCCGTCGCCAATACCAACACACTGCCCGCCAACGCCACCAAAAAGCCCAACCCGCGATTTTCCGGCGTCCCCAGCGGCGCATCCCTCACAACCAACGCCAAAATCGCCGCATAAGCCAGAACAACGCTGCCCCAAATCAGCCAGGATGCACGTTGGCGCAGCGTCTCCTCGTCACCCCGCGCCAGAAAAAGGTAGGCGGCAAACATGCCCGCAAAAAAGTCAGGCGCATGGCCGAAAAATGTGTAGTGCATCAACCAATCCCGTTCCGCGCCCAGCAAGCTGTTGGCGACGGGGGGCAAAAAGCTGAATCCAATGCCAACGCCGACCATTAACAGGCTGGCGGCGGCGCAGATTATCAATACTTGCCGGACTGATTTTTGGTAAAACAGCTTAAGCATAAGCGGGGCGACGATGTAAAAAATCAACTCAATCGTCAACGTCCAGCCGACCAGCGTACCTAAAAAGAACCAATCGGGGAAAAGAGCCTGGGTGAGGGTGTAAATGCTCAACCAGCCCTGCCACGAATCGGGGATCATGTTGTGCGGACGGCCGAACGCGGCCACAAACAGGGTGACAACGGCAAAATAAAGCGGAAATATCCGCATAAATCGCTTGTACAAATAGCGGCCATACGTAATCTTCTTTTGCCCAAAATCATCCAGATAGCGCATGGTGATGAGGAAACCGGACAGGGCAAAAAAGATGGGGACGCCAACATAGCCCGCTTTGAAGGGCGCGCCAATCAACAAGGGAAGCTCGTCTACATATTGAAAGAACCAATGGTAGAAAAAGACCATCCCGGCGGCGACGGCGCGCAAGCCGGTTAAGGCGGGAATTTTTGCTTTTGTCGTCATTGTTGTGAGTGAAATACCCTATTTTTCATCAATCATCTCCCGTTACGACGATTGTCTGCGGCAAAACGAACTGATCACGGCCGTCCGGCAGCAGTAAACGTACCCCGGTAACAGGATTATACAAGCCAACCGCGATACGCGCCTCGCCGCGATAGGTCGGCTCGCGGAATGTCATTTCGTGCGGATCAATGAGATATTCACCCGACACCCAGCCGGTTGTGGGGCGGGTTCCGTTGACCGGCAGCCCATCGTGTTGGCCCAGCAAACGGCCGTCTTCCGCCAAAATATGAGCAAAAACCGCATAGGATACCGACACATCATCCTCCGCTGCCAACGCTTCCCAATACAACGTCAGCGGCACGGGAGCGGCGGCGTCCACCGTCGTTTGCGGCAAATCATAGCCCACCAGCCGCGCCATCTGTCCGAATGCAGCCGCTGCCGGGTTGGGAATGAGCGGCGGCGAAAATAACCGGTCCTCGGCCGTAATCACCACCTCGCCGACTTTGAACCGTTCCTCGCCAAATGCGAGTATCACCTCAGCCATACCCGCTTCCGCCTGGGGCGGGACCCGCAGTTGACGATGCTCCAAAACCTCCTCGCCCGCCGCCCACATCGTCATAGGGTAACGCCCGGAAGCGGGCGCATCGTCCGATGCAGCCAATTCAACGCCGGACTGCACCAACAAAAGCGTTGGGCGCAAATCCGGCAGCGGCGCGGTTTCTGCCCGCCATCGCAAAACGGTAACCAGCGGCTGCCCCGGCCCAACGCTGCCCCGATCCAACCCCGCTGCCAGCAAAGTCAGACCCGGCGAAAATGGTATCGGCTGCGGTAAGCGCGGCAGTGCATCCGTCACTGCGTAAGGATTGCCAACGCCAATGCGAGGGGCAAGCCGAACGGCCGTTGGCAGGCGGAACTGCGGCCCCATCCCCAATCCGGCTTCATTCATACCGTCTACCGGCTTCAATTCATCGTCCGCCTCCTGGCGCAGCAGGGTGAGAACGGCCGTATACGCCAGCGGCGGCGTTCCCGGCGGTATGGGAACAAGGTGATAGGTGGTGACAATTTGATCGGGCTGCCAGGCATCCGTTGGCAGCCCGTTGGCGTCAACCAGCAGCCGCCCCACATGCGTAAGCGGCCAGGCATCGTCGTCTTCCAGGCGGATGTCTACATGGAAGCGGGGCGGCGGGTCGCCGGACACCCGCCACTGCAAGGCAATGGTCACGGCCGTGTCGGCGGGGGCGTTTTGTTCAATCGAGCCGCCGACGAGCTGCAACGGGCCATAATTCACAAAAAGAGGCGCCATCTGCGAGGGAGCGATGGGCCGGCGGACGGCATATTCACGCACAATCAGGCCGTCGAAGCGCGTTTCGTTGAGTAAATCGCCGGCGCTCTCCAGGGCAAAGGGAATAACGTCCTGCCAATCATGAGAATCGCGGTCAGGCGCGAGGGTAAAAATGCGCCGCGGCTGCCGGCTCCATTGGGCCAATCGCCGCCACATCTCTTCTCGTTGGGGCAAACCGGGCAAAGCGGTGGGAGCGCGGCCGCGATATTCAAAATCGAAAGCCCAGCCAATGTCGGGAATGATGATCAGATCATCGGGGGAAACGGCCGTTTGTAAATAACGCGCCGCGCCGCGCACATCGTCTTTGGCTACGGCCGGATTGAAAAAGTAGGCCCACAAGCCCCAAAAGGAGATGAGGAGGAAGGGAAAGGCGAGAACGGCCGTCCACACCCTACGTGGCAGCCCGACCAGCAGCCAGGCCAGCAGCGGTATCAATCCAATAGCATAAATGGCAATGTAGCGGGGATGGGCGAAAGAGCGTACCCGCCACATGCCCAACGCCAAAAGCAGCGGGATGAGCCAATGAAACAACAGCGGCATGAAAGCTGCCGCCGACCGCCAGCGGGCGATGAGCAGAATAAGAGCCGACACCGCCGCTGCCGCCGCCATCCAACTGACACCGGGATGTCCCAACGCCCCGGCCAATCCCGTCAAATGGAATGCCCAGATTTGCTTGATGAGGAACAGGAATGGCAGCGGTTCGGCGGTTGAGACGCCGGTCCCGATTCGGTTTTGAACGGCCGTCCAATGCCAAACGACAGCGGCCAACCAGGGCAAACTAGCCAGCCCGACAGCCGCCTGCATCCCCAGCCAACGGCGCAAATCGCGCCAACGTCGGCGGCGGTAAAAAGCGGCCAACGCCCATACCCCGGTGTAGGCGATGGCGAAAATCGTCACGTAATGCAAATGCAAGCCAATCCATTCGGCCATCCCCAACCAAAGGAATGGACGGCCGGATTTGACAGGCGCCGGGCGAGTAAGACGGTGGGTAAAGCCAATAAAGGCGAGGTAAATGAGCGGCAGGAAAGCGTAAACGCGGGTTTCTTGCCCATAGATGACAGAAAGGGGGGAGATGGCGGCAAAAACGGCGGCTAACCCGGCGGCGATCCGGCTGTTTTTTGACGATGGAAGCAGGCGGCGAAGGAAAGTGTAAACGGCCGTTACCTGCAGCAAACTCGCCAACACCGATGAGTAGCGGGCGGCAAACGGTGTCGTTCCCACCAGCATTGCCCAAATTTTGAGGCCGAAAAAGTAAAGCGGCGGATGGATGTTAACCGCCCGGTCAGCGACAATCTCCGCCCAACCGGATGTCGCCAAATGCAGGCTGATCCCCTCATCCCACCATAAACTCTGCGCGTCTAACCGGAACAGCCGCAAAGCAAATGCAAGCAATAAAACCAGCGTCAAAGCCCACTTCCGATTCATCATTCCGCGTTCATCACTCATAACTATACAGGTGACAGTCACTTTTTCCAGAGGTGTTAGCCAAAACCACGATGTTTCGCAAGTGACTGTCACCTCTGGTAGCTATATAGTTACCATCACTCATCATTGATCAATCACTAACAGCGACGCGGGTAACGGCCGTAAATCATCAAATCCCGCCGCCCCGCGCGTCACAGGCAGCCGCAGCCCCGTATCGGTCATGTAAACGCCCACCCGAATTTCATACGCCCCCGGCGGTAAATCGGCGGGCAAAGGCAGCGGAATTTCATCTATGATAATCTCTCCACCGGCCCGCGTGTCGGTGGGCAGGCCGCCGGGCCAACGGTCGGACTGGGACACAATGCTGCCAGTATCGTCTATTACGTGGACGAAGACGGTGTACAGGGCGTCGGGCTGCCGGATGATTTGCCAGTAAAGGGTGAGAACGGCCGTTTCCCCCGCTTTTCCCGTTGGCGATGTCATCCCGCGTAAGGCAAACAAATCGCCAAAAGCAATGTCTAATGGGTAAGGAATGTCGTCAGGCAAAGCAAAAAGTCTGTCGGTGGCGGTTACGGTGATTGTTCCCAGCGGCAGGGGCGCTTCATTGGCTACGCGAAGCGAAATGGCATACTCGCCGCCAGGCAGCGCGGGCGGGATGGCGAGTTTGATTTTTTCGTGAACCTGGTCGCCTGGCTGCCAACGCCCGCTGTCGTGCCGGCTGAGCGGGTAGACGGCCGTTTCGCCATCGCCCAAACCAATCCCCACCGTAACCCCGTCGGGCAGCGGCTTGTCAGCCTGCCAGTAGAGATCGAGTACGGCCGTTTCTCCCGTTGTCAACTGCGCCGGCGGCGGCGCATAGCCCAGCAGGGTCAATGCGCCATCCAGCCAAGTCGTATCTGCCCGAACCGGAATGGTCAACGCCCCGCCGACAAGGGCAGGCACGGCGACAGTTTCCGTATGAACGACTCCCCGAAATGCGCCGCCGACCAAAACCGGCATTTGCGCCTCATCGGCGTCGAAGAGGGAGATGTCCAGCGCGTACTGTCCAGGCGGCAGGCCGGGCGGTAAATCGAGCGCGTAGCGGATGGGCGCGGTGGGGCCGGGCGGCCAATCCTGCGGGTAAAAGTAGGTTTCGTTGACAAGGGCCGCTTCGCGTCCGGCCCATTCGATGCCGGTTTCGTCGCGCAGGGTGAGTTTGAGGACGTAACGGCCGTCTTCTCCCCCCTCTTCTACCTGCCAGCGCGCGTAAAAATAGAGCTGATCGCCGGTAACGGCCGTCCCCGCCGCTGTCAACGCCACACGATTGCCAAAACTGACCGTCTCGGCTAAATCGGCCAACGGCAAATCGGTCTTTTGCGGGTTGGGTTGGGCGAAAATCCAGGCTTGATCCAATCCGCCGTAGTGGATGGTATGCAGCAAGGTGAAATTATCAGGTAAATTCGGCCATTGGTCAGGGTTAATCTGACGGCCGTTGGCGGTGAGGATGACGTAATCGGCCTGCCGTTGATTTTCTGGCGATGGCAGCAGGGTTTGGCCGGGGAAAAAGGGAACAAAGGAAGGTGGGAGTCCGGAAACGGCCGTTTTTCCCTCAGCGCCGGGCTGCGCCGCCAGCCACTGCCCGGCGGCGCTGACGGCTTCGCCCCAGCCGATGGGCAGCGCTTTGGCCGCTGCGCGCGGCCCGCCGACCAACGGGTTGTAAGCCGCCAACGGGTGCGGTATGAAAAATAGGTAATAGACGGCCTGGATACCGACTAAAATCGGCGCGGCATACCGTCCCCAACGAGGCCAACGCTCAGCCAACTGGCTCCAGGCTAACGCCGCCAGGATGGTTAACGCCGGAATCACGGCCAGCGCGTACCGGTCGAATTTCTTGGCGGCAAAGGTGATACCGGCAATGAACAAAACAGACCAGGCCAAGAGCAGCGCCGTCGGCAAAATGGGCCAGGCAGCACGGCCGCTGCGTCGCAGCCACAGGTAAACCATCGCCAACAGCCCCGCAAAAACGACCGGACTCAGCCGAAAAGCCAGGACAACCGGATAAAAAAGCGCCCCGTGTTCATACGCAACCTCGCCCAGAAAGAAAGACGGCCGTAACGCGCTGCCGATGTGCCGGTTGGCGTTGCCGCTCAATAAGCTGAAAACCTGCCCCGGAACTGACCACAAAGCAGGGTAAAAAGCAAAAATGGCGATGACGAAAATAATCAGCCAAATCAAGCCGGCGGCGATGGTTTGCGGCCATGCGCGGGATAATTTGAAGGGGAAACGGCCGTCGGGGGAACGGCCGTCTTTTTTCACAAACAACGACAAGAAAAAAAACAAACCGGCCAACGGAACCAGCAGCAAGGCAGGTGTTTTAGTCAACACAGCGCCCGCCGCCATCAGGCCCGACCAGGCCGCATATTTCAGGCGGCGACGAAATGCGAATTGGGGTCGGATTGCGCCAATTAATGCCAATAAAGACAAGGTGGCAAAGGTTGTCATCAGCGCATCCACATGCAGCAGGCCGGATAAGCCGGCTACGAAAGGATCGAAGGCTAACAACAAAGCTATCAGCCCGGCTGTGCGCGAGTTGAATAGTGAACGGGATAGGAGGAAAACGGCCGTTACCCCCAAACTATTCACCACCGCCACCGCCAACCGCATCCCCGTCAAAAAAACAGCCAACTGCGAAAACGCCGCCACATTATCCGGCATAAAAAAAGCCAAATGCGTGAGCCAGTCATACACAGCCCGGTCAGCCGGATAGACCAACATCTGCCCGCGCATCCCCAGCAAACCCAACCAAATCGTCGTCATCCCCGGATGCCCGCTTACCAACGTATCCGCCCACCGCTGCGCCCAAAACGCCTGGTCAAACTGCACCACCCGGAAAACCCAAATCAACTCATCAGGCGTAACATACCGTCCCAAAGCCAACAGACGCGGCAGCAGCGCCGCCGCAAACACGCCGGCCAACAAAACACCTTTTCGTAATCGCCAAAACCGTCCAATCATTCCCACAATCCCAAGTGAGCGTCTCTAAATAACTCCCCGTTTTTCGGATTGGCCCAATCTTGAAGATTAGACCAATCTCAGAAAAAAACATCCCCGACAATGATAACGCAATGTGTGTTCGAATCCTACCTATGAACTGTATTAACACGCCTTTAGCCCTATTGCCAATACACCTAAACTCAGTATAATCAAAGAAAAATACCCTGTGTAAAAACAGGCAGAATCAAGAGGGAATAGCATCTTGTCAGACAATAACTTTGAAGAAGGGAATGGCGCAGGCCATCCCATGGACTTTTTATTGGCAGAAGAGTTGAACTTACCCAAAGCCGGGGAAATCCGGAAAGGGCAAGTCGTAAAACATACAGACAACGTCATACTGGTTGATCTAGGAGCCAAATCCGAAGGCATCATCATTGGCGACGAATTGGCAGCGCTCGATGACAACGCCCGTGAAGAGCTAGCCGTGGGCAATGAAGTCAGTGTGTACATCGCCGATCTTGAGGATGAAAACGGCAACCTGGTCTTATCCTACACAAAAGCCACCGAAGAGCGCGATTGGGACCTCGCCGCTGAATTGCTAAACAGCCAGGCTGTTTATGAAACTAAAATCATCGGCCACAATCGCGGCGGCGTCTTAGCAAAAATGGGACATATTCGCGGATTTATCCCCAATTCACAATTGAGCCGCGAACGCCAATCCCGCCAACGAGAAGGCGCAGATAAACACTTCCAACGTCTCGTTGGTCAACCGGTCAGCGCCAAAATCATCGAAGTAGACCGCAAACGCAACCGGTTGATTATGTCTGAACGTGCGGCCGAGCAAGAAGTACGCGCAGCTAAACGAGAAGCCCTCCTTGGACAGCTAAAAGTCGGCGATGTCTGCACAGGGCGTGTTGTAAATCTGGCAAATTTCGGCGCTTTTGTGGATATCGGCGGCATCGAAGGTCTGGTTCATCTATCTGAGTTAAGCTGGAAACGCACCAATAACCCATCGGAAATACTAAAAGTAAATGATGAAGTGCAAGTTTCCGTACTCAATATAGATACAGAAAAGAATCGTCTGGCTTTGAGTATTAAACGCTTACAACCAGACCCGTGGACATTGCTAGACGAACAGTATCGGGTGGGTCAGCTAGTAGAAGTAACCGTCACCAAAATCACCAAATTTGGCGCATTTGCCCGCTTGAATGACGAATATGGGCTGGTCGGTCTCATTCATATCTCTGAAATGTCTGAAGATCGTGTAGAACACCCACAAGAAATCGTCAAACCTTCGCAAAAAGTGATGGTCAGAATCATTCGTATTGATACTAAACAACGGCAGCTTGGCCTTAGCCTTAAACAGGTTTCGTCCGACAAGTTCATTGAAGCTGACATGGAAATGTTGTCGGCTTCCTGACCGCTAAACCTATGAGGGTTAGCATATCTCGCAGGTTTACCTCCAAGACGGCCGTTGTCATAAAACTGAGGTGAGTAACGGTGAATTCAAAAAATTGGGAACGTTTTACACAGCGTGCCCGCCGAGTGCTAAGTCTGGCACAAGAAGAAGCGGAACGACTGAATCACAGTTTTATTAGCAGCGAGCATGTCTTAATTGGTTTACTCCGCGAAGAAGGCGGGGTAGCCGGGCGTGTCTTACGCGAACTTGGTTTGGATACCGCCCGTGTTCAGGCAATGGTCAAACGACTGTCCAGCAGCCCCAGCACACGGACGCCTTTCACAAAAATCGAACTATCCCCCAGCACCAAGCGGATATTAGAGCTGGCAGTAGAAGAAGCCCGGCACATGGGCAAGCATTACATCAGCACAGAACATTTGCTTTTGGGTCTGGCCCGCCAGAATGAAGGCATGGCAATTGACGTACTACGCAAATTTGGCATCAGCGCCGAGCAAATTCGACGCCAAACCAAGCGCATGTTAACTGAAAGCCCTGTTTCCGCCGGGGAAAGCCCTTCTCGCAGCCGCCGCGCCAGTAAGAAGAAGGAAAAAAGCAAAACGCCAATGGTTGACCAACTGGCAACCGACCTTACTGCGCTGGCTGAAGAAATTAAACTAGACCCGGTTATCGGCCGTAACACAGAAATTGAACGTGTTATACAAATTCTGGCCCGCCGCACAAAAAATAACCCGGCGCTCATTGGCGAACCCGGCGTTGGCAAAACAGCCATTGTCGAAGGGTTGGCGCAGCGGATAGTGGAAGGGCATGTCCCGGAAACGCTGCACGGGAAACGGGTTTTACAGTTGGATGTTGGCAGTCTGGTGGCAGGCACGATGTACCGGGGGCAATTTGAAGAACGCCTAAAGCGCGTCATTGAAGAACTAAAATCCAGCGAATCCATTCTGTTCATAGACGAAGTTCATATGCTGGTCGGCGCCGGATCGGCCGGAAGCTCTGTAGATGCGGCCAACATCCTCAAACCGGCCCTGGCGCGCGGTGAATTGCAAGTCGTCGGCGCCACCACTTTGGATGAGTATCGCAAAAACATTGAGAGCGACGCCGCTTTGGAACGCCGCTTCCAACCCATCCGCGTGGAAGAACCTTCGAGCGAAGAATCCGTAAAAATCCTCAAGGGGATTAAAAGCGCCTACGAAAAACACCATAATTTGCTAATTACAGATGATGCTATTGAGGCTGCGGTCAATCTGTCAACACGCTATGTCACCGAACGGTTTTTGCCGGACAAGGCGATTGATCTTATTGATGAAAGCGCCTCAAGGGTACGCATGTACCGGGTCTCTCAGCCACCCAGCATCCGTGAAGCCTATGATCGGTTACGCGAAATTCGCGAGTTACGGAGCCGGGCTGTTGAGGCTGACGACGCGGCAGAAATTGCCATTTATGACTCGCAAGAGGAAGAAATTCAGCGGCAGTTAGATCGTCTGCGGGCGGGGGCCGCCGAGGAAAAAACGGATATTCAGGTCACTGCTGAGGATATTGCTGAAGTTTTGTCCATGTGGACCGGCATCCCGGTCTATCAGTTTACGGAAGAGGAGTCGTCTCGTCTTTTACACATGGAAGAAGGCTTGAGGAAATATATTGTTGGACAAGAGGAAGCAATAGAAGGCATTTCTAAAGCCGTGCGGCGCGCACGAGCAGGGTTAAAAGACCCAAAACGCCCGATTGGATCGTTTATATTCCTAGGGCCGACTGGCGTTGGTAAAACGGAATTAACGAAGGCGCTGGCTAAATTCTTGTTTGGCAGCGAAGAGGCGCTGATACAGTTGGATATGTCGGAGTTCATGGAGCGACATAGCATTGCCCGTTTGGTCGGATCGCCGCCCGGTTATGTCGGCTACGAAGATGCCGGTCAGCTCACGGAAGCAATTCGCCGCCGTCCCTATTCCATTGTTGTCTTTGATGAAATTGAAAAAGCGCATCCGGAAGCTTTTAATATCCTTCTGCAAATTATGGAAGAGGGGCACTTGTCTGATGCCAAGGGGCACCAAGTTGATTTCCGTAATGCGATTATTATTATGACCTCAAATGTGGGCGCGGACACGATTAAACGGGGGCCTAATCTGGGGTTTGCTTTCCAGCAGGATGAGGCTGTGGTTGAAGAACGGCAATATGCGGATATGCGCAAGAAGTTGATGGAGGAACTGAAACGCCAATTCCGGCCTGAATTTATCAATCGGGTAGATAGTATTGTGGTCTTCCGGCAGTTATCGCAAGCGGATATCCGGCAGATTGTGGATATTATTCTGGGCGAAGTGAATGAGCGCCTGATTGATCATGAATTGCAGATAAAGGCGACTGACGCAGCGAAGGAATGGCTGGGTGAACATGGGTATGATGCGGAGTTTGGGGCACGGCCGTTACGCCGCCTGATTCAAACTGAAGTGGAAGATCGCTTGTCTGACGCAGTTTTGGCTGGAAAATTCCAGCTTGGCGAAACCATCTTAATAGATGTGGAAGAAGATGAAATTGTGTTACGCCATGCAGATTCCATTGAGGATCAAGCTGTGACAGAAGCATTGCCCGCTTAGGGTTCAATCGTAAATAACTTTGGTGTTTCGGGAATTGGAATTCCCGAAACATCCCCAATAAAAAGCCCGCCTTACAGCGGGCTTTTTTGATCAAAGAAAAGGGTGTCAATTACCGGCTACCGGGATATCTAACACCTGCCCAACTTCGATAACATCCCAATCATCAATGTGGTTTATACGAGCCACTTCGGCGATAGACACCCCATAGCGATTGCAGATTTCAGCTAAGGTGTCGCCCCTTTGCACAGTATAAACGATTCGTGTGCCAGTAATCGGGATAGTTTCTGACCCGACGCCAGGCGGCAGATGACCAGTCGGTTCATGGGGCATAGGCGTCCAGGTAGGCGGCAAAATTGTTGCTGTCGGCAGCACTTCGTCCCGCGGTGAGTCTTGGGTGTCAGCGGCATCTTGCCCGGCGCCGACAGCCAGCGTTGGGAGTGGTTCATTTCCAGCGCCTTGATTGCAGGCAGCTAAAAGTGCAGCAGACAATAAAAGAACAAGTGATAGTCGCATCATAACGTTAGAAAGCATAAAAAATACCCCAATGTGAAAATCGCCAGTAACTATTCAGTCGCCCTCTTAGATTTGTCAAATTTAGCTTGGTACTCGCTTGGTCGCGCTAAAAGATTTGACAAATCTTCTCGACAACGCTGTGTGGCTACGATCGCTATTTCAAGATTACATAATCATTATAGCAGAGCTTTATCGGATTTTGAAGAAAATGCGCCGATCGGTAGGAACATAGTCCTACCAGATGCCGTGAAAAACACGCTAATTCAAGCTTGAAGCCATTAAAACCAATTTTATAATCAAGGTCACAATGATGCTTACAAAGATTGGCCGTTATCAAATAAAAGAAGAGTTGGGCCGTGGCGGAATGGCAACTGTCTATCTGGCCCACGATCCTCGCTTCAATCGTGATGTAGCGATTAAACTGCTGCCTCACGAGCTGCTGCACCACCCCACCTTTCGCACGCGATTTGAGAGAGAAGCCAAAATTGTGGCAGCGTTGGACATTCCGGCTATTGTGCCAGTTTATGATTATGGCGAAGAGGACGGGCAGCCTTATTTGGTCATGCGGCACATGGCGGGCGGTACTTTAGCTGACCGTTTGGAAAATGGGGTCTTATCGTTGGCAGAAACCGTGAAGCTTGTCAATGCGTTGGCCCCGGCGCTTGATGAGGCGCACGCTCAAAATATCATTCACCGCGATCTAAAGCCAAGTAATATCTTGTTTGACCATCAAGGGAATCCGTTTGTCTCTGATTTTGGGACTGCGTTGATGACGCAAATTCCAGAAAAGTTAACGGAAACTGGCGGCTCTGTGGGTACGCCGGCTTATATGAGTCCTGAACAGATTCGGGGGGAACGAACATTGGACGGCCGCAGCGATGTGTATGCTCTTGGTATTGTGGCGTTTGAAGCGCTCAGCGGCAAACACCCATACCAAACGGATACGCCGATTGGTGTGGCGGTTAAGCATATCATTGATCCGATACCGCGCATTTTGGACACACAGCCCAATTTGCCGGCAGGATGCCAGACAGCGCTCACGCGCGCGATGGCAAAGAACCGTGAGGACAGGTTCCCCACGGCGACAGCTTTTGCCCGCGCATTGGATGAGGCAACGGCCGTTTCCCCGCCCGCTCATCACACAAAACCAACAAAACAACGGGCCAAACCGGCCTGGCAGCCGCTTGCCTGGGGGTTTTTAGGAGTTTTGTTGATTGCCGCATTCATTATCAGCAGCAGCATCAAACAAACGGCTGACGATGGTGTAACATCAAGCGCAGCGGCTGCAAGCGCGGAGGCTGTGGCGGAAACAGCTACGGCCGTTCCCACTGCCACGACGCCTCCGGCCACGATGCAGCCAACCCGGATTATGCCCACGCCTACCAGCATCCCGACAGGTGAAGCCGTCTCCGTTGCTAATGAAACGGCCGTTACAATCACCGAGACCATCGTCATTGAAACCCCCATCGCGGCAAATGCACCCCAATCTGCCAGCATCTTTGCCAACCCGGACCCTAATTCATCTGAATTGGACATCATTCAGACCAATGAAGCCATCAACATCATTGGCCGCTCGGAAAATGGACACTGGTTATACGTAAGCAGCGAAGACACCGTAACCGGATTTGTGTTTGCCGCACAGTTAGGCTGGCAAGGCGATGTTAATGCGTTACCTGTCATCCAGCCCACCAGCGTTCAAACCGCTTCGTCATCCGTCAATTCAGCCGCAACGGCCGTGTGCAGCCAGGGTTGCCCGCAGTTAAAAATTGATGCGTACCCCCTGCCTGGCGGACGCTGCGAAGAAAAGGTGATTTACCGCACTGTGTACATGCGCGGGCAAGGGGGAAGCGGGGTCTACACCTATTTTTGGAATGACGAACAAATGGCAGGGCCAACAAATGAAGGTTTCGGCTTCGAGGTGAACAATTTGAGCGGCGCTGTCATTGGCACAGCCAAAGTCATTTCCAGCGACGGCCAAATGGCAGAGCGGGAGTTGTTTATCTCTGAATTTTCGTGCAACTAAAAGCGGGACGCGGAGATACGCGGAGGGGCGGAGATTCTCAGAGAGAACGTGAAAGAGAAGGAAGGAGGAATTTGCGTTTTGCGTTTACGTTCCACTCCTCACGTTTCAGATGCGCCCAATCGTGTGGCGGCGGCAGCCAGGCCGATGAGCAGCCAAAATGCTGTAACGGCATGATGAAAATCAAGATTAAACAGGTAATGATCTAGAAATCCGGCCGTTAAACCGCCGATGAGCGCCGCATAAAGCCCCAACCACACCGGATCAAGCCGTTCGTTCCCCTTAAATTTATGCCGATTGAAGTAAGCGTGCCCGAAAACGGCCGTCATCACAGCCGCAAAGCCAATCAAGCCAACCAACCCCATCACTTGAGCAATGGTGAAATAAACGCTGGCAACACCCAAATAGAGGTCAATATCAGGCGTCCCGGCAAAACCAACGCCAAATAATGGGTAACGGCTAATAAGCCTCAGCGCATCTTTGTACTCGCCAAAACGCATTTGGGTGGCTAAATCCTGACCTTGAATGCCCTCCACAAAGCGAGCGACATACGCCTGGGTGACGGGCAGCAGCAAAATCAGCAGCCCGGCAACGAGCATGTAGGGCATGAGCCGCCGGTAACGAGCCAACGCCACAAACCCCAGCCCAAAAGCCAATCCCATCATAGCGCTGCGCGAGAAGGTGAGGATAAGGGCCACAAAGATGAGGCCGGTGATGAGCCAGGTGAGCTTGCGGGAAAATAACGGCCGTTTCGCCACCAACTGCGGCCCGGCCAATGCGCCAATCATCAACAACAAACCGCCCAACACATTAGGGTCAACCGATGTGCCGATAGCCCGTTCAGAAAGGGCCGGGTTCTCCTCGATATAACGAATTACCCAGCCGCCGGGGTAGCCCAATCGCTGCAACAGATTGAGGATGGTATTGGCCGTATCATCGGGCAGCAGCCACAGGCCGATGGCGATGGCCGAAGCAAGGCCGCCGGCCAGCAAAACAGCCTTCACCAACCGTTCCAGCCGCGTCCAGTCGCGGCAGTAATCCACAATGACCAGAACAAAGCCGATGCTGAGCAGCAGTTCGGCAAAGTGGCGTATCAAATTGGACGTGAGCGGGCCGTTATTGAGACCGAAGATAAAGGCGAAGATGGCAATGAGCATAAAAAGAATCAGCGGCAAGGTGACAGGCGCGGTCACAATGCGGCGCTGACGCCCGGTTACCAGCCTCAAAACCCAAATGCCCACCACAGAACCCAGCGCCAGGTCTAAAAAGGTGGGGGTGACGCCGATGTCAATGGGCAAGGTGGCGAATGGCAGCAGGCAAACGACGGCAATGACGCCCCAAAAGCCGATTTCGATATCGCGCAAGACGACGAAGGCCGCCGCACCGGCCAACAGAACCGCTACCGCTGCCAGTGGGCCGCCAAATGCCAGGATGACGCCGCCGATAACGGCCGTTATCCCCAAACCAACGCCCAACGTAACCATGGGGGGAGCGTGAAACGTGAAACGTGAAACGTGATTGCTCATCTTTTCTCCGCGAATCTCAGCGCCTTCTCTGCGTATCTCTGTGTAACGCTCTCCTCTCAATCTACCCGGATTTGGGTGAGAGGCAAGAAATCGTCCTGGGTGATACGGCCGTCTTCCGTCACCAACTGCAACCGCTGGAACCCGCCATCCTCCGTGCGCGTGTACACGCCCAGAATCAATGGGTACACATGAGGCGGCGTATCCTCTGCCAACGCCAACGGAACCGACACCATCTGCACTGCGCCGGGCTGCCAGCTTGCCGTTCCTCCCGGCGGCTCTAAATCGTTAGCCGCCCAACGGGTGGTGTCCTCGCCAATGATTTGGGCGAAAAAGGTGTAATCGGTTGTTAACGGCCGTTCCGCCCGCCAGTACAAATTCAACGCCACCGACTCCCCCGGCAAAGCGCGGCGCGGCGACACTTCATAACCGACCAGAGACATCTCATTACCAAAATTGATGCTGACAGGATTAGGAATTTCGCCGGGAATGGCGGGCAGTTCATAGGCGGCAATGGTAACGGATTCATCAACGCCCTCCGCTTTAAGCCGTTTGCCGGTGCGGAAATTGTACAGGCCAACATTGACGATGAGATCAGCGGGAGTAACGGCCGTTTCCGGCACAAACAAACGATACACATCCACAACCCGCTCACCCGGCGTCAGCAGCGAAGTCGGCCGCAGCCCCTGTCCCGGATACATATCCCGCTGAGCGATGGGAACGCCCAACACCGGATCCACCAGATGGACAAACACGCTCCACTCCTCCGTCATCGGCTGCAACGCTTCCCAGGCGACGGCCACATCCACCGGATCGCCCGGCTGCAAAGAGGCGTCCGCATGGGGCCGCTTCACATCGTAACCAATCAGGCGCATCTGATCGCCAAACGCAGCCGTCATCGGTTTGATGTCCAGGTCGGGCCAAAGATAGGTTTCCGGTTGGTAGGCGGGACGGATCCACACCCAGGGAGCGGCGGCGGCAATAATGAACAGGAACACGCCCAATACGGTCGTAACGCGGCGCGCCGCTCGCGGCGGCAGCCATCCAGCCACCCCCACAACCAGCAGGACATTGAGCGCGGAAACGGCCGTAAACACCAACCGCCCCTGCGAAGACCACGTCGTCGTCGCCCACTGAATAAGGCCATAAACCACCGCCCCGGCAAATAACAGGGAGACAACGAGGGCGAAGCGGGTTTCAACAAAATACAAAAAATTAGAGATTAGAGACTGGAGATTATCGCCTAATCGCCCAATCTCCAATCGCCAATCTCTAATCTCTCTGTACAAATAAACAGCAAACCCCACCGCGCCTACAACCAAAACACCGTTCAGCACATGATAAATCCACGTCCACATGGGCACATTGACACCGCCGAACAACCCCCAGTAGGAGAGCATAAATCCCCAGCGCTCATCCCACAACTGGGCCAGCGATGCCGGCTGCGCCCTTTCGCCTAGCACGGCAATGAAGGCGCTCCAGCCTAGCCAATCGCCGTACAAAACGATATTGCGCCAATACCACCATCCGGCAATGAGCAAAACCGGCAGCAGCACGATGGCAAAATTCAGCAATGACCGCAGCAGCCGTCGCCCCATTTGCTGCCAAAACTGCTTGCCGCTGGCTCCCCGCTGTTCGCCGCCGGCAATAAACGCCGTTCCCCAGGCCAATGGCAGCAAACCAATCGTTCCCTCTTTGGTAAGGACGGCCAGACCAATGACAACACCCAACAAGGCAAAATGAATGATGGAGGATGAACGCGAAGCTGTGAAGAAAACGGCGCGCTGGCGGTTGACGATGCGAATCATCAGGAAAAGAGCCAGGGAAGCCAGCGGGATAGCCAGATTGTCGTTATTAACAGCGCCGCTGATGAAAAGGAACATGGGCGTAAAGGCGTTGACGGCCGCTGCGCCCAAAGCTATCTCCGGCCGGTCGGGCATCACCTCTTTGCCAATGCGGTAAGTTAGATAGACGGTTGCCGCGCCCAAAAGAACCGAAAAGAGGCGCACAACGCGAACGGCCAACAAAGTTCCCCGCCAGGGATCAGCGTCCGGGTCGTGGATGGCAAGATTGATGTTGCCGTCGGTGGTGATTAAGCCATTGTCTACATGCGGATTGAGCCAGCGGATTTGTTCCATATCGGCCGTGTCAATCCCAAACGTGAGCGCCGCGCCTAAATAATAATAGAGGGGCGGCTGGCTGGCCTCTTGCTTCCAGGGACCGGCCTGCGCCGGGTCAAAAACCTGCACCGGCAGCGGATTGCCATCGGCCAAATGGCGAATCATGGGATAATGCCACAGTTCATCAGACGCCTCAAACACGGGGGTGACGATGGCGTAGCTGACGCCTAACGCCACAAACAGGGTCAAAATCAGGGTTAAAAATCGCTTTTCGGTCATAGGAGCGATTTTACTGGCAAATGGACAAGATGCCACCTGCGATTATTGGGCGATTGGGGTACGGGAAGGTGATAAACCTGCGCGGTTTTGAAAACCTCGCAGGTTTTTGTTCATGCGCCGTTTGTGCGGGTCAAAAATGCTGGCTCTTTGGGAATTCGTGGGGGCATCATGGCGTGAGGCGTAATCCGTAATGCGTAACCAGAGGTCCGTCACGCATCACGCATCACGGATTACAGTAAACCCCACGAGATCCGAAAGACCCAAAATGCTTCCTCCGCTTTACGGGCATTGAATGACAGCCTGCGCCCAAAGGCAGCCGCCGCAGGCCGGGGCTTCCACATCAAAACAATCGGTTTGATTATCCCATGAAAGTTCGCAGCCGCCGCAGGAAGCGCAGGGAGCGAAGGCGAAGCTTTGGATCCGGTCGCGGTAAGCGACGTATTCAGGATCGCGCCACAGGTCTAACAAGTCGCGCTCGCGGATGCTGCCGATGATGTGCTGGTAAGAGGTACGTTTGTAGCCTTGCAGGTAGCCGTCATGGGTATGCACCAGGGGCGGACAAGGGCTGACATCGCCGTTCCAACCAATGGCCATGGCGCCGCTTTCGATGAAGGTACAAACGTCGTTGGCCCCGCCCAAATTGTTACCGGCAAAGGTGACGTTGTAACCGCTAAAAAAGGCTTTGAGTAACGCCTCGCCGGTTATTTCGTTGAAATCCATTTTGGGCAAGTTGAGGCTGCGCAGCCAGGGAGATGGCAGGTAGGTGATGCTGTTCAAGGTCTTTTCGTAGAGAATTTCGTCTACCATGTCGGCGGTGTGGGGCAGTAGATTGCTGACAGAGACGCGGGTAACGCCCAGCCGCTTGCCCAGTTCCAAAACGGCCGGCAAGTCGTTGATGTTGCGCTTCATAGCGACAAAGGCCAGGCCAATTTCGGGTGTGGGATGGTGAGACGGCCGTCTCAACTGCCGAAATCGCTTCAAATTCTCAATAACCTGCGGCAAATGCGCCCCTAATCGCACATCAGCGTAGCTCTCCGGCGTGGCCCCATCCATCGAAACCCACAACACGTCCAGCCCGGCCTCGATAAGCCGGCGCGACCGTTTCTCGTTGAGCAGCGTACCGTTGGTAACCATTTCCACCGTACAGCCCAGCTCTTTGAGCCGCTTGATCATCTGCGGCGTGCGCGGGTTGGCTAACGGTTCGCCAATGCCCATGAAGGTAACGGCTAACGGCCGTTCCAACGCCTCCACCCCCGCCGCAATCTGTTCAAACGTTGCTTCGCTCATCATCCCCATTGGCACATCCCACATGTTCCGCATACACGTAACACAATCAATGTTGCAATGATTGGTCGGTTCGATGTACAACTTGGCTAAATGGGTAATAGGACGATGCAGGCGAAAGCTGTTTTCCTCCATTTCCACCCGCATTCGTGTGCCAGGAACGACACCAAATTGTTCGGCTAGTTCGGGGGGGATGATGAGACGGCCGTTCTCATCCACTTCAGCCCAAACTGTTTCCTTAATGCTCATATCAATGCTCCTAAGTTCCGAAGGTCAAATTCAAAAATTCGACTTACGATAACCCCATAATCCCATCGTCGCAAGCAAAAGACAAACATGCTAAACTTTGCCTGCCATGAGCAGAAAATCGTTCACATTCACCAACCGAAACGGGCAGATTGTTCAATGGTTTTTGTTATTTACGGCCGTTGCCCTGGCGTTGTGGGCTGTCACTCACTATCAGACAGCGCCGCCGTTAATTTTGTTGGGGCTGCTGACCATCATCGCGCTCAATTTCAGCTTACCGCCCCGGCATGGGGGCGGCGGGCTGGTTCCGGCGGTCATTGTAAGCGGATTGTTGATGATGGGATTGGAAACGGCCGTCATCCTCTACCTGGCCGCTTTCATTTTATCTGAACTCACACATCCTCTATGGGCGCCAGTGTGGGAAGATGAGGATGGGAGACGGCCGTTCCTCTGGGAAAGGCTGGGACAAGGGCTCATTTACCTGCTGCCTCTGCTTATTGGCGGCGCAATCTACCGGCAGTTGGGCGGCGCCGCCCCGTTGTCGGGCGCCGAATTAGATAATTTGACGCCATTAGCCGGGCTGATTGGCGGCTATGGCGCGGGCTATTTTTTGTTGTCGGCAGGATATTGGATGGTGTTGGGACGGCCGTTCCCTCAATTTCTCACCGACGCCGCCCTGGCTAACATCGCCTACGGATTCCTGGCGCTCCCTGCCGCCATTCTGGGCAGTTTCACCTTTTTGAGCAGCGGACTGCCCGCCTTCATCATCTTTGCCCTGGGCGTGACCGTTTTCAGCGTCGTCATCCGCCTGTCCTGGCAGCGCCGCCTGACATTGGAACAACGATTACAGCAATTTGCAGCATTGAACCAGGCCGGTCAATCGCTGCGCGAAACACTTGACCTGGCCGAAGTTTTGGCGCGCACACGCCAACAAATCAAAAATCTGGTTCCCGCCGACAAAATCAGCATCTCCCTTGTAAATAAACCGCAGATTACACCGATTACACAGATTAAGTCTGCGCCATCTGCGCCATCTGTGGATTTTCATTCATTCGTGGTGGGCTGTGCCCATGTTGTCTCCCTTCCGAATGAAGAACCCGCCCTTCAGCCTTCAGCCTTCAGCCTTCATCATTTGGATGATTTTACGCGCTGGGTAGTCGAAAACGGCCGTGTACTCGATCTGGATTCAGGCAACATGCACTTTGCCGACCGACATAACCTGACCCCGCCTGCGCCCACGCCCAGCGTCTGGTTGGGCATCCCCCTTATGGCGGCCGAGCAGGTAATTGGAGCGCTGGTTTTGCAGCGATTGGCTCCGGGACGGCCGTTTACCCAATGGAACCGGGAACTGCTCCTGGCCATGGCCGGACAGGTCAGCGCCGCCATCCAAAACGCCCGCCTCTACAGCCGCACCGACGAGGCGCTGGCCCGCCGCGTGGAGCAATTGCAAGCCCTGCTGGATGGGATGCAGGAGGGCGTGTTGATGGTGGATATGAACGGCCGTATCCCCCTCATCAACCCCTTCGCCGCCGCCCTGCTGGGCCAACCGGCCGCCGCACTGCGCCAAACAGAATTACAACCGGAACAAGCCGCTCATATTGGCTACACGAAGGAGGATTGGCAAGAACAGTTAACCGCACTCAAGGCGGGTCAAGCCCCCAACACCGACACGCACATTTTCCCAACGCGATTATCAGAAAAACCCCACTTTGTTTTGCGCCAGGAAACGGCCGTTTACGCCGCCAACGGGCAAGTGATGGGCTGGCTCATCCTCTTCCGCGATGTAACCGAAGAACAAGCATTGGCGGAACGACGCGCCGATTTAACCCGGATGATCGTCCACGACCTACGAAATCCACTGACAACCATGCTCAGCGCGCTGCAACTGACAACCTGGCATCCCCACGACACAGACGCCCCGCTCAACCACGTCCGGCAAGGCGCGCTGGATATGCTGGACATGGTAGATTCGCTCATGGACATTAACCGGATGGAGGCCGGCCAGCCCGTGGTGGACGCGGAAGCGATGCGGCTGCCTCCCTTAATTGACAAGGTGATGGCGCGGTTACGGCCGTTAGCCGACAAAAAACAAATCACCCTCCATTTTGACATCCCGCCCAACCTGCCCGCCGTGTGGGGCGACGTCGAAATTTTGCGCCGTGTCCTCATCAACCTACTCGACAATGGGCTGAAATTTACACCGGCGGGCGGAAGCGTAAACGGCCGTCTCCAAATCGAACCGCCGCCGCCCAACCGGGAACCCGGCATCCGCTGCATCATTCAAGACACCGGCCCCGGCATTCCCCCCGACCACCGCGACTATGTGTTTGAACGGTATACCCGCGCCAATCCCGGCGGCGCGCTGGTACGCGGCACAGGGCTGGGGCTGACTTTTTGCAAATTGGCGGTGGAAGGGCACAACGGCCGTATCTGGGTAGAAGACGCACCCGGCGGCGGCAGCCAATT
>JANTHP010000038.1 GCA_024762395.1 Anaerolineae bacterium | reverse complement strand
GGCTTGTGCGCGTCCCCGTTGCGCACCATCACGTCGCGGATGAACAGGTGATGCGGGTAGTTGATGACGGTGGGGCGCAGCCGCTGGTCTGTCGCGCCCGACCACAGCCCGTACCCCTGCGCCGACATGACGTCGAAGCAGTCGGCGGCCCCGGCGTTGTACATGCGTTGCAGGAAGATGAGATCGTTCATATTACGGCCGTTCATCGCAATCGTCGGCGTCAACGCCCCGGCCAACACCACCGCGTCAGGATTTACCGCTTTGATGGCCCGGTAGCCGATGCACAGCAGTTGCGTGTACGCTTCGGGGTCAACATTGCCCAGCCCCCACTCGTCATTGCCGTTGGGTTCGTTCCAAAGTTGGAAATAGGTCACGCGCCCTTTATACCGTTCCGCCACCGCCGCCGCAAAATCGCCAAAATCATTAAAGTCATCCGGCGGGGCCAACGAACCGGCATCCTCATCCGGCAGCGCCCGCGTCCACGACGGCGGGTTGCTCAACCGGGCAATGATTTCGATGTCGTTCTGCTCGGCCAAATCCACGATGTTGTCGTACTTAGCCCAGGCATCCACCGCGCCAACCGTATCCAGATGACGCCGGTCTTCAAAATCTCCCTTGCCGTGAATCTCAATATCTTCCCAGGTGAATTCCTGCCGGATCCAGCGGAAACCGGCGTCACTGATCATTTGTAAGCTGCGCTCTCGTTTTTCCGGTTCCACTTCCCACTGTAAAAAGGTGTTCATGCCAAAGGGGGAGATGTCGGATTGGGTAATTTGATTGGGGGCGAGATGCGGGGCGGGGCGAACGGCCGTGTTCAACCAATGCACAATCCCCGCCAGCTTACCCGGCCATTCCTCCTCCCCCGTCAACTCATACAGCGATCCGGCGCGCGGCCACAACGAAACTAACAAGCCAACAAACGCCACAATCCACAACCATTTCTTCCACATAACGCCCAATTATACCCGTCCCCCATCACGTTTCACGTTTTACGCTCTCTATAATGCGCCGCGTCAAAATCTGGGTATAATTTTAGCCAATCCATCGGCCCCATTTCCCTGGCCGAAAAAGCATTGAAGATGCTAGAATAACCGCATATGCTTCACGTTTCACGTTTTACGCATCACTTTTTACGTTTTAACACGAGGTAGCCATGTTATCACCCACTGAAAAATCCCTGTTCATCCTCCTGGTAGCCATTTCCCTGGTTGCCACCTACAACACCTTCGGCCAGATGATAAAAATCATTCTACGCGGCCAGGGCGAACTTCGCTTCGACAACTTCGCCCGGCGCGCCTGGGACGGCCTAATGGCGTTAGCAACACAAGGACGCATTATCCGCCATCGTAAAATCTCCTCAATTTTCCACTACGGCGTCGCCTACGGCTTCATCTTTTACGGCCTCGTCAACATTTTGGACGTGCTGGAGGGGATGATTACCGGTTTCCACTTCCTGGAAGGCAACATCATCGGCAGCTTGTACCGGCTGCTAGCCGACATTTTCAGCGTTTTAGTGTTGGTTGGCGTCCTTTACTTTATCCTGCGCCGCTTCGCCGCCCACGACCCGGTCTTGTCTACCCGCGACAATGTGAAACTGCACCCCAAAGCGCGCCAAGGGGGGGTCTGGCAAGATTCGCTGGTGGTGGCGGTGTTTATATTCCTTCACGTCGGGTTTCGCTTCCTCGGCTCATCCTTCCTCATCGCCCAACACGGCAGCGATAGCTGGCAGCCATTTGCCAATTTATTGGCGAATGCCTGGGCTGGCTGGCCGGCATTCGCCGTCAATTTCGGCGTTCACGCCGGTTGGTGGCTGGCGCTGGGGTTAATCCTCTTCTTCCTCCCCTACTTCCCCTTCACCAAACACGCCCACCTTTTCATGGGGCCATTCAACTACATGACCCGCCCCGAACGCACCTATTTGGGCCAAATCGAAACCCTCGATTTTGAAGATGAATCCATCGAACAATTCGGCGCGGCGCGGCTGTTCGATTTAGAACAGACCAGCATCACCGACGCCTTCGCCTGCATCATGTGTAACCGCTGCCAGGAAGTGTGCCCGGCTTACAACACCGGCAAAGAACTGTCCCCCTCCGCCATTGAGGTGAACAAGCGGTATTACATCAAAGACAACATGATCGAATTCGCCAACGGCGGCCCGGCTGACGCGCCCCTGCTCGATTTTGCCCTGAGCCAGAGCGCGTTATGGGCCTGCACCACCTGCGGCGCTTGCATTGACATCTGCCCCGTCGGCAACGAACCGATGATTGACATCCTGAACATACGCCGCGACCAGGTGTTGATGGAGAGCAGCTTCCCCGACGAGCTAAAAGGGGCGTTTGTGGGCATGGAACGCTCCGCCAACCCCTGGCAGTCTACCGAAAGCCGGATGGAATGGGCCAAGTCGCTCGATTTCCCCGTTCCCACCGTTGACGAAAATCCCGATTATGATTACTTATTCTGGGTAGGCTGCGCCGGCGCCTTTGACCCCGAATCGCAAAAAGTGGCCCGTTCGATGGCCACGATTTTGCATGAGGCAGGCATCAACTTCGCCGTCCTGGGCGAGGCGGAAATGTGTACCGGCGATTCGGCCCGCCGCGCCGGGAATGAGTACCTCTATTACGAGATGGCGATGGGCAACATCGAAACACTCAATGCCGCCGGCGCCGATAAGAAGAAGATGGTCACGACCTGTCCCCACTGCTTTACGACCATCGGCAAGGAGTACGGCGAGTTGGGCGGCCATTATGACATTTATCACCACACGCAGTTGATTGCCGATTTGGTGGGCAAGGGTAAGCTGACGCTGAACGGCGACAAGCTGGAAAAGGTGACGTTCCATGACCCTTGTTATCTCGGCCGTCACAATGGGGTGGTGGATGCGCCGCGCGATGCGCTGACGCAGGCCGGTTTCACGCTGCTGGAGATGGATCGCAGCGGAACCAACTCCTTCTGCTGCGGCGCCGGCGGCGCGCAGATGTGGAAGGAAGAGGAACATGGCGCAGAGGCTGTGAACCTGAACCGCTTTGCCGAGGCGCAGGGTACGGGCGCAGAGGTGCTGGCCGTCGGCTGCCCCTTCTGCGGCACGATGATGCACGACGCCAACCGGGAAGAGGGTGAGGCGATGCAGGTGAAGGATGTGGCGCAGATTATTGTGGATGCAATGTGATGTTTAGAAGGCTGGGTTTTTATCAGAAACTCAGCCTTCTCTTATTCTTTTTGCTTTATCAAGAGCGCGTTTCTCATTATACTGGTAGTAAACTGGTTCCGTCACGCGAGGTGAGAATATGAAAATTCATGAGCTTGTTGTCGAAATGAAGATGCTTGAACGGCGGCTTACGTTATATGAAGAGAAATATGGCATTCTAAGCGAGAATTTTTACCAGGCGCTTATGGATGGGCAACTAGAACGTTATGATGAATACGATGAAACTCGCGCTGATTTTAGCAGATGGAAAGGGATTTACGAGACATGGCGGCGGCGCAAATTGAAATATGACGCCCAAATCCAAAGGCAAACTATCCCGGATTCGCTACGTTTTCAGCCTATTTACTAAGTCATGTCTGGTAATCCACTGGGATCAGTCGCCAAATATAGCCAGTTTGTAGCTGAGCTATTGAACCGCCCAGATACGATACGTTCTACGATAACTGTTTGGTCTATTAGTCCTTATACGGGGATTGCTGAGGGGGAATTGTTTTTTATCAATGGTTTTCGTTTACGGATGCGCGAGGAAATTGATTTTGACGAATTATTGATTACGTCCTATGGGTATGAGGTATATCAAGAAGCAGAAAAACTGTACTGGTACGATGATTTCCCACATCCAAACGATCCGACTTTAGCTACAACGCATCCGCATCATAAGCATGTGCCGCCTAACATTAAACGCAATCGTGTCCCTGCGCCAGGATTGAGCTTTACAAAACCCAACTTGCCGCAAATTATTGAAGAAATAGAGAGGTTAATCGCGCGCCGCAAGGTGGATAAGCCGCAAAAGTAGCGCATTAGCTATGGAAGTGAATTTTTGGAAAGGATTTATTATGCGGAAATTTTTAGCAATTGTGATTTTGAGTTTGGTTATGTTGGGGTTGGCGGCTTGCGGCGGCGGAAACCAGCCGTTTCTGGAAACGTTCGACGCGCCGGGGGAGTGGCGGACGGGGAGCGATATTGACGTAGAGGGGGAAGTCAAGGACGGCGTTTTTGATTTGCTGGTGAAGGCGGATGATATGACGATCTGGACGACGGCCGCAAAATCTTTTGGCAGCGGCGTTTACGAGGTGGAGGCGACGCAGGTGGACGGCCCACTGGATAATGGCTACGGGATGTTGTTCCGGGTGGACGATGAAAACGATGATTTTTACCTGTTTGAGATTAGCGGGGATGGGTATGTGTGGATCGGCCGTTATCGCAACGGCGGCAATGATGAGATTGAGCCGTTGGTAGGGGATGGTTGGATGGAGAGTACGGCCGTTAACACCGGCCTCAATACTGTCAACAAACTAAAAGTAGAAGCTGAAGACGCCAACATGATTTTCTACGTCAATAACCAGGAAGTCGGGCGTGTTACGGATAACGCCTTTAACAAAGGCGACATCGGCCTGATAGTGCGCACCCTCGGCGCCGGCGGCGTGCGCGTGCAGTTTGATAATTTTAGCGTCACCCCCATTCAAAAATAAAACCTTGGTAACTATACAGGTGACAGTCACTTTTTCCAGAGGTGTTAGCCAAAACCATGATGTTGGTAAGTGACTGTCACCTCTGGTAGCTGTATAATTACAAACCTTGAAACGCAGCGCTGTTTCTAAAATAGCGGCCATGCTTCAGACAATTTGTAAGCCTCCTAACCGAAACTAACAGAAAATTGAGAGTAACTTTAAGAGAGTTGCTTGTTTCTTGTAATATATTGTATCTTTTTGTACCCCAACCAACTGCTGGGGGTTTTTCGTGTGTAGAACGGAGTAACAGCCTTGATTGATACAGAAAAGAAAACGGAGAAAAAACAAAAAGAGCAGATTTATTTGAGTACGGCCGTTATCCTGCGCGATTATGGGTTGGCCGTCCAAAGCCGTCAGGCCAGCCTGATTGGGCGGCGCGAAGTGCTGAGCGGCAAAGCCAAATTCGGCATTTTTGGCGATGGCAAAGAAGTGCCCCAAATTGCGATGGCCAAAGCGTTCCAAAAGGGCGATTTCCGCTCCGGCTATTACCGCGACCAGACATTTATGATGGCCATTGGGGCGACGACCATCCAGCATTTATTCGCCCAACTGTACGCCCACACCGACGTGCAGGCCGACCCCAGTTCGGCGGGACGGCAGATGAACGCCCACTTTTCCACCCGCAGCCTGGATGAGAACGGCCGTTGGCGCGACCTCACCCAAATGAACAACTCATCCCCCGACATCTCCCCCACCGGCTCGCAAATGCCCCGTTTGGTGGGGCTGGCCTACGCCTCTCGCCTCTACCGCGAATTGGATGAGCTAAAACAATTCACCCAATTCTCCCGAAACGGGAACGAAATCGCCTGGGGAACCATCGGCAACGCCAGCACCGCCGAAGGGATGTTCTGGGAAGCGATCAACGCCATCGGCGTCCTCAAATCGCCGGCCATCATTTCCATCTGGGACGACGATTACGGCATCTCCGTGCCCGGCAAATACCAGGCGACCAAACGAGATTTGTCGGAACTGCTAGCCGGCTTCCAACGCGCGCCGGGATCAGATGAAGGGTATGATTTGTACACGGTAAAGGCGTGGGATTACCCGGCATTAGTAGAAACGTATGCGAAGGCGGCCGAAATCGCCCGCCGCGACCATGTTCCGGCCATCGTGCATGTGACGGATGTGACCCAGCCGCAGGGCCATTCCACATCGGGCAGCCACGAGCGATACAAATCGCAGGAACGGCTGGATTGGGAAGCGGAGTATGACTGTATCCGCAAGATGCGCGAGTGGATTATTGAGCAGCGCATCGCCACCCCCGGCGAATTGGACCAGATTGAGCGCAACGCCAAACATACGGTGGAAAATATCCGCACGAAGGCGTGGAAGGCGTATACGCTGCCCATCCATCAGGAGCGTCAAGATGTGGTGGAAGCCATTCAGGAAATTGAAACGGCCGCTGCCGAACCAGAAAAGTTAGCCTTGTCGCAAATCCGGCATGAGTTGGCAAAGAAGAAGATGGTGTTCCGGCGGGATATTTTTACGGCCGTTCACAAAGCATTGATCGCCGCCCGCCACACCGAAATCCCCATTCGTGACCGGCTGATTGCCTGGAAAGACAAGCAAATCGCCATCAACCATCAGCGCGTCGGCTCCCATCTGTACAGCGAATCGGGGCAGTCGGCGCTAAATGTGACCGAAGTCGCGCCCATTTATTCGGATGATTCGCCCATTTTGAGTGGTTTTCAAGTGTTAAACCGCTTTTTTGACCAGATGCTGGCCCGCGATCCGCGCGTCATCGCTTTTGGCGAAGATGTAGGGATGTTGGGCGGCGTCAACCAATCCTTTGCCGGATTACAGAAAAAGTATGGCGAACTGCGCGTCTCCGACACCGGCATCCGCGAAACAACCATCATGGGGCAGGCGATTGGCATGGCCTTGCGTGGGCTGCGGCCCATCGCCGAAATTCAATATCTCGATTACATTTTGTACGCGCTGCAAATCATGTCCGACGATTTGGCGACGGTACATTGGCGCACCAAAGGCGGTCAAAAGGCCCCCGTCATTGTGCGCACACGCGGCCACCGGCTGGAAGGCGTCTGGCATTCCGGCTCGCCGATGAGCGGCGTGATTAGTTTGGTGCGCGGCGTGCATGTGTTGGTTCCGCGCAACATGGTGCAGGCGGCCGGTTTTTACAACACGCTGCTCAAATCGGACGACCCCGGCTTGATTGTGGAAGTGTTGAGCGGCTACCGGCTCAAGGAGAAACTGCCCGACAATATCGGTGAGGTGACGATTCCCGTTGGCGTGCCGGAAGTTTTACGCGCGGGCGATGATGCGACGATTGTAACGTATGGCCCCGGCTGCCGTTTGGCGCTGGAAGCGGCCGATTGGCTGGCTGAGGTGGGGATTGAGATTGAGGTGATTGATGTGCGGTCGTTATTGCCGTTTGATGTGAACGGCCGTATCCTCCAATCCTTGCAAAAAACCAACCGCATCATCTTCATGGACGAAGATGTCCCCGGCGGCACGACGGCCTACATGATGCAGGAAGTCCTGGAAAAACAGGGCGGCTACCATTGGCTCGATTCTGAACCGCGCACCCTGTCGGCCCAGGCCCACCGCCCCTCCTTCGGCTCCGACGGCAACTATTTCTCTAAACCAAACACGGTAGACATCTTCCACGCCGTTTATGAGTTGATGAATGAGGCGGAACCAGCGCGCTATCCGATGTTTTATACGAAAAATGAATGATGAATGATGAATGATGAATGGATATTCCGCATTCATCATTCATCATTCCTAATTCTGGAGTTTTTATGGCAACACAATTGACAATGCCCGAAATGGGCGAAGGCGTTATTGAAGGAACCGTTGCCCGCTGGCTGAAAGCGGAGGGCGAGGCGGTGGAGCAGTACGAAGCGGTACTGGAAATTGAAACGGATAAGGTGACGACGGAAGCGACGGCCGAAGAGGCGGGGATGCTGCTGCAAATTTTGGTTCCCGAAGGGCAAACGGTTCCCGTCGGTACGCCGTTGGCCGTCATCGGGCAGCCGGGCGAAGCGGCTGCTGCTCCGGCCGCTGCTCCGGCAGCTAAATCTCCTGCTGCAAAGGCGAGTAATGGGGCAACGGCCGTTAGCGACCCACCCGCCCGCACAACATCACCCGCTAACCCGCTCACCCCGCCACCCGCTCCCCCCTACACCGGCCGCATCAGCCCCGTCGTGGGCCGCATTGCCGGCGAGCATCAAGTTGATTTGAATTTAGTGACGGGGACGGGGAGAGACGGCCGTATCACCAAAAAAGACATCCTGGCCTACCTGGAAACAGTCAACAAACAACAGCCAACAGCCAACGAAAAACAACCGGTCGCTGTCCCAACACCCCTCAAACCTCAGTCCTCATCCCTCATCCCTCAGACCTCATCCCTCATTCCTCATTCCTCCATGCGCCGCGCCATCGCCGAGCACATGGTGCGCAGCAAGCAGACCAGCCCGCATGTGACGACGGTGTTTGAGTTTGATTTTACGGCCGTTGCCGCCCACCGCGCCGCGCATAAGGCCCAATTTGCCCAAGACGGAGCCAAACTCACCTACACCGCCTACCTTGTCGCTGCCACCGTCCAGGCACTCAAACAGCATCCGCGCGTCAACAGCAGTTGGCGCGACGATGGCCTTCTGCTGCACCGCAACATCAACATCGGCATGGCCACCGCCATCGACGACGGCCTGATTGTGCCCGTCATCAAAAATGCCGACTCGCTCAACCTCCTGGGATTGGCGCGCACGATCAATGACCTGGCCGATCGCGCCCGCCGCAACCGGCTCAAACCGGACGAAGTGCAGGGCGGCACGTTCACGCTGACCAATCACGGCGTATCCGGCAGTCTGTTTGCCTCGCCCATCATCAACCAACCCCAATGCGGCATTCTGGGCGCGGGCGTGATTGAGAAACGGGTGAAGGTGATTGACGATGCGATTGCGATACGGCCGTTAGCCTACATCAGCTTCACCTTCGACCACCGCATCCTGGACGGAGCCACCGCCGATTATTTTGTAGCGACCATCAAGGAAATTATCGAAAACTGGCAGTAAGTCGCGTTTCGTAAAAAAACGAGTAAGTCATTGCCGGTAGGAAGCCAGGGGGCGTATCGGAAGGGTTATGGTAAATGTAGCGCCGTGTCCTTTGCCGGGGCTGGATGCGGTGATACGGCCGTTATGTGCCTCCACAATTGCCTTTGAAATAGCCAACCCCAATCCCGCCCCCCCGCTGTCCCGACGGCTGCTCTCACCCATCCGGTAAAAGCGGTCAAAAACGTGGGGTAGCATCTCTGGCGCAACACCTTCCCCCGAGTCGGTGATGGACAGGCAAACTTCATTATTGGTGAATTGGGTTCGGAGTGTTAATTGGCCGTTTTCAGGCGTGTGGCGCAGGGCGTTGGCGATGAGATTGTGCAAGATTTGACGCAGACGGTCGGCATCGCCCTGGATAGATGGGAGATTGTCAGCAAGCTGGGCGTCCAGGGTGATTTTTTTGTCGGCGGCGGGTTGGGTAAATACGGCCGTTACTTCTTCCGCAAGTTGGTTAAGGGAAACGGGAACCATGTTAAATGGAAGTTGCTCCGCTTCTACCTGAGCCAGTTGGCGTAAATCTTGCACCAGCCGGATTAAATGCTTGTTTTGAGCATACAGCGTGCCGATTTCATCTTTGTTCAGCTCATACACATCATCCAAAATGGCGCGCAGATTGCCTTGCAGGACGGTCAGCGGCGTGAGCAATTCGTGCGAAACATCGGCCATCATGTTGCGTCTTAGCTGCTCGGATCGGGCCAATTCGGCCGTCATCTGGTTAAAATTATGCGCCAAGTCCTGAATTTCCTGTGCCCCACGCACTTCAACACGATGCGACAAATCGCGGGAACCAACTGCTTTTGTCGCCGTAACCAATCGCTCAATCGGCAAGCTCAAACCCCGCCCCAATAAGCCGCCCGCTAAAACGCCTACGATGATTGTTGTAATCAGAAGAAATTGAATATCGTTAAAATATTCGACCTGGGTTTCATAGGCCAAGGTGTCGGTAAGGATGTTGATTTGTCTTGTGGATAAATTAAGGTCGGATTCCAAATCAACCGCTTCGATGTAGTCTCTGGATTGACGAACGACTTCAGGATCGGTTACGAACAATAAGCTGGCGGTGGGCAGCACGGTAACGACAAAGACGATACCAATAATGGCTAGACTAAATCGAACCCACAACCGGTTGATCATTTTCGTTCTCCTACTAACCGATAACCGACGCGATGGACGGTTTGAATGGTGGACGGCCGTTTCGGATCAGCCTCTATCTTTTGCCGTAAATTTTTGATGTGCGTATCCAATGTCCGACTCATTCCTTCGTAAGCGTACCCCAAAGCGCGTTCCAGCAGCTCTTCACGGTCAAACGTTGTGTTGGGGTGGGACATAAAGGTGAGCATCAGTTCATATTCGGTGGGGGTCAGTTCGATGGGATTCCTGTTTACCGTCAATTCGCGTCGATCTACATCCAGCGTTAGCCCATCGACGCGCAAGATTTTGGCGCGTGTGGGGGTTGTCATGCTCACGCGGCGCAGCAAGGCCCGCACCCGCGCCACCAGTTCCCGCGCATTAAACGGCTTGGGAATGTAATCATCTGCGCCCAACTCCAGCCCGATGATTTTGTCGCTGTCGTCGATGCGGGCGGTGAGCATGATGATGGGCAAATTGCTCAACCGGGCATCGGACCGCACCATACGGGTGATGTCCCAACCGTCTTTGTCGGGCAGGCCCAGGTCGAGGATGAGCAGGTCTAATTCTTCGCGGCGGAGGGTGGCAACGGCCGTTTCGCCATCATACGCCACCAGTACGGCATACCCCGCCTTTTCCAGATATTGCCTCACCAGCCGCACAATCTGCCTGTCATCGTCAACGACCAAAATGCACTGTTTTTGTAATGTGTTCATAGGTGACAAAGTGTACCATCAAAGTAACGCTTGAGGATGTTAAATTTTCCCCCGCTGTATCCTCAAGCGTTGTTTTGCTACAGAATACGTGACCGGCTGCTTGTGCTAAACGGCTATTTGTCCCCGAAGCCAGTTGTCAGCGGTGTAAAGTGCCATCATTCAATACACGCGCACGATCCGCTTCATTCGCAATGGTTGCCAGCAACGATGACTAAGTATTCGCCAAACCCATTCCAGTGGGCCATATTGATAGCGACTTAACCACCAGGACGAAAACATAAACTGAAACACCCAAATCAACAGGATAATAAGAAATTGTTCCACTCGATTAAGATAACCAAACAAACCCAAACCAAAGCCATAAAATATGAAAGTTCCGATGATGGATTGGCCGATGTAATTGGTTAAGGCCATCCGTCCCACGGCCGCCAACCGGTCCCGCAGTTTGGCAAGCTGATTTGAGCGGCTCCACAGCATGATGAGGGCGATGTAGCCGCTGACGATGAAGGGGGTGGCGATGTGGTTGGGAATACGGCCGTTAAACAACGAGTAAATCGCGCTCCAATCATGCGCCGTGTATTGGTAAAGGCTGATCAGTCCCATTGGCAACCCCACGCCAAAACCAGCCAGTACCATCTTGATGTAAAATTCATCGCTCCGCCTGGCTGTTAATACATCCCATGAGTAAAAGGCCATACCCACCAACATCATCCCCAGCGCTCGCCCGAAAAATTCGACCAATAGATTGATTTCGACCAGACTCTGACCGTCAGCATATGGCGCTGATGATGGGTCATCACCTAAACGGTGAGCCAGTTGGTCGGTGTAGCTGCCACGATAAAGGGCGAGTTCGGTGGTAACGGCCGTTTCATCCGGCTGCCAAAATGATTCTGCATACGCCTGGTCGGCCGGTGTCAAATAGGGAAATGTGGCGCCAATGCTCGCGCTCACCAATGATGGCACAAAAAAGATGAGCAGCCCCAACCCCAACTGCCACTTCGGCGGCATGCGCCGCAACCAATACAGGACAAACGAACAGAGCGCATAAATCAGTAAAATATCTCCATCCCAAATTAAAACCGAGTGCAGCAAGCCAAAGATCAACAGCCAGAAATTACGAATGTAATGGAATCCAAACGGCGACTGTCCGCGTTTTTCCAGGTTGCTCGTAACCAACATGACCGACGCGCCGAACAGCATCGAAAACAGCGCCATCATTTTCTGGTCGGCAAAAATGTGGCTTAGACTAAAGACCAGCCGGTTCCACACATCGTTCCCACCGTAAACCGTCGGGTTGAAATAGGCCATATTCGGCATGGCAAAACTGGACATGTTCATCAACAAAATGCCCAACAGCGCAAACCCGCGTAATACATCAATGACGACAATTCTTTGTTTCATTTATTTTTCCTCTCATTTATTGTTTTCCAAATGATAGGATTAAGTTCTGAAGAAGTTCTGAAGGAGTTCTGAAGGAGTTGCAAAGGGGATCTGGGGATTGACTATTCCAAATTTGAATGCTTTACAGATGACACTAAACCGGCTGTTACTGCCATGATTTGCTTGACAAGCCTTGTGTTTGTAAATATACTTGTATTGACATCTATATATCCTAAACAAAAAAGTTATGCTTAACCGAGAAGCACTTATCAAAATTGACCGGCGGAACAAAACGCCGTTATACCACCAGATCATTGAGAATCTCAGAACGCTGATTCAAGAGGGGCAGTTTAAGCCGGGCGAAATAGTCCCCTCAGAATGGGAACTGAGCGATTTGTACGGCGTCAGCCGCCTAACTGTGCGGCGGGCCATAGACGATTTGGAGCGGGACGGTTTGCTGGTGCGCCGGCACGGGGTGGGGACGTTCGTCGCCAATTCCAGCGAAGCCCAAATTTATCCCAGCGAACTCAGCTTCACCAAAAACATGGAGCAGATTGGGCGCGTGCCCGGCAGCCGGGTAATTTCTCTGCAGACGCTGCCCGCCCCCGTCGAAGCCGCCCATCATTTGTCGTTGGAACCGGATACGGCCGTTTACAAACTCGTCCGGGTGCGCCTGGTGGATAACCAGCCCCTCATGCTGGAAACCACCTACCTGCCCCAGGCCCGCTTTCCTGAATTGGCGCAGGCCGATCTCAGCCAGGAATCGCTCTACGCCTTCCTCAAAACCCGCTATCACGTCAGCATTGTCGGCCTGGATCAGACAATGGAACCAACCATCCTCACCGACCACGAAGCCGCCTTGTTGGAAGTGGAAGCCGGATCGCCGGCGATTTTGAGCGAGATTGTCGGGTTTACCGCCAATGGCGAGCCGGTGGAATATACCTGGTCGGTTACTTGCGGCGGGCGCGGCCGTTTTTACTTTCATTTTCGTGAAGGGGATGTGGGCAAACGTCACTTTTCACGCAGCCTGACATCTCAAATAAAAAGGGACTGACTTTTTTGGGTCTTTGGGAATTCATGGGGTAATCATGGCGTGAAACGTGAAACGTGATGCGTGACCAGAGAAAATTCACGTTTCACGCATCACGTTTCACGGCAAATCTACGAAATCTGAAAGAGCCTCTTTTTTTAACACAGCTTGTACTGACATCTTGATAACAAGACCTATATTCAGGAGTGCATACGCCAATGACCTTGCAACCAGTCACGTTAAACGGAACCTATTTCTCGGCCAACGGCCGGCGGTTTATCCCCGTGGGCGCGCATTGGGTGCCGGCCAAAGCGGCTTTGCGCTGGCCGCTTGGGTGGGATGAAGCCGGTATCGAAGCGGATTTTGCTAAAATGCGCAATTTGGGCTGCAATATCATGCGCTTCGATCTGTTTTGGGGTTGGTTTGAACCGCGTCCCGGCGATTACAACCCGGAAGCATTCCGCCAATTCGATTTTTTCGTAGAGTTGGCGCACAAATATGCCATTTATCTGCACCCGACCCTTTTCATTGGTAACGAGGTAGGTGAGGCGTATTGGGATGTGCCCTGGCGTAACGGCCGTCACCCTCACAACGACGCCGCCATGCTGCGCTTACAAACCAATCACGCCGCTGAATTCGGCCGTCGCTACAGGGGCGAACCAGCCATTTTGGCCTGGGATCTGACCGACGAACCCCCTTTCTGGATTGTGGCCGATGACACCAGCGACGACATGGCTATCAACTGGACACGGCTCATCGCCGGGGCGCTGCGGCGACATGACCCGGAACATCTTCTCTGCGTGGGCACGGACATGCAAGACCTGTTCCACGGCCCCTTCCGCCCCGATAATATTGCCGCCGAAGTGGACTTCTTCACCGCGCACCCGTACCCCATCTACCATTTTAAGCTCTTTCCTGACCCGATGTTGTCGGAACGGAGTACGTACTGCGGCGCGTTTCAAACGGCACTCTCATCGGCGGCGGGACGGCCGTTAATGATTCACGAGTTAGGCGCATCCTCGGCCCAATACAACCCCGAATTGATCGGCTTGTATGATCGCGTCTCCATGTACTCGGCGCTGGCGGCGGGAGCCAATGGCTTCATCCCCTGGTGTTACACCGACGCCGCGCCGGAGACGTTCCGGCGCACGCCTTATTTGCGCGCCCCGCATGAAACCCAGTTCGGCCTCACCACCTGGGATCGGCAGGATCGGCCGTCGGGAAGGGAACTGCGTGATTTTAGCCGGATTTTGGCAAAGCTAGACCTGGACGGGGTGGAACCGGCGGCGGCCGAAGCGGCGCTGATCGTGCCGCATGAATGGGCGAAGCCGCACGGCGACTTTTCTCGCCTGGGACGCACCGACCCCGGCACGATTCCCTACGTGTCGGTGCAGGACGAAACGGCCTATAACAGCGACGAAGAAAACGATTGGCTGATGGGATCGCTCCTGTCTGCGTTTATTAACGGCCGTCGCGCCGGTCTGAAAGTCGCATTGCCTAGAGAATACACTGATTGGCAATCTTATCCCTTGCTGCTGCTGCCCTCGCCGCTCACCAGTACCGAATACAATTTAGTTCACATTCACACGACATTTTGGGACGAGGCGCGGGCGTATGTGGCCGCCGGCGGGACGTTGTACGCCTCCCTCTGCGCCGATGCCGCCATCCCGGACATGGCCGATTTGTTTGGCGCCAGTTTGCGCGACCACGTTCCCGCTGAGGAAATAACCATCACCCTGACCCAACCTTTTGGCGACCTGGAAGCGGGCGAATCATTTAATTATCGCGCCGACAGCGGCAGTTTGCGGCAGTGGCCGGCGACGGTGGATGTGGCTGACGGCGAGGTGATTGGCGTGGATCAAGACGGCCGTCCTGCCCTCATCACACATACAATTGGCAAGGGCAAAACTTTGCTGTCTGCCTACCCCATCGAGCATTATCTGGCGAAACGGCCGTCGGCTTTTGAAAATAACGAACCGACCTACAAACTTTACCGCGCCTTATGGCAGTGGGCCGGTGTTCAGCCAGAAGTGTGGACCAATCATCCCTCAGTCGAAGCGTCCCTCCTCGCAGGGCGGGGACGCGGCTGCGTTATCCTGGTAAACCACAGCCCGGAGCCGCAAACTGTAACCGTGTCTATGCGCCGCCGCTTGCAGTCCGCCGACCGGATCACGCAGTTGGGCAGCCGGCCTTTGGAACTCAAGGGGAACGGCTGGGAGCTGTCAATCGAAGCCTACGACGGCGTTATCGCTGCCTGCCGCTGGTAGGCGGCACGTTCAATGGCGTTCCTGTGTTTTCAGGACGCTAAATGACAATGGCAAATTAAAAGGAGACGAGAAAATGCCAACCAAAAGAACCGTTTTATTCATGTTACTCGCTTTGTTAATCGTGATGGCTCTGACCGCCTGCGGCGGCGGTGCGGCTCCGGCTGAACCGGCGGCCAGCAGCGGCGATACTGCTCCGGCCACTGAAGAACAACCTGCGGCAACGGCCGTTGAACCCGTCACCATCACCGTTTGGGATTATTACGGCGAATCTTCCCCCATTGTGCCCATCGTGGCCGCGTTTGAGTCCGCGAATCCTGACGTGAAAGTTGAAGTCCAGTCGCTGGATTGGGATACGATGCTGGAAAAAATGAACGTCGTCCTCACCGGCGGCGAAGTGCCGGACGTGGTGACGCTGGACATGACCTGGCTGCCCACCTACGCGCCGCTGGGCGCATTTGCCGATTTGTCGCCGATGGCTAACGGCAAATTGAACGGCGTCCCTCTGGACGAAGCGTATGCCGCCGGCGCGTTGGAGGCCATGCGTTACGACGACCAGATTCTGGCGATGCTCTACGATTTCGACGTGTACGCCCTGTATTACCGCGCCGATTTGCTCGATGAGATGGGGCTGGATGTGCCTACAACCTGGGCTGAGTTGAGCGATGTCGCCGGGCAGTTGGCGGCAAATGGCAAGGGGCAGTACGCTTTTATGGCCGACACCTTCCATGCAGCCCAGTTTTTGTACGAAAATGGAGCCTCCATTTTGAATGAAGACAATACCGCCGCGGCCTTCAACTCGCCGGAGGCCGTAGAAGCGATTGCGTTCTATGCCGGTATGGTGCAGGATGGCTCGGCCTATTACTGGTCAACTGATGAGGGATGGGAAGTGACGCCGGGGTTGAAAGACGGCCGTATCGCCATGTTCTCTGACGGCGCTTACTACATGGGCATCATGAAAGACGCCGCCCCGGAAATGGCAGGACAATGGCGCGTCGCCCCCCATCCGGCCGGCGCTGCCGGTCCCGGCTCCTACATGGGCGGCACCGGGTTAGCCATCCCTGCCAAATCCGACAACCAGGAAGCCGCCTGGCGCTTCATCGAGTACGCCATGACGCTGGAAAATCAGACCGGCGTCTTTGAAAATGCCGGCGCGGCCCCGGCCTTGCTGGCTGCCCTGGAAAGCGACGCCGTTAACGCCGCCGATCCTTATTTTGGCGATCAGCAAACCCTGTCCGTTTTTCTACAGGCGATGGAGACAGCCACCCCCTTCCCCTACGTGCGCCAATGGAACGACATTGACGCCGCTTTCACCGTGGCGATGGAACAGGTCGCGTTGGGCGAACCGGTACAAGATTCGTTGGACGCCGCCGCTGTAGAAGTTGATGCTTTGTTGTCGAAATAAGAGATTGGAGACTGGAGATTGGAGACTTATCATCTCCAATCTCCCTATTTTCATTAAACCATGTCATCGTTAAGTGTGCCCGCATTTATCAGAGGTATACGCAAACACGGCCTGGCCTACCTGTTCATCGCCGTGCCGGTTCTGGCCGCCATCATCTTTCTGCTTATCCCTATGGTCACCTCTTTCTGGTGGAGTTTCAACGAATACAACGGCATCCAGCCGCCCCGATTTGTCGGTTTGGACAACTACGTCAAGCTGATAACCGGCGACAAGATTTTCCGGCACGCCTTAAAAAACACAACCTTTTTTGTATTTTTTGGCATGTTGATTGGCCCCACATTAGGGTTATTGACGGCGCTGCTGCTTAATCAAAAAGTTCGCTTTCAGGCCCTCTTTCGCACCGCCTACTTTTTGCCGGTTATGACCTCGCTGGTGGTGGTGGCGACCATCTGGCGCATGTTGTACAACCGCAATGGGCTGCTGAACATCGGGTTAGCCGCCCTGGGGTTGAAGCCAATCGGCTGGTTATCCGACCCGCAGTGGGCGATGATGTCCATTGTCATCGCCAGCGTGTGGCAGGGATTTGGTTTTGAGATGGTCATTTTCCTGGCGGCGCTGCAAAACATCCCCAAAGAGTTGTATGATGCGGCGGCGATAGATGGCGCTGACGGCCGTCGCAAATTCTGGTACATCACCCTCCCCGCTTTACGGCCGGTTCTGTTCTTTGTTTACGTGATCGGCATCATTGAAAGCTACCAGGTTTTTGACCAGGTTTTCGTGATGACCTCCGGCGGGCCGGTTTACAGCACTACCACGCTGGTTTACTATTTGTACTCGCGTTTTATTGATTTACGGTTGGGGTATGCCTCCGCCATCGCCTACGTTCTATTTATTATCCTGATCATTTTCTCGCTGATTCAATGGCGTTTTTTCATGGAAAAAGATTGATATGGCTGCCCATCGCAAATCACTCAAACATGTCACGGGACGCGGCCTGGTGTATGCCGTTTTGATTGTTTCGGCGTTGTTAATGGCGCTGCCTTTTTACTGGATGGTCTCATCGGCGTTGAAGATGGAGCCGTTTATTTTTGCTTCGCCGCCGCAGTGGCTGCCCGATCCGCTGATTTGGGATAATTTCATTGCCGTTTTCACCCGCATTCCCTTTCCCCGCTATTTGCTGAACAGCGTATTGGTGGCGGTTATTGTTACCGTGAGCCATGTTTTCTTTGACACGCTGGCCGGGTATGCTTTTGCCAAGTTTCGCTTTCCGGGACGGGATACGATATTTTTCCTACTGCTGCTGGGCTTAATGGTTCCCTTTCAGGTCAATCTCATTCCTATCTACAAAATCATGTCCTCGCTGGGCTGGGTTGACAGCTACATGGGTTTGATTGCGCCGCAGTTGACGAGTGTGTTTGGCATTTTTCTCATGCGCCAATTTATGCGCTCTATTCCCGACGAGCTTTTAGACGCTGCCCGTATTGACGGATGCAATGAGTTAGGCGTCTTTTTCCGCGTGGTTGCGCCGTTGGCGCTGCCGGGGATTGCTACGCTGATTATTTTTACGTTCATGGGCGTGTGGAACGACTTTTTGTGGCCGCGCCTGATCCTCAGCTCGAATGAATTGTATACGCTGCCGCTGGGCTTGGCGCAAATGCAGATGCGGAATACGTCTAATTGGGGCGAGGTGATGGCCGGAACGACGGTGACGGCGCTGCCGATGGTGATTGTCTTTTTGTTGATGCAGCGGCAGTTCATTTCGGGCATGACGGAAGGGGCGGTGAAGGCGTGATTGGGGCGGTGGACATTGGCGGCACGAAGATCGCGGTGGGGATGGCGGCGGAGAACGGCCGTCTGCTCGCCCACACCCAATTTCCTACAGACGCCAAACAGGGGTTTGCCGCTGCCGTTAAGCGGATAACGGCCGTATTGCGGCAAACCGAGGCGGAAACCGGCGACAAAATGCGAGGCATCGGCGTTGGCTGCACCGGCCCGGTAGACCCCATCGCTGGCAAAATCGGGAACGTGGCGTTTTTACCGGGCTGGGAAGGCGGCAGCATCGCGCAAGCGCTGGCTGACCGCTTTGGCGTTCCCGTCGTTCTGGAAAATGACGCCGATGCGGCGGCGCTGGCGGAATCGGCCTGGGGCGCGGGAAAAGGGATCAGTCGTTTTATCTATGTAACGGTCAGCACGGGCATTGGCGGGGGAATGGTGGTTGACGGCCGTCTCTATCGCGGCGCGGCTGGGGCGCACCCGGAAATCGGGCATCACGTCATTGATTTGCATGGCCCGGCCTGTTACTGCGGCGCGCGCGGCTGTTGGGAAAGTCTGGCTGGCGGCGCGGCAATGGCGCACTGGTTCAGCGAGAATGCCCCGGATGGGTTGGCTGTGCCAGAGGACATCTCGGCGCGGGAGATTTGTGCGCGGGAGGATGCGTTTTCGCGGACGGCTATTGCCCGCGAAGGCTATTACCTGGGCATCGGGCTGGCCAACCTCATCACCCTGTTCATGCCTGACGTCATCGCTTTGGGCGGCGGGATGATGGGCAGCTACCCGCTGTTCGCCGCCAAAATTCAAGAAACCATCCACTCATCCTGCGGCCTGGTTCCATACGAAAAAACGAGTGTGGTAACGGCCGTGTTGGGCGCGAACAGCGGCATTTTGGGCGCAGCCGCAGCCTGGCTGCACAAATTTGGAGCGTATCAACCATGACACACGACCTTTCTGCCAATCCGTACCTGCAAGATATTTTGGCCCAGCCCCAGGCGCTGCGCGACACCCTCGCCGGTCTGGCTCAGACCGCTGCGCTGCGCTCGTTTTCCCGGCGGCTGCTGTCGGGCAGCTTGCGCCGGATCGTTCTTACCGGCATGGGATCGTCTTACCACGCTTTACACCCGTTGCTGCTCACGTTAATCGGCCGCGGCCTGACCGCCCAAATGATCGAAACGTCCGAACTGATCCATTACGCTCCCGCCTTGCTGGAACCCAAAACGCTGATCATTGCCGTTTCCCAATCAGGCCGCAGCGCCGAAATCATTCAACTGTTGGCGCAAACAAAAGGCCGCGCACCGCTGATCGCCGTCACCAACAGCCCCGACAGCCCTTTGGCCGCCCAGGCGGATGCGGCCGTTTTCACGCGGGCCGGGGAGGAATTTTCAGTCTCGTGCAAAACGTACTCGACCGCGTTGGCCGCTTTAGCCTGGCTGGGAGATGCGCTGACCGGCCGTTCCCCATCTGGCGTCCTGGCTGAATTGGCGCCGACGGCCGATTTGGCTGCCGCTTACCTCTCTGCCTGGGAGAAGCATGTCGCCCTTTTGTGTGAGCGGTTGACCGGCATTCGGCAAATCACCTTCGTCGGGCGCGGGCCTTCGCTGGCGGCTGTGGGCACGGCCGCTTTGACCACGAAAGAATCAGCCCATTTCCCGGCGGAGGGGATGAGCAGCGCGGCCTTCCGGCACGGCCCGTTAGAGATGATTAACCCGCGCCAGTTTGTGCTGGTTTATACTGGCCCTGCGGCAACGGCCGTACTCAATCGTCGTTTGGCTGCCGACATCAATGCCGACGGCGGTCGGGCGGCGCTGGTTGGGCCAGCCGCCGACCTGGATGCGTTTATCCTGCCGTCAACGCCGGGAATTGCCGCTCCCATTCTGGAGATTCTCCCCGCCCAACTGATCACTCTCGCTCTGGCACAGTTAAGCGGGCATGAGGCCGGGCGGTTTGAACGGGCGCATAAGATAACGACGATAGAATGAAAATCTTACATATTGGTCTTGATAGGGACTACGTCTTTTGCCAGACTATGCTGGCAAAAAATTGCGAATTGTGAACTGGAGGACTTGTTCGCAATTCGCAATTCATGATAATCGCCAACTTTTTTGTAGATGTCGGTGCGTAAACGCCAATCTCATCCTCAACCATCTTTCTCCGAACCTCGTAGTGGAACACATCTGGCCGGTCGCTATGCCCGGCCAGATCAAACATGCGCTAGACTTTAGGGATCAGGCTTTTCAAGGTCGGCATAAAGCAAGCTCTATTCCCGCTTGAGCGTTTTCCTCTCTTCGCCATTCGATAACTTTTCGATCGGCCCGGTTAGCGCCTTGAATATTTTGACAAGCCAATTGTTATGGCATACACTTAATTCACTTCTGGTATATACCAAATAGATATGGAATATACCAATCACCAAGAAGGAAAGTCCTTGTCGCTTGGCGGAACAAGGCATTTAGAATTATTTCTTACAAGGAGGTGCTGCCACAGAAAAGTTATGTAAATAGTTTGTTGTCAGATAGTTTTTAGGAGAAGCGTAGGCGCTAACGGCGCCCCTATCGACAAAAAACTGTCGCTGAAATTGTAAATGGTAAATTGTGAATGGTGAATAAGGCTTCCAGTTCACAATTGACAATTCACGATTGACAATTGATTAGTTTCTAATTGGATAAAATTAAGGAGAGAAACGAATGAAACGCAGATTTTTTATGATTATGATGCTTGTCGTCTTTAGCCTGGCGCTGGTCTCTTGCGGCTCAAATGAACCGGCCGCGCCTGAAGCCGCCGCCCCCGCCGCAGACGCTCCCGCCGAAGAAGCCGCCGCTCCAGAAGAAGCCGCCCCGGAATCCGGCGGCGTGCTGCGTATGCTGACCTGGGAAGGATATGCCCCCGAAGAACTCGTCAACAAATTCACCGAAGAAACAGGCATTGACGTCGAGATTAGCTACATTGGCGACAACAACGAACTGATCGCCAAGATGGCCGCCACGAAAGGTGTTGGCTATGATTTGGTTTCGCCGACTCTCAGCTACGTTGCCACCGCGCAAGCCGATCAAGGCATTTATCAACCCATTGATCTATCCAAAGTCAACACCGATCAGATCAACGAAAGTTTGGACGCCATTCTGGAAGGCTCCACTTATGAGGGCAAACCGTACGCCATCCCCTTTGTCTGGGGAACGACGGCGATGATCGTGAACACGGAAAAAGCGCCCGACGCCGGTGAAAGCTATCTGGATTTGTGCGATCCGCAGTACGAAGGACGGATCAGCTACCGTTCAAAATACGACACCTTGTACATGTTTGCGTACGCTCTGGGGCTTGATCCGGCCGAAGCGGTTAAAGATGAAGCTGCGTACCGCG
The DNA here is from genome assembly GCA_024762395.1 of Anaerolineae bacterium. Classification (GTDB taxonomy): domain Bacteria; phylum Chloroflexota; class Anaerolineae; order Promineifilales; family Promineifilaceae; genus JACKCC01. The sequence continues at coordinate 2,973 of JANTHP010000038.1, read as the reverse complement.
ACGTGATGGACCAGGTTCTGGACAAATTGGTCGAGTGCAAGCCGTATGTGCGCGTGTATTGGGATTCCCGCCAGCAGATCGAAGATTTGTTGAAGAAGGAAGAGGTCTGGGTGGCGTCGAGTTGGGACGCTTCCGCCTGGTCAATGAGTTTGGAAGACCCCAAATTCAAATATGTTGTGCCCAAGGAAGGTGCGGTGGGTTGGTATGACACATTGGCTATTTCGGCCGGTGCAGAGAATGTGGATGCCGCCTACCAATGGATCAACTTTATCCTTGCCCCGGAAAATGCGGCCGTGATCGTGAATCAGACCGGTTATCAGACCGCGTCGGCCGGCGCTGCGGATGCGGCTTCGCCTGAATTGGCGGCCTTAGTCGCCGAAAGTTTGCCGCCGGAAAAGATGGCAAGCATTAACTGGTACTTCCCCAAACCGGACTACGCGACGGACATCGAAGCGGATGTGGAAGAACAATTGAAAGCGGCTCAGTAAACCAAGCTAGAGCAAGAGCTAGACTAGAGGGAACGTCGTCCGCCCTCTAGTTCTAGCTCCATATTCTAGCTGCCGAAGGAGAGGCGGTTATGACACAGGAAATTGATGTATCAGTTGTTAATCTTACGAAACGGTGGGGGAATTTAACGGCCGTCAACAATGTAAGTTTCGACGTGCCCAAAGGGAGCTTTTTTTCCGTCTTAGGCCCTTCCGCCAGCGGGAAAACCACCGTTTTACGCATGATTGCCGGGTTTGAAACGCCGACTGCGGGGGATATGTTCATTGGCGGACAGCGCATCAACGACGTACCGGCCAACAAACGGCCGTGCAACCTCGTCTTCCAAAGATTAGCCCTCTTTCCCATGATGAACGTCCTTGACAACGTCACCTTCGGCCTGCGCCGCCGCGGCGGCATCAGCAAGGCCGAGATGGAACGGATGGCCAACGACGTGCTGGCGCGGGTAGACTTGAAAGGACTGAACAAACGCAAAATCAGCCAGCTATCCGGCGGGCAGCAGCAGCGAGTCGCCCTGGCGCGCAGTCTGGTGCTTGACCCCACCGTCCTGCTGCTGGACGAGCCGCTTTCCGCCCTCGACTTGAAACTGCGTCAGGACATGAAGCTGGAACTCAAGCGGCTGCAAGCCCGCATGGGGACGACCTTCATGTACATCACCCACGACCAGACCATCGCCCTGGCCATGTCCGACACCGTAGCCGTCATCAACTTTGGTAAGCTGGAGCAGGTGGCCTCGCCCGACATTCTTTACCGCGAACCGGCGACCCATTTTGTGGCCTCTTTTGTGGGGGAGAATAATCGGTTGAATCACGGCCGTGTCGTCAAACTCATAGACGACCAGACCTGTCAAGTTGAAATCGGCGGGCTGCTCTCCGTCGCCCGCATTGGGGAAGAATTGGCTCCCGGCGACGACATAGACCTCTTCATCCGCCCCGAAATGATTCATTTGCAGTTGGGCAAACAAGCATCCGGCATCGTCGGCCAGATCAAAGAGATCAACTTCGACGGCGCCCACTCCCTCGTCGTCGTGCAGCTAACCGAAAGCGCCATTCCCCTGAGCATCAACGTCAAATTCCAGCATACAGAACAAGCTCCCGCCATCGCCGTCAACGACACCGTAACCTTGTCCTGGGGACGGGCGGCGGCCAATGCGTTCCGCCACATCGAACCCCCAACCGAGGGGAAGGAGTAAGCGGCATGTCAGCAAAACTAAAAAAATCCGGCCGATTATGGCTTGTTCTAATTCCCTATCTGTTATGGATTGGCGTTCTATTTGTGATTCCCCACATTAAGCTGTTTGGCCTTTCCTTTGTAGACCATCGCTCCGGCGAACTGACGTTGGGGAATTATGCCAAATTTTTCGGCAGCGACCTGTACCGCCGCGTCTTCTGGCGCACGGCGTTGTACGCCATTTTTACCACCATCTTGACCCTGCTCATCGCCTTTCCCACCGCCTTCATCATCACCAAAATTCTGGGCAAAAAGATGAAAGCCATCCTGCTGCTCTCCATCGTTCTCCCCTACTGGATTTCGGAGCTGATTCGGGCGTTTGCCTGGATGGTGTTAATGCGCGAGACAGGCGTCATCAGCTACCTGCTGCAAGCGGTCGGCATCACGTCGCACAATATCGAATTCCTCTACCGAAACGGCACCATCGTCATCGGTTTGGTCTACACCTCCATGCTGTTTATGATTATTCCCATCATAAATTCGCTCGATTCGCTCGACGACAGCCTGATTGAAGCGGCATATGATTTGGGCGGCAACTTCTGGTCTACCATGCGCGAGGTAATTATTCCTCATGCCGGGCCGGGTATTATGGTGGGCAGCACGATGGTGTTTATGCTCAATTTGGGGAACTATGTCACGGTGACGCTGCTGGGCGGCAAAAACAGCTTGTGGTTTACAGAAAATATCTACAATCAGTTTATCGTCCGCTTCAATCAGAATCAGGGGGCGGCTTTTGGCGTTATTCTGCTGACTTTTTCCGTCCTGCTGGTTTGGATCACGCTCAAAATCACCAAGCAGGATATGGCGGAGGCGATGTAAGATGTTTACTGTAAAAAACAAACTCAAATCCGTCAGCTATTGGTTTTACTACAGTTACATTACGCTGATTTTGCTTTTTACCGCCGGCCCGTTGATCATCACGTTTATTTTGGCGTTTAACAACAATGATACGGCTTCTTTTCCCTGGATGGGGTTTACGCTGGATTGGTTTTCGTCGAGTACGCCGGATCGGGTGGGGCTGTTTGACGATGTGCGCATGATGACGGCCGTCGCTACCAGTCTGAAAGTGGCAACGGCCGTAACCATCATCTCCATCCTCCTCGGCGTCAACAACGCCTTCCTCTTCGTGCGCGAAAAATTCGTCGGCAAAGAGTTCATGTACATGCTCATGCTGGGGCCGCTCGTCGTGCCCGGCGTCGTGTTAGGCACATCCATTTTGTCCTTCACCCACGCCATCGC
>JANTHP010000037.1 GCA_024762395.1 Anaerolineae bacterium | reverse complement strand
TTGGAATTCCCGATACTTGGCTCAACGTTTCGGGAATTCCAATTCCCGAAACACGCACTTTTCTCAACTCATTTGAAATGCACCCTTTACCAAATCGCGCTACGGTTTTCATTTATTGGTGGTGCGACCGCGCCGCGTGGCGTCTCCTGCGCAAATCAGTTCCAAACGCTGTTTACCCAGCCCGAAAGATGTAACCGGAACCGCGTTCAGAAACGATGTAGCGGGGGTGGGTCTTGTCTTCGATTTTACGGCGGAGGCGGTGCATATGAACGTGAAGCCGATCTTCGAAGGCGGGTTCTAGCGGCCAGATACGACGAATGATGAAGTCGGTGGTGACAGTCTGGCCGGCGTTTCGCATGAGAATGTAGAGGAGTTTTGTCTCTGTGGGGGTAAGGGAGACGGGTTTGTCATTGACGATGGCTTTGCGCGCCGGGAAGTTGATGGTAAGTCGTTCGTCAACCTGGGTAAGGGGGGCCAGGGTGTAGGCAAAGTCGCCCATCCGCCGCAAAACACGTTTGACACGGGCGACGAGTTCGGCGGGGCTGAAGGGTTTGATGATGTAATCTTCGGCGTGTTCGTCTAATCCTTCGATGATGGTGGCTTCTTCGTTAACGGCCGTTAACATAATCGCGGGTAAATCACTAAATTGATGAACTGTCCGGCAAAACTCAAAGCCGCTCATGCCCGGCGGCATATGAATGTCTACCACAACCAGATGGGGCAGCCCATGTTCTGTAATGATATTTAACGCTTCTTCACCGGAAACGGCCGTAAGCACCTTATACCCTGCCTGCTCCAGCGTATGTTGCACAATCCGGAGCGTGTACAGGTTATCATCTATAGCTAAAATCACTTTTTTCAGGGGAGAAGGCTCTATCATCAAAATATCTCAACAAAGAAAGATTGAGAGAATAGTACTAACTTCCTAACAAGGGTGCAAGTGAATGAATTTAGTTGGGCCGAACACCGGATAAAACGAGAAAAGAGTAACCAATGCCGCGTTGGGATGAGATGTATTGTTGCCCCCCATCAGCTTCAATTTTTCGCCGCAGCCGGTGAACATAAACACGCAATCTATCCTCATTCGCCTTTTCCAGCGGCCATAAACGACGCAGTAAAAAATCAATAGTCACAGTACGTCCGGCTGCACGTAGAAGGATGTAGAGTAATTTGGCTTCTGTAGGGGTAAGAGAATTTTCCTCACCATTTACAATAACTTTTCGTCCTGGAAAATCAATGGACAAACGTTCATCAACCTGCGTAATCGGAGCCAGCGTATAGGTAAAATCACCAATTCGCCGCAACACGCGCCGCACACGAGCAACCAATTCTCCTGTGTTAAATGGTTTGGTGATGTAATCTTCGGCAAACTGGTCAATGGCCTGGATAATCGTATCTTCGTGATCAATGGCTGTAAGCATGATGATGGGCAAATCGCTAAATTGATGGACGGTTTCACAAAATTCAAATCCATCCATCCCCGGAGGCATATTGATGTCTACCAATGCCAGATGGGGCAGCCCAAAACGCCCAATCAGCTCCAGTGCCTCCTCCCCAGATAAAGCAGTAGATACCTGAAAATTAGCCTCTTTCAGCGCAGTGGCAACCAATCGTACAATCATTTCGCTATCATCAACAACAAGGATACGATAAGCATCAGGAGGCAGCATAATTATTCCCTGTTGAAAAACCCATGCGTCTGCGAGTTTTCGTGTTGGGCCATTTGGTTTTTGATGTAATTCTGGGTAAAGCTATGTTTAACATACTCACAAGCATTGTATCAGACCACACACGCTGACTCAACCTTACTCCTGTCACATATGCTCGACCAGGGATAGTTATGTTATGGGTGAAAATTGGTGGGAAACGGCCGTCACCTCCCGTTCGTTCACAATGAGTTGAAACAGATCCGGGCGGGCGTAATGGCCCGTCACATCAAAATCCAGCTTGCCCCGCGCCACATCTGCCAAATCCAGCGTGGCATAAAGAATTCCTTCTTCATCATACAACGGCCCGGCCAAAATTTCCCCCAACGGCGAGATGATGACGCTGCCGCCGCGACACATAATTTCTGGCTGGTCGGCCAAATCCTCGATACCAGGCAAATCAAGCGGATACATAGCTTTGGTCACAAACTGGTTGCAGCCAAGAACAAAGCAGCGTCCCTCGCAGGCGATGTGGCGCAGCGTGGCTTGCCAGGTATCGCGGGAATCGGCCGTTGGCGCCAAATACAGTTCAACGCCCTTGCTGTACATCGCCATCCGTGCCAGGGGCATATAATTTTCCCAGCAAATGAGCCCCCCCATTTTGCCCAACGGCGTATCCAAAACCGTGAGCGTGCTGCCATCTCCTTCCCCCCAGATGAGCCGTTCGGCGGCGGTGGGTTTGAGTTTGCGATGTTTGCCCAATAACGAGCCATCGGGGCCAAAGTAAAGGAGGGTGCAGTACAGCGTTCCTCCGCTAAATTGAGTGTCGCGTTCGATGACGCCGATGGCTAGATAGGCGTTAGCCGCCTTGGCGGCTGCGCCGAGGAGCTGCGTAGTCGGGCCGGGTATATCAACACTGTTAACCCAGTAACGCTCCCAGGTAAGCCGGCCTTCCGGGCTGCGGCTGCCAACGACTGTGCCAAAACTCAATCCGCGCGGGTAGGCGGGGATGAAGGCTTCGGGGAAAAGGATGAGCTGCGCGCCCTCAGCGGCGGCCTCAGCCGTTAAGTCACATGCTTTAGCAGCGGATGCCTCACGATCAAATAAAATGGGCGCGGCCTGGATAACGGCCGTTTTCACCTGCGGAAACATATCCATCACCTACTTCCCCGTTCCTGGCAGCAAGTCAATGATGTCCGGTTGTCCATCCACCCGCAGTTGCAGCAAGCCAAACTGCCAGGTTCCAGCCGATTTTGTCGCTTCCGCATAAAGCGTCCCTTTACCCTTTGGCCCGGAAACCGGAATTGACAAACTGGCATCGCCTGATGCGCCATTGATGGAAACATCGCCGGAAACAAGCCAGCCCGCCTCAATGGGTTGGCCTAACGCATTCAACGCCTGCGGATTTGTTGTCACCTCACTCATTGCCTGTTGATACACATCGGATGACTTGATAGAACCAAAAGCCAGCGCAAAAATACCGGTTGTCGCCGCCACAACCAAACCAATGCACAAAAAGACAGCGGCTACTACACCGCACCCCAACCACAAAAAAGTCCGCTTATTTCCTTTTTCTTTAGGTATCTCCGGATAATCTGCCATCATGCACCTCTCCTATTAGCAAGCGCCCAGGTGATAGTCACTTCTGGGCTGAACGGTTACTCTTATTATTTGTATCAAACAACAGGTTGTCTTCTAATACAACCACACATCCTCTTTTCCTTTTCTTTCAATCAATCATACCATATGCTTTGGGGGATGGAGATACAACTATGAAAAAACAAACCATACAAACAATCGCAGCCTGGTCTGCTATTATTTTATTAACTTGGGCGATGATGATAGGCTGCCAATCGGTTGAAGCTGATGGCGCTGTGTATTATGTGGCCACAGACGGCGATGATGCCAATCCGGGCAGCATAACGCAGCCGTGGCGCACCATTCAACATGCCGCCGACACGGTTTCGGCCGGGGACACAGTGTTTATTCGCGGCGGCGTGTACAATGAAGCTGTATTCATCACTGTTTCCGGGTCAGAAGCGGGCGGGTATGTGACATTTGAGAACTATGGGGGGGAAACGGCCGTACTCGACGGCACAGGTCTCGCCAACCCCGATGGCGACATCGGCATAGACATCGCCAACCAAAGCTACCTCATCATCAAAGGACTGGAAATTCGTAACTACACCACTGCCACACCCGACGCCGTGCCCATGGGCATCGCCGTTTCCGGCACATCCCATCACATCCAACTACGCGAAAACCACATCCACCACATCGAAACCCACGCCCCCGTTGACGGCGACTTGCTGGGAGCTGACGCCCACGGCATCGCCTTCTACGGCGACCAGGCCCCCGCCTCCATCCACGACATCATCATAGACAGCAACCATCTGCACGATCTGATTCTCGGCTCTAGCGAAGCCCTCGTCGTCAACGGCAACATCGAAAACTTCACCATCAGCCGCAACACCGTTCACGACACAGACAACATCGGCATCGTCATGATTGGCTTTGAAGAAACCGCCCCCAACCCCGCCTACGACCGGGCGCGGGATGGCGTCGTGAGCGAAAACATCGTCTACAACGTAGACAGCATAACCAACCCCGCCTACGCCGGCGAACGCAGCGCCGACGGCATTTACGTAGATGGCGGAACAAACATTATCATCGAACGCAACACCGTCTACCAGGCCAATTTAGGCATGGAAATCACCAGCGAACACAGCGGCGGAGACGCCAGCTACGTAACCGTGCGCAACAACCTCATCCACCACAACCATATTACCGGCATTGGCGTAGGCGGCTACGACGCTCAGCGCGGCAGCACGCACCACTGCACCTTCATCAACAACACCTTGTTCCAAAACGACACACTCCAAGACGGCAGCGGCGAAATCCTCATCCAGCACGATGTGCATGATAACGCTATCAAGAACAACATCCTCGTCGCCAACGATCAAAGCCTGTTTTTCAGCAATAGTTTCACCAACAACAGCAACAATGACGTAAACAGCAACCTCTATTTTGCACCGGCCGGGGCCGACGCCAGCGAATGGCAGTGGAACAACGTAACGCATGTGGGATTTGCAGCCTACAAGGCAGCAACAGGCAATGACAGCCTCTCGCAATTCACCGATCCGCAGTTTGTAAACGCCAACGCACCGGATTTACATTTGCAAGCTGGTTCGCCAGCCATTGACAGCGGCGAGAATCTGCCAGAAGCAGGCGATGTGGATTTTGACGGCAGCATCCGCATCCAAAACGGGGTAATTGACATAGGAGCGCTGGAATTTATGCTGCTAGATGCGTTCGTATATTTGCCATTGATTTTGACAGAATAGCCTAAGGGTGTATTTTAGTGGAAGTGACAGTCACGGGGTACATGATTTCGAGTAAATCGAGGTCGTTCACCCCGTGATTGTCACTTGGACTCAATAAATCAGTACTAGGACAAAGGTGTCATATACAAATTTTTAACGCACCGTTACACTTTCCCCGAACAAAAACACACGGATAAGCAGTACTCATAAGCTGTTTGCGCCTGACGTCCACCGTTCTATCCCCACCACACCCTCTCTCAAAGACAGCAACCCAACCATTGATATTCACGGTAATCTCAGGCTGCATCCAACACCCAATGCAATGAAAAGCGGGCGCTTAAAACGCCCCGATCAGCTTATAAATCCGACCGATTTTACGGAGGAATTTATGTTACACGCGAGTGATTTTGTTAAAAGCCTTAAACTGTTTACATTATTAGCTATGGTATCAGGATTGCTGTGGGCAAACAGTATCCCCCAAACTGCGGCTGAAAGCGGTGAGCAATCGGACACAAAAACTGTAGAGGCACAACACACTGTTTATTTGCCCATTATTTTATATGACTTCTTACCTTTCACGGTAAATGCCCGTATTTACCATGATGTGGATGATTTGTTGATGCCCGGTGACAGTGTAGGCATCAGCGCAACGCGGAATGAAGCGGACGTCCCCGTTGACTACAGCGAGAACGGCGAACCCAGCAAGTTCGATCAAGCGCTTGTTGTGATGGATACGATTGACGAAGAGCAGATTGGTATTAGCAAAGGCATTACTTTTTCGGCGATTGATGACGTGAGCGCTTTATTGAGCCAACTGCCGGATGATATTGAGTGGGTCTCGTACAACACAGAGGAAGGCATGACGCCGGCAGAGGAATTGAACAATCTTCCTTTTTATGTGCAGCAATTCGCTGATCTGGTACACCAATCAGGACGAAAAGCCGGATGGGCGCCTACGCTGGACGATCTATCAATTATGGAAATGGATGGCCGGCTGTTTAGCATTTTGCCAAGTTTAGACTCTATTGGTGTGCAAGGACAGCGGCTGCTTATGTTATGCGGTCTTCATGGCGAAACGGGCAACCCGCAATGTTTTGATGAAGGGCAGCCTGTTGGATTTGTAGAGGAAATTGAGCGAAGAATGGCGTTATTCAATGAACAGGCGCCTGACTTACTGGTAAGGGTACAGTTATGGTTTGGCACAAATACACCGCAAGAGGCGGCATCAGCGTTTGAATTGACGCAGAAGTATTTGGACACGGCCGTTTTCTATGCCAACACCAGCAACGGGGACAGCGTAGCGGCAACCCGATACGTTTTAACCAGCCTGGGCCGTCATTAAAAACTTAATCGTTACCATTCAGGTGACAGTCACTTTTCCAATCTCTTGTATGTTATTAAATTCTCATTCCTTAATCTAAATGGCGCACGGATGGAATAACAACATACACAAACACAACATAGGCTAAGGCCACAGCGCCGCTGATCGTAAATGCCATTGGCAGCCCGATGAAATTAGCCCCGGCTCCCACAACAATACCGGCAAATGCAGGCATACCCGCATTAAGAAGCGTATAAACGCTCATCACCCGACCGCGCACATAATCAGGGATATTGATCTGAATGAGGGTGTTAGCCATCGTTTGCAGGATAAGTTGGCTAAGGCCATATACAAATGAAAAAACACCGGCAATCACAACAGTGCGCGATGCAGCAAACCCCAGCATGAGCAATGGCGTCGCCAACCCGGCGGCCATTATCTGGTGGCCTCGTTTTCTATGTTTTTGGTGGGACATAACAAAAATGCCCAACAATGCGCCCAAACCTGAAATACCCAAGAGTCCGCCAAGCGCAATTGGTCCCGCCTGCAATACTTCCTCAACAAAAGCCGGCATTAACCCATAAACCGGCCACGATAAACCGCCGGCAATCGCTATCAAACTAATAACCCCTAAAACTGGCGGACTCTTCCAGATGACTCTGAGACCTTCCGACAAGGCAGATTTGAGCGGCGCTTTGCCTTTGTCGCTTCCGATGCCTTCGGTCTGAATTAGGAGCAGGGCAACAATGGGGGCCAAATAGGTGAAAGCGTTCAGAATGATGGCGCCGGATGCGCCGATTGATGCAATGATCAACCCCGATGTTGTAAAACCCAGTGTGCGGGTGAAGTGAAACAAGATGGAATTAAGGGCAACGGCATCAGCTAAATCTTTTTTGCCTACCAAATCGGTTAAAAATGATTGGCGCGCCGGTTGGTCAATAGCTGCCAACGACCCTAACACAAAATCCAGAAAAATAATGTGCCAGACGCGAATTTGCCCGCTGTAAACGAGAGTGGCAAAGACAATAGCCTGCAACAACAGACCGCTCTGAGTAATGAGGAGCAATTTACGGCGGGGAACGCGGTCAATAATGAAACCGCCCAGAAACGAGATGGGGATAACTGGTATCAAACCAATAAACCCAATCACGCCCAACATAAAAGCAGATTGGGTCATTTCATAAATCAGCCATCGTTCGGCCAGCAGTTGGAAAAATGTACCGGTGGTGGAGACAATTTGGCTAACCCAAAACAGCCGGAAATCGCGCGAGGCCAAGGCGGGCGATAGTTTTGTCCAAAAAGTAGACAATGATTGAGATGCAGGGGTTTCGGTCACGGGGTATGCACTCCTATGTGAGATTGGGTTTCTTTGTTTGCGTCCCCCTGTTTTTTACGTCTGACGTTACTTTGCCGCTGAAATAGAACAGTTAATCCCCCGCCAGCCAGGACGAGGCCGATGGGTGCGAGGCATAGGGTTGAACCGGAAGCCGGCGTTGGCAGCGGGGCGGCAGTTGGGGATGGGGTTGGCTGGACGGCAGCGGTGGGCGGCGGCGCGGTCTGTGCAGCAATGGGGGTGGGGATGAAGGGAGTCACGGCCGTTTCCTCTCCACCATCATCCAACATACCCGTTTGAACGGCCGTTACCAATTCCTTCATCTTGTCCACCGTCGTAGGCATGTACAAAATTGCCAACCCATCCACCCTTTCCGTTAACGATTGAATGAGCGCATACAAATCAGCCATATCCCCTTCCGTGCGGACTTGTAAAACAATTTGCACATCCGGGTTAGCGCGGCGCAGTTCCTGAATAAGCGGGTCAGTAAACCCCTGGAATTGAGCGGCGTCTGCCTGTAACCGCTGCGATTGCAAAGCAAATTGGTCGGCGTAGACAACCGTTTCAGCGCCAAATGTCTGGGCAAATCCCCTGTCCGGCCCCAGGCTAAAGGTTAAATCATACTCATCGGCCAATGCGCGCATCCGGCGCACTGCCGTTACCAAATCATCCTGTTCATCGGCAGGCGTCGCCGCCCAATGCTCCGGGTTGTAGCCAATAATGTCAATTTTATCCGCCATTGTGGGAACCAACGTCTCCGCTTCATCCACAGACGTAAAAAGCACCTGCTTGCGTCCAACCATAATTTGCGCCAAAAGCGCAATCTGCTCCGGAATCACCGTTGCCACATCGCGCGGGCCGGCCGTTTGATTGAACCAATCCACCAATGGCGGCGCCATCCGAACGCCCCAAAACGGCGCTCCCGGCAGCGGAGTGGGCGCGGGCGGAACAGTGGCTGCGGTCGTCGGTTCAGTTGTGGCAACGGCCGTCACCGCTGAAGCGCCTTGCAATTCAACCGCCAAGGATTTAGCCATTTCCAGCGTTACCGGATTATGCAAAATACCAATCCCATCCACATCCAGGTCAAGCGATTTAACCAGTTCCAGCAGCTCTTCAACACTGCCCTCCGTTCTAATCTGAACCACAACGCGAATAGCGGGATTAGCCTGCCGTAAATCGGCGATGATGGGCGCGGCAAACGAGCGCAGCGAATTCGCGTCGCTTTGCAAACGCTGAGTTTGCAAGATGAACTGGTCTACAAATGGCGCCATCTGCGCCCCATAATCCAACGCAAAGCGGCGATCGGGGCCAAGAGCCAGCATCAAATCATACTCATCGGCCAATACGCGCAGCCGCTGAATAGCCGCAACCGGGTCAGCTTGTTCATCAGCCGGGGTAGCGGGCCAATGCTCCAAATCATAACCGATAATATCAATTTTATCGGCGATTTCGGGGATAAGTTTCTCCGCTTCGGCAGCGGAGGGGATGAGAAGCTGCTTACGCCCGGCAGTCACCTGCTCAAGCAAGCCAAGTTGGTCGGGCGTTGCGGTGGCGATGTCATCCGGCCCGGCCGTCTGGTTAAACCAATCCAGCAGTTCCGGCGTAATGCGCAGGCCGAAAAAGAGGTTGGCGGGGTCGTCCGCTTGCGCGGCGGGGGCGGGCAAACCGGCTAAAATAAGCAAAAATAAAAAAACAAACAGATTACGGCGCATAGTAATTTACCTATGGGTGTGTTTCATCTCAGTTGATGTATCGGGAATTGGAATTCCCGATACTGGCTCAGCGTTTCGGGAATTCCAATTCCCGAAACACGCACTAACCTGCGAGGTCTACGCTCAATGGGCAACAAACATATCACTGCATGGTGATGATGATTTCATCTCGCGGCACGTAGTTGCCACTGGTATCTACAACGGTTAAACGTAAGCGGTAACGCCCTGCGGGGATGGTGTCTGTGATGACAACTGCCAAACGGCCGTCTTCGACAGATTGGTAAACAGGCTCGCCAATACTAAACCATTCATCCTCGCTGTCAACCGGACTGAGTTCGAGCTTGTAAAATTGGAAATTGTCGTCAACGGCCGTTCCCATCACATCAAACGAACCGGAAACAACAGCATTTTCAGCCGGCGACGTTATTTCCACCTGGTTCAACCATTCGATATGCCCCCTGGCCTCCAGCGTATCGCCGCCCGGCCGGATGGCGTAGAGGTAACGATACCAATCCTGCTCGGCAGGACGGCCGTTTCGCTGTTCCTCATGCAACAAAGCCCGCCGCTCATACAGACCGGCAAACACCGGATCCATCGTCAACGCATTCGTCAAAGCCGTCAACGCCTCATCCGTCGGCCCTTCCAGCCGCCATTTGCCCAGCGCCAGCGCTGTCTGCGCCCATAACTGGTCAACATCGGGGCCATTCTCCAACGCCGCCAGCGCATCCGCCAGCTCCGGGTTCTCCAGCAAAGAGGGGCGCAGGCGCACATTGCGCTGCAGATTTATCCAATCGTCATACGCGCCCAATTGACGCGGGTCCAGCCGCATCACCTGCTCATAACTGGCAATCGCCTCGTCAAACAAACCGCGGCTCGTCAACGCCCGCGCCAACGCATCGTATGCCGCCGCGCTCAGCGGATCTGCGGCAGCCGCCTGGCGGGCGATGGCTTCCGCGCTCTCAAAATCGCCTTGCAGCCAATACAAATTTGAAATTCGCAGCAGCGGCGCAATTGAATCGGGCGCTAATTCGGCGGCGTGTTCATAAGCGGTAATGGCGGCGGACGAGTTGCCCATCTGGTTGTACACATCCCCCTGGCTTAACCAGGGGCTGGGCATACTGGCATTCAGGGCGATGGCTTGATTTAGCGCGTCCATAGCCGCCGTTGTATCACCCGTAGCGGCATACGCATCGCCCAAAGCCACCCACAACGACCAATTGAGGGGAGCAACGCCAGTGGCCTGCCGGTAAATCGCCAACGCTTCATCATACCGGTACACGGCCATGAAGAAATTAGCCAGCGCCAGATGCCCGTCTACGCGCGTAGCGTCCAGGCCGATGGCGGTGCGGTAATCTTGCTCGGCGCGGCTGTCATCGCCCAGGCTGGCGTAGACGTTGCCGCGTGCGATGTAGGAAGCGGGGTCGCGGGGCGCGTTTTGGATGGCGGCGGCGGCGTAGGATTGGGCGGTGAAGGGCAGGCCTTGCTGCAAATAGAACCCGGCGAGGGCCTGGTAGGCGGCGGCGCTGCCCGGCTGCAAGGCGGCGGCCTGGTGCAAATAGCCGCCGGTTCGCCCGGATTGACGGCCGTCTCGCAGCAAATCACCAATGGCGCGGTAAATGGGGGCACGGCCGTTTCCCGCCGCCAATCCCTGCCACAAATAAGCCAATCCACTGTTCACATCACGGGTCAAACGATACGTTGCGTTTGCCAAACCCAGATACGCTTCCACTGTTTGCGGCGCGTGGGCGATGGCCTGCCGGTAACTGTTGGCGGCGCTTTGCCATTGACCTAACTGGCTTTGCACGCTCGCCATTCGCAAAAACGGATCGGCCGACGCCGGTTCTGCGCTGCGCGCGGCGTACAAATACCCCCAACCGGCGCTCATTTGCCCTTGTTGGAAGGCCAAATCGGCCAATCCCAAATAACCGGCGGCCTGCCCTGGGGCCAAATCCACCACTTTTTGGTAATTTTGCCAGGCCAATCCGGCGCTGCCCTGCCCCTGGTAGTAGTTGGCTAAAGCGGCATAGGCGTCGGTCGCGCCGGGGTAGAGGGCGACGGCCGTTTCCAAATCTTGCAGCGCATCCTGCCGCCGCCCCAACGCGCGGTAAGCCCCCGCGCGAGCCGTTAATGAGTCAGCGCCGGGAGCCAGGGCAACGGCCGTGTCAAACTGCTGCAAAGCCGCTTCGACTTGTCCCCGGCTCATCAAAAACGTGCCGTACCCCGTCAGCAAGCGAGCAGACATGGGCAGCGCAGCAATACCGGCTTCGTATACCGCCTGGGCTTCTTCCCATTGGGCCTGATGCTGGTAAACGGCAATTAGTCCCACATAGGCATCTTCCAGCGCAACGTTGAGCAAAATAGCGTCTTGATAATGCAGCGTGGCTGTGATTAAGTCACCATTGTTGGCAGCCATACTTGCCATTGCCAGGGAAACGGCCGTATTCGTCGGTTCAATGGCTTGGGCGGCTTCATACAGGGACCGCGCCTCATTGGGTCGTCCGCGCCGGGCATAAAATCCGGCCAATGCCAGCAGCCCGCCCACATCATTGGGCGTCAATTCAACAATTTGTTGGTAGATCGCTTCCGCCTCATCCACCTGGAAACGCGCCAAATGATAGGCAGCCAATCCTTGCAGCAGCGTCGTATCCTCTTCACCCAGCACAGACAAGCCGGTTTGCAGCGTTTCTTCGGCCAGTTCCGACTGCCCCTGCCGCAAATAGGCGTTGGACAAAGCCACGTAAAGCGACGCCGGTTGGGCAGCCGCGTCTACGCCGTCTTGCAATACGGCAATGGCTTCATCAACCTGCCCTCGCAGCGCCAGCAGTTGAGACAGGGAACGGTAGTAGGTTTCCTCGCCGGGTTGGAGATGAACGGCGTTGCGGTAGGCAGCGATGGCGCGTTGGGGCTGGCCCATCGCCTGATAAAGCTGTCCTAATGTGGCCTGGATACGGCCGTTTGTCGCTTCCAACTCGCCGGCCCACAACAAAGAGGCTTCCGCTTCTGCCAACTGCCCCAAAGCCAACTGCGCTTTACCCAATTCCAACAACAACATGCCGTCGGCCGGGCGCACCAGCAGCGCCTGTTCCACCTGCACCAACGCATCCTGGTTCCGGCCTTGTTTTAGCAGCAAATCAACTGCGCTGAGATAGGCGGCCTGATCGCCGGGACGCTGGGCAATGGCCTGCCGGTACAAATCCAACGCCAGGTCTGGATCATCCTCCATTTGGGCTAAATCCCCCAGGCTGATGAGCGGGGCGGGAGCGCCGGGTGCAATGGAGACGGCTTGTTCGATTTCGGCGCGCGCTTCATCCAGCCGCCGTTGATCCATGAAAAATTGTCCGGCGTACAAGTGACCCAAATGTGCGCCGGGAACCAACGAGCTGGCAGTACGCGCTGTTTGTTCGGCCAGATCGGGCTGGCCTAGCTGCTGGTAAACCTGAATTAACATGCCGTAGGCAGGCAGGTAGGACGGGTCAATGTTGACGGCCGTTTCCAGAGCGGCGGCAGCTTCTTCGGTTCGTCCGGCGCCCAGCAACATGCTGCCGTAAGCGTGCCAGGGCTGGCCTTGTCCGGGGTTAAGTTGGGTGGCGGTTTGGAGCATGGTAACGGCCGTTTCCATCTCGCCCAAATGGGCTAACAACTGCCCCTTGATAATCCAGTTCGTCGCATCGGCCGCATCCAGCGTTATCGCTTCCTCAATCAGCGCCAACGCCGCTTGCGTGCGGCCCTGCGCCTGGCGAACAACGGCCAACGTCTGGCAATCATTGGCCGTCGCGCATCCGGCGGCAAACGCTTGTTCATACACTTGCGCCGCTTCCTCGGCATGATTCAACAAGCTCAACTGCTGGGCATAGCCAACCAACGCCTGAATCGAATCGGGGTTCCCCGCCGCTGCCGCCGATAGCTGGATGAGCGCTTCTTCGCCCAGCGCCAACGATTGATACTGCTGCGCCAGCGCCGACCGCAGTTTTAGGTTGTCCGGTTCGGCGTCCAGCGCGCTCAACAAAACCGTTTCCGCATCGTCAACGCGGTTTTGTTCAAAATACAGTTCGGCCAATTGCAAGGACACATCCGGGTGGGCCGGATTGAGCGTCAACGCCTGATTTAAGGCTGTGATGGCGGCGTCAACATCGCCCAATGATTTGTAAGCGCCGCCCAATCGGGAAAATGTCCGCCAATCGCCGGGCGCAACTTGTGTCGCCAGGGTGTAAACACGCGCCGCCTCGGCATAATCGGCACGGCTGGCGGCAAATTCGCCCAAGTCCAAATAAGGCTCCAAATTACCGGGGGCTTTGCGGACGGCTTGTTCCAGCGCTTCGCGGGCGGCGTCCCAATCCAACTGCTGCTGCCAAAAACGGGCGGCGTAACTTTCGGCCAGGTAGCTGCCGGGGGCGATGGCGACCGCTTGCCGCACGGTTTCGGCGGCTTGTTCGGGTTCTTGCAAATTCTGGTAGGTTTCGATTAACGCGCCGTAGGCCGGTAAATAAATGGGTTCAACGGCGATGGCCTGGTTTAATGCGTCGGCGGCTTGGGTGAAACGGCCGTTTTTCGCCAACATATTCCCCAAAGCTGTCCAGGATTCAGCCTGCGCCGGACTCAGCGTTACGGCCGTTTGCAAAGTGTCCAGAGCCGTTTCAATCTCGCCCAAATCATACAAAATCTGCCCCTTCAAAAGCAGATTAGAAACGTCGCGGGGGTTCATCTCAATCGCCCGCTCGATAAATGGCAAAGCCGTCTCCGCATCTCCCGACGCCTGGTACATCACTGCCAGAATCCGCAAGCTGGCGGCGTCAAGATTCTCGCTGCTCTCAATTTGGCGATAAAGCGCATCGGCCGCTTCTGTCTGGGCGCGTTGGTCCAGCGCGTTGGCGTAACGGGCCAACACATCGGCCGATTGCGGGTTTTCCTGAACGGCAAATTCCAATTGCAGCAAAGCCGCATCCTCCATCCCCCGCGAACGGTACAAATCGGCCAGACTGCCGCGCAAGGTGGCATCGCCTGGATTCAGGTCAAGGCCCAGAAGCAGCATTTGTTCCGCCTGATCGTACTGGTTTTGCTCTTGCAGTAAGCCCGCCAGTTGAATGAAGGGCGACGGCGAGGTTGACCCCAATTCGACGGCTTGTCTTAAAACCTCAGCCGCCTGTTCCGGCTGGCCCAGCGCCTGGTAGATGGTTCCCAACCCTAACAAAGCCCGCCATTCGCTGGGAGCGCTTTGCAAGGTTTGCTCATAAAGGGAAATGGCTTCGTCGTATCGCCCCTGGCGCGTCATCAACTGCGCCAATTCAATGGCAACGCTGCTGTTGGCGCGGTCTATTTGGATGGCTTGCCGCAAGGCGGCTTCGGCTTCATCGAAACGGGCTTGTTGGGTTAAAAACTGGGCGTAACTGGCGTACACACCGGCGCTGCCGGGGGCAATGTCTATGGCTTGTTGGTAGGTTTGTTCGGCTTGTTGAATGCGGTTTTGGGCCTGGAGAGCGTCGGCGAAGGCGAGAACGGCCGTCATATTGCCTGGATGCGCACCGGCGGCGGCCTCGTAAATCGCCATTGCGCCAGTCAAATCCCCTTCTTGCTCCAACGTATTCGCCAAAGCGAGTTGAGCCAAAACAGCGCCCGGCGCATTGCGGATCGTTGTCTCCAACTGCGCCTTCGCCCCGGCCAAATCACCTTGCGCCGCCAATGTCCGGCCCCAACCGACATGCGCGCCAACAGCCAGCCCATCAAACTGTGTTGCTTGCTGATACGCTGCCAACGCCTGCCCCCACTGCCCCTGGTTGAAATAAATATCGCCCAAGCCTTGATAATAACGGGCAAATATGATGGGGGATAATTCATCCGCCTCAGCTTTTTCAATGGCTTGCATGTAAACCTGTACCGCTTGTTCCGGTTGGCCTAATTGCTCATATAAACCGGCTAAAGTCTGCACTGTAGCCACATTCGTATCAGCCTCTACCGCATCAGCGTAAATCTTCAATACTTCTTCTGAGGAAATTGTCAGCGCTATGTCGGCGTCAATTATATTTTCCGGACCATCGCTAGAGCCAATGGAAACGCTGTTTTGCATCCGCTGCCCGTAAAAGCGGCCTAACGCCAGCAGCGCCCTGGATTGGTCTTGGGATGTATCGCCGGCGGCAGTGGCGGCAATGGCTTGTTCATAAAGGGAGCGAGCGGCTTCTGGGTCGCCCTGGGCGTTACGCAGGGCCGCTAATCCTAAATAGGCCGCTGCATATGTCGGGTTGCGCTCCATCGTATCCAGATAAAGCGCTTCCGCTTCGGTGCGTTCATTCTGCCCCACTAAAACATCGGCCAATAAAACGCGCGTCCAGGGTTCGGCCGGCGCGGCGGCAACGGCCGCTCGATAATAGTTAAGGCTGGTCTCTACTTCACCCTGATCCTTGTACACATTCCCCAAACGGGTGTAAACCTGGGCCAGCGTGTGGGCGACGGGTTGTTTGTTTTGGACGGAGTAGGTTAAGCTGGGAGCCAGGGTGTTGACGGCGAGTTGGTAGGCGGTAATGGCGGATTCGGGGTCGGCGCGGCGTTGGAACTGATCGCCCAGAGAGATGAACAGGTTGGCTGTATCGGGATTGGTATCGGTGGCGGTAATGAGTAAGTCCAGGCTGGTATCGAGGGGTGCGGCTTGCAGCCGGTACTGTTCGTTTAGAGCTGTGTATGATGTGGCGCTGAAGGGATCCAATTCCAGGGCGCGTTGGTAAGCGATGATGGCTGAATCGGGCTGGTTTTGTTGGCGATAGATGTTGCCTAGCAGCACATAAGCCAGGGCGTTGTTGGGCTGGAGGGTGATGGCTTGGGCTAATTCCTGGTAGGCTCTATCCAATTGCCCGTCGCCTATCAATGTTTGGGCCAGGGCGATGTGGGTGGTGGCGGTGTTTTGAACGAGCAGGGCTTGCCGTTGGGTTATTTGCTGGTAGATGGTTTCTGCCTCGCTGATTTGCCCTTGCCCAGCTTTGATGGAGGCCGCTGCCAGTAACGGCCGTGTTGCCAACGGCGCGCGCGATTCTAATTCATGGGCGATGGCCTCAACAGTTTCGTAATTGGATTGGCTTTGGTAGGCGCCGATGAGTTGGTACAAATCAATATCGGATGGGTCAAGAGCCAGCGCCTGGGCATACAGTTCAGCGGCTTTGTCTTCTTGACCGCGCTCGGCCCACAAATTGGCTAAGGTGATGTACCAGGTTGCTGAATCGGGATCGTTTTGCAGGGTTGCGGCCATTCCAAACTGTTCGGCGGCGCAATCCATCTGCCCGGCATCGAAGCAGGCGTCGCCATAGGCGGTATGAAACCCATATACCTGCGGCGCACCTTGTTGTGCCTGCTCAAAGGCCAGCAAACTGCGAGCATTATCGCCCAGGCTGGTGTAAAGCTGTCCCAAACGGTAATGCAGCGCCGGGATTTCAGCTTGTTCCATGACTTGCTGAACCATTTGCAGCGACTGCTCAAACTGCCCGTGAATCCGGTAGAACTCGGCCATACCAAGCAAGGCAATGGGATCGGCGGGGTTTTGCTGCAATGCGCTCTGATATTGCTCTTTGGCGGTTATCCACTCCTGGGCCTGCATGGCGGTGTTGCCATTGATGGCAGCGGTGATTGGCGGCTCTCCGTTTACGGCATAAAGCGCATACCCCTGGTCGTCCATCAGGTGTTCGAACCAATCGGGCAGCAGGCGCAGTTGGGTATCCAGCCCGCTGCCGGAGGAGGAAATGATGTAGTTGATGTTGTAAGTTTGGAGGGTTTGGAGGGAAACGGCCGTTAAAAAGTCGCTCGTATAAAAGTCATTTTGGTCAATCAGCCGCTGCAAGGCTTCATCCTGCCGGTCAGCGGGGAAAATCTCGCTGTTGGTAAGCGCCCGGTGAGCCACCACATTCACATTGGCGACATAAGCCGGGATGGCAATGCTAAGATTTTGCGGGGCCATAACGGTTGCCGTTTTCGCGCCCGGCGTTTTTTCATCAAGATACCCCATGATTTGGCGCGGCGGCGCAGCGTACCGGGCTTGCACTGTAGCGGCCTGGATAGATTGGAGATTAGATTGGATCAGCGGCCGTAACAACGCTCCCACAGCCAAAACGAATAACAACGGCGCGGTTTTAATCAACAAGCCCTCATGTTCTCGCAGTTTACGCAAGCGAGCCGCTCGTTTTGCCAGCCAATCCAATAACGGTTCTACAGCCATGGCGATAATAAGCGCGTATGGAACCAACCAAATGAAACGCCACAGCAGCCAGGGAACCGTAATTTTGCCCAAAATAGGGGTTACAATCGGGTTATAAAGGACAAACAAAACGGCAAATGTGCTGCTAACCACATACTGCGCCGCTATATCGGAACGCAAACGGGGCAGCAGCAGAAATAGCAACAAAAACGCCAGCAAAAGAGGCGGTTCAAAAATGTAACTGGGGTCGAGGACATATTTGTGCAAGTCGAATAAGAGCAGGCGGCTCTGGCGCATATTGGAGATGAAGCGCCAGATGAGGAACGGGCTGTTATTGGTCAACGCATCCTCGGCTGCCACGTGCGTAATGCTGGGAGGCGGCCCGTACCAATCGAGGCTTTTCATAACCACAAATGGGAACGCCGGCGACATTTCCTCGCCGACCTGCCATCCTTCAAAGCTGCGCGGATAGGTGGGGGCCATAGGTGTGCTGCCTCGCACCATAAAAAGTTGGATGATGGGGGGAATCATAACCAAAACGGCTAACGCCCCCACGCCAACTACGCGATTCCAGACAATCCGGCTGCGTAAGTTTAGTAGTAAATGCAGCCCCCCTAACGCCGCTAAAACCAATGCCAGCGCTGCGGCTACCATGGGATGGATAACGGCTACAGCCAATGTGGATAAAGCGGTCGCAATGTAAGCGTCGCGGCGTCCACGGCGTAAATAATGGAAGAGAAGGGCTAAAACAACGGGCAGGAAGATGACGCTGACCAAAAATTTGTCGGTGTTGACTCGTTCAAAGAAGAAACTGCTGACGTTATCGCCCCGGAAAAAGGGGGCGGCCATGTAGATGAGTAGTTGGACAGCTACGGTAAAAAATCCAAATCGGCGGCGGTTATTTCCGGCCGATTTACCCAACATATAGGTAGCAAATAACACCCACAAGGCGATTTTGGCCCGCGACGCTGTGGTTGACCAATCAATCAGGTCTACTTTGGCAAAGTAGGTGCGTAAAACGGTGGCGGGGAAGTATTGATTGAAGGCTAAGCGCACGCCAACGCCCAGTCCGGTGCCAAATAATGGCTCGCTGACGTTCATGGGTTGGCCGTTGAGGGCTTCGCGGATGAAGGCTAAGAATGAGTAGAGGTCGCCGTCCAGACGGTAGGCGGTGAAGGCGGGGAAGAGGTAGATGTAAACAGCGCCTAATACCAGGAGCCACACAAGTTCAAAGCCTGTCCAGGGGGTTTGTTTTACAGGATGATGGCGGCGCCGGAAACGGCCGTGTACCGCCCAGGCAGCCATAATCACAACCGACGTTACAACCCACCCAACTGCCAACTGGTTTACAGTCAAGTGGCCTAACAACGTTACCATGCCGGGCGGCATCATCGCCACAATGCCCAACGGAAAAGCCAACGCCAGCCGTTCTATGCCATCTAATTCCAACCGCCAGGTAATCATCTCGCCCAGCAAATAGCCGGGCGTAATTATCACAGCCAGAAAGACCAGCCATGCAGTCAACTGGAGGGGGAAGGCCTTCGGCAAACCGATGACAACAATCAGCCAGATGAAAATCAAGCCGGGCGAAATGTAACGCTCAAATCCGGCCAACGAACGAGTAAATTTAGCTCTTAAGCCGGTCATACCAATACACGCATATTTCTGGAAAAATTATGGTAACTACACAGGTGACAGTCACTTTTTCCAGAGGTGTTAGCCGAAACCATGATGTTGGTAAGTGACTGTCACCTCTAGTCGCTGTATAGTTACAAATTATGTTTCCAGAAAGTATAAGGAATAGGAATTAAATAACCTACGGAACTGAGATTGGAGATTAGAGACTTGAGACTGGGTAATCTTTAATCTCTAGTCTCTAATCTCTTGTAAGTTATTAAATCCTTGTTCCTAAAGGTTTTGGGACATGTCGCTACTCGACATACCCCAATGCTTTTAACATAGCCATCATACTGGCTTCTTCCTGCTCTGTTGTGCCTTCATCGGCCTCCGCTTCCGGTTCGTCGTCTACGTCCACAATTTCCGGCGGGCGCTTTTCAAGCTGCTCTAGCTTAAAACAATCTGTCATTACAGCGCCATCCATGTTAGACGGAACGGGCATACCCATCATGTAAAGCAGCGTGGGGGCTAAATCCATTATTTGCGATTCATTGGCATGATACCCCGGCCGAACGCGCGCGTCTTTGATGAAGAAAAAGCCGTTTAGTTTGTGGTTGGCCCGGCCTTTATGGTCGGGTTCAATGGTGCGCGCTGTTAAATAACCGGGGCCGCTGTAGGCGATGTACTCGCTGTCGCCGCGCAACAAGGCAATGACATCAGCCGCTTCTTCCAAATAAGGCCCGTCGTAGATTTCTTCACGGCGGTAAATTTGGGTGACGATGGGCTGCCCATTGTCCGGATCGCGCCATTCGCGGAGCGCAGCTATAATTTCGTCGCGCGTCGCTTCGTATTCGCTTTGTGGCACAATGCCGTTTGGTTCCCGGCCTGCCAGATTGACAAAAACTTGCACAATGCCACTGGTTCCGGCGCAATAAGCGCGGCTTTTTTGCCAATCTATATCTTTTTGGCTTAACAAAATGCTCTGAGCGGTCCGTTTTAGCCCTTTTGATAACAGTTTAGCAAAACCGGCGCCTTGTTGTTTTTGGTTTTTGTATTTGACGACGTAAGTGTCTTTTTGTAACTGGCTGCGCACGGCCGTTGGCAGCATACGATTCAGGTTGATGGGCGTTAAACCTGCTTTGGCGACCATTCTTTTGAATGTTACTCCCGCATCGCTCTTGAACTTCATCAACCCCGCTTCGGCCAGGAAGTTGTACACGTGGGCGGTCTTGTACGTGGGGCCAAATCCATGATCAGACATGATGACCACAGAACAGCCCGGCGCCTGATCTTCTACAAATTCCATCAACCGGGCAATGTCTTCGTCTATTTTTTGGAAGAATTTTTCCAGTTCGACGGCCGTTTCGGCAATCTCCTCGCTGGTATCTCCTTCAGCCCACTTCACCCAATCATTCAAAAGATCATGCTGAATCCGATCAGTTTCAAAGAGATGGATCATCATCAGATCCCATTCCCGTTCCTGCATGAGCCACATGGCCGCCTGCATACGCTCTTCCTGCCGCCGGTACAGCCCGGCAATGTACTGATCCCGTTCATTTTTATTGCTATTTTGGGTAGCAATATCATTCAAAAACCACCCATGATTTTCCAACTCGCGGGCCAGCGGCTCAGGATAAACGTATTGAGTGGCATTAATGGGCATGGGAAAGCCGCTGATCAAAAATCCATTAACAGGCTGGGGCGGGAAAGTGACCGGTACGTTAATAACGCCGACATGTTTACCCGCTTCGCTCAAAATCTGCCACACGGTTTTGCCGTGCAGCCGGGTTGAGTTAACGGGCATGGGGACGGAGCCGTTTTGGGAATAGGTAAAATCCAAAATACGGTGCTTCGCCGGATTTTGACCGGTCATAAAAGACGACCAGGCAACGGGGCTGACATGGGGGACAGTGCTGCGCAGCGTTCCCCAGGAGCCGGTTTTCATAAGATTGGCAAATGTGGGGAGTAATCCCCTGTCCATCATAGGTTGAATAAGATCAAATGTACCGCCATCAACGCCGATGACGATAACTTTGGACGTACTGCTAGTTGGTGACATGGCTCTTCCTTGTTCCAATAAATTTGGTACTGTTGTCAAATTTCTTTGACTGGATTGGTTGTAAAACTGGCCTGATTGTTACCATAGTTGTGACTACTCAGGTGACAGTCACTTTTTCCAGAGGTATTGGTCACAATTTGCTGCATTTGTAAGTGACTGTCACCTTTGGGGCTGAGTAGTTACCCATAATTAAGCAAAAGGGACATGTCGGCGTAATTTTGGGCCGAGGTATCGGGTTAAAGGAAATGGTAATTTGGGCCATACTTGCATGAAATACTGCATTTTACTGTCCGATTTCACACGTTCGGACATGCTGCCGTTGGCGGCCTTGGGGCCGAACCCGGCCGATTGTTGGTAAATGGGATATTCATCTCCGCGCCATTTGGCTTTGAATTTGGCCGGGCCGGAATCTTTAGGGCTGCGGCCTAAATCAAGATAATGATAACCATTATTGGCTGAATACTCGATTATTCCCCAATAAGCCAGATAGACGGCGCTGTCTTTCAAATAAGGCCACAACGTCGCCCCCCATGTTCCGTAAACTGTATTTCCCAAAATTAGTTGAAAATAGGCGCCGACCGGCTTTTTCTCTTTATAAATGACGGCGATGTTGTACCCATCGGGGAATGCAGTCACAACGTTTTCTAAAAACGGCCGTCCAAATACGGGCGTTCCCGCTTGATGGGTAAAATGGCAGAGAACGTCATAAAAATCGTCTAAACGTTGGTTGTTGCGATCAATTTCAATAGTCAACCCGTTTTTGTTTGCCAAACGAACATGACGGCGGGTGTTTGATCGAAGGTTTTTCCATACGGCGTCTGCTCCCTGGCGGAGGTCAATGACGTAATGGACATGTTGGTTGGCGGTTTGGGGCATCCCAGTATATTGTTGGCGCGTATCCTGGATGACAAAGCGATTGACGCCGGCTTGTTGGCTGATTGTTTTGGCGCGTTCCAGCAAGGCCTGCGCCGCCTGGTCATTGTCGGCGCACAGGCCGCCGGGCATGGTCATGGCGGAGTGGCCGACGAGGAGGCTGCGAATGATGAACATGGGTAAAACGCCAACGATGGCGTCTTGTTGTTTTGCCATCAAGAAGTGGGTTTTATAGCGGTAGGCGGCGGACATGACATCACGCCATCCGCTTAGATGCTGGGGGAGTCCGTTGTCGGCGTTTCTAACGTATTCATCCCAGGCAGGACGGTTACTATTCGCTAGTTCGATGATTTTCATGTCAGGTTATGCTCTCGACTTGGACGACGGAGGGGGTAACGGCCGTAAACCAACTTTTTTGCCAATTGAGTACCCGAACTGACGTTAACCGGGCTACTACATCAAACCCAAGTTTATGGCACAGCCGCAAAACAGGTTTGTTGTACCGTTCCGTGTGCATGATCACCGCATCATATCCCTGCTCGCGCAGCCAACGCATGGTGTAATAGACCATCGCTGAATTGACGCCGTTAGAACGGTACTGCATGTCCATGTACCCGCCCCACAAATAAGCCTCTTTGGCGCTTAGTTGAAGCGGCGTCTGCTTAACGGTAGGCCCGTCGGCGAAGGCGATCCAGGTGGTGGAAATAATTTTGCCATCATAGACGCCAACGACGCACGCCTCGCCCGCTTCTAGTTTTTTGGCAAACCGCGACAGCCGCAGCGGCGGTGCGATGTTGGCAAAAAGCGGCAAATCGTCTAAGGTGGCCGGTCGTATGGTTACATCCAGACGCGGTTTAACAACAGGGATGGGCTCGTCAAGTGATTTGCGTAGGACAACGGCTTGTTTGTGATACTCAAAAAAGGGCTGGGTCATCATGAGTAAAACGCCGCCCCAGCCATCCCGCCGGTGTATAAAGCGAATGGTTTCTATGACATCGTTGAATAATGACATCATCAGGCTCCTTGCGTTTGTAAGTCGGCCGTGTGGGGGGTAACGGCCGTTTCCCGTACATCTTCCATCAATTGGCGTAAAGGGACAAACCGGAACGCATCAAACAAGCGGTGCAATTTGCCGGGCAGGGAGCGGCGGCCATGATAATGGGTAAGCCGTTCGCGGGGCGTAGCCGCCCGCATCGGCTGTCCGGTATCCATCTCCCAGGGGTGATGATACAAAATCGCCGGATGGCCGGCGCGATTTAGCCGGGCAATGGCCCAATGAAGGAAGAAATAAGGCAGCGTCCGCATATAGAACCCGCCGGACATGGGCAGGTTTATCGAACCGATGCGCAGCGTAGAAAGGGGAAATTCGACAAAGTTACGGCCGTTCATGCGATACGGAAACCGAGGCGCTTCAGGAAAACCATACAACATATTGCGAACCGGGAAATAGCTGCTGTCGTAAGAAAGCCCCTTTTCCTGCAGCACATCCAGCGCCCAGGGTGTGCGCGCGTTTACCGAGAAATAAGGCGCGCGATGTCCCAACGGCATTTCGCCCGTAATGGCGTAAACAGCCTGAATGCTCCGCTCAATCTCCTCTTTGAATTCATCCGGCGACAGCTTGTGCACAAAACGGTGGTAATACCCATGAATACCTATTTCATGCCCCGCTGCGGCAATTTTTTCAATTAAGGCCGGATAATGGTCGGCCACATACCCCAATACGAAAAATGTGGCTGTCACCTGGTGCTGGCGCAAAATTCCCAACAAAAAGTCAGTGGCAGGCACAACGCGGCTCTCCATTTCCGGCCACCGCTCCACCAGCGGGTTGGTGCTGGTTAATCCCTGGAACCAATCTTCCAAGTCCACCGTAAAGGCATTGGACACAGTTGCTTGAGGTGTCATGACAAATTAACCGACATATCCCAAACTGCGGAGGCGATCAGCCACAACTTGTTTTTCGCTTTCGGAAAGGCCGCCAGCATCACCGCCCCCGCCGCCGGGATGCGCCCAACTGATAGTGGCCGTATCAACTTTTACCGGTTCAAAATCATCGCGCAGAATTTCTTGGAGAATACGGCCGTCCATATGCTCCGGCACAGGCAGCCCCATCAAGTGAAGAATCGTCGGCGCCAAATCAACCAGCCCGGCGCCAGTCACATCCATCCCCTGCTTCACCGCCGGGCCATGCGCCAGGAAAATACCGTTCATCCGATGCGTCCCCGAAATTCCCCGCTTCATCGGTTCAATAATCTTATGGCTGCCAAACTCATATTCGCCAAACCCAAAATACTCCAACCGCCGCGGCATAAACACAATATCCGGCGCGCGCTCCAACTGATCGCCGCTGTAAATCTCCTCGCGGCGATGCACACTCTCCACAACCGTTTCCCCCGTCTCCGGATCGCGCAGCGCCATCAAACGCGCCATGATGTCGTCGCGCAGCCGTTCATACTCCTCGCCCGGCTGCACACAGCCATGCGGTTCCCGTCCGGCCACATTCAAATTAACTTGCCCCACATTACCCAAGGAATAAGCCACCGTTCGTTTCCAATCAATATCTTCAAAAGAAAGGAACAGCAGTTTCATGAGACCTTGCCCCTGCCCGCGCACTACTTCCCGCTTCAGCGCCCCCAACCCCAGGCTCATCAAAATGTTATAGACATTCATCGGCGCAAACCCAAGACGGAAAAGCGCCCGCTTCAAGCGAGATATTGGATTCGCGCGTACTTCCATCAACTTCTCTTGAATAAGCCAGTTATTCACATGGATAAACTTATGGAAGGGACCAAAACCATGATCCGACATGAGCATGACGGTTGTATTATCATCCAAATTATCAATCAGTTCAGCCAATTT
>JANTHP010000036.1 GCA_024762395.1 Anaerolineae bacterium | reverse complement strand
GTCAGCCGTAGAAACGGCCGTCTCCCCAACAAATGACGCAAACCGGCCGCAAAAAAGCTGGTCAAAAAGATGACCAGCGCCAACAAACCAATCTGAATTGCGTTCAAGCCAATACGATCCCGCATGACAGAGAGCAGCAAAGGCAGAAATGTACGCAGAGTCTGCATACCAAACAGCATTGTCAATGCAGACAGACCAATTTGGGTGAAACGGCCGTCTCGCCAACCCCATGATTTCATCATCTTTTCTCCTTGTCTTCCCCGTTCATTATAAAGGAAAATCGCCTGATTACCTAAGATAACAATCATCTGAGAGAAATTGGCACATAGAAGGCCATAATATGCGCTTAATGATACAATACGCGATTGTAAATCGCGCCCAACCGAGTGGCTGGGTCAATCTAAAGGATGAGAGGAACACTTGTGAAACAAACAACAAAAAAAGCTGCCTGGGTTCTCATTGCTATTTTTTTGATGGCGATGGCTGCGGCGTGCGGCCCGGCTGTACCGAAAGAAGACGCCGAAACTAACACAAATACTGCAACAACACATGAAGAAGAAACGACCGGTGAAACGGCCGTAGATACAAGCGCAGTTGATTCGACAGGCAGTGGCGACACCGCCTTTCAAGACATTTCAGAACTGGCCGACCCCGTTCCCGCTGAAGTAGACGCTGCCGATTACACAACAACCGACAGCGGCTTGCAATACTACGATTTGGTAGTAGGCGACGGCAGCGTTCCTGAGGAAGGCGACATTGTATCCATCAACTATTCAATTTGGCTGGAAGATGGCCCCACATTTATAGACAGCTCCAGGGGAGTGCCCTCCGAATTCATTTTAGGCACCGAACAAGTCTTTCCCGGTTGGAATGAAGGCATCCTTTCCATGAAAGAGGGCGGCACACGTCAATTAGTAATACCGCCAGAGCTGGCTTTGGGCGAAGAAGGTATGGCTGGCGTCATTCCGCCCAACGCCACCCTGATTTTAGAAGTTGAACTGGTTTCTTTTCGCGTAACGCCAACGCCAACCGAAGTTGATGCGGACGAATTTGAAACCACAGACAGCGGGCTGCAAATTTACGACATAACCGTTGGCGATGGCGCATCCCCCCAGGAAGGAGATGTGGTCACCGTTGAGTTTGCCATTTGGCTGCAAGAAAACGGATTTTATGTCGCCAGTTCCGAAGACCAGGGCGGCGAATATAGTTTCCCGCTTGGTTCCGGGCGAACATTTCCCGGTTGGGAAGAGGGCATGTTGACGATGGCAGAAGGCGGCACACGCCAGTTGATTGTCCCGCCTGACCTGGCAATGGGCGAAACCGGCGTCCCCGGTTTAGTTCCGCCAAATGCCACATTGGTAATGGAAATTACGCTGCTTGAGGTACGTGAAGCGCCCAAGATGACAGAAGTGGACGAAGCAGACTATACGACCACTGACAGCGGTTTGAAGTATTACGACATCGAAGTGGGCGATGGCGACATGCCGGAAGTTGGTCAAACGGTGGTTGTGCATTACACCGGCTGGTTAGAAGATGGCACAAAATTTGACAGCTCATTGGATCGAGGGACGCCTTTCCCGTTCACATTGGGGCAAGGCGCGGTTATTCCCGGCTGGGATGAAGGGCTTGCCACAATGCGGGTCGGCGGCAAACGGCAGTTGGTTATCCCGGCTGATTTGGCGTATGGCGATGCGGGCGCGGGCATTATTCCCCCTGGGGCAACGCTGATTTTTGACGTAGAATTATTGGAAATTAAGTAGCTGGCAGCCGGTGGTTGGTTGCTGGCTGTGATAACAACTGGATTTACTGACCCTTGATGCTGGTTGGCTTCAAGGGTCTTTGTTTGCAGGGGGGCAAGGTTGCAGGGTTGCGAGGTTGCAGGGTTGCGAGGTTGCAGGGTTGCAGGGTTGCGAGGTTGCAGGGTTGCAGGGTTGCGAGGTTGCAGGGTTGCGAGGTTGCAGGGTTGCGAGGTTTCAGGGTTGCAAGGTTGTGGGTAAGGCATGTTTTTTTTACTTTGCCACTTTGCCCCCTTGCCCCCTTGCCACTTTGCCACCTTGCCACCTTGCCCCCCTTTATTTTTAGGATGAATTTATGAAACTTGGCATAATTGGCCTGCCGGGCGCGGGCAAAACGACGATTTTTAATGCGCTGACGCGGGGAGATGCGCCGACGGGACAGAGCGTTGGCGGCCGTTTTGATGTGTTAACGGCCGTTGTAGATGTGCATGATGAACGAGTAGACATTCTTACCGAAATGTTCCAGCCCAAAAAGACAACCTTTGCCCGCATTACCTACACCGATGTAGCCGGGCTAAAAAAAGGCGCAGGTCAAAGCGGCGGTATGAGCGGCCCGCTGCTCAACCATTTGGCCGGATTGGACGGGTTTGTGCACGTGGTGCGCGCGTTTGAAAATGAAATGGCGCCGCATCCGGACGGCAGCGTTGACGCTGCGCGGGATCTGGAAGTATTGGATACGGAATTTTTGTTGAGCGACCTGGTTGTTGTCGAAAAGCGGCTGGAAAAGCTGCGGCATGGATTGGAGCGGGGCGCGTTTAAGCATAACAAGGCTGAGGCGCAGGCAGAACTGAAGCTGTTTGAACAGTTGAATGAGGCATTGTCGGCAGAACGGCCGTTACGCGACCTGGACTTAACTGACGAACAACTCAAATCCTTGCGCGGCTTTGGCTTGCTTACCCTGAAACCGGTCATGGTTGTCATTAACATTGGCGACGATCAGGACGAAATCAACCTGCAAAACGACCACAAAAAGACCCTCATTACCAATTTGCGCGGTAAGCTGGAGATGGAATTGGCCCAACTCAGCGCTGAGAGCGATGAAGACTCGGACGATGGCGCATCGTTGACCATGTTCATGGATGAGTATGGCGTGACTGAGTTAAGTTTAGATAAAGCCATTCGCCTAAGCTATGATTTGATGGGGCTGCAATCCTTTTTCACGGTGGGCGAGGATGAGGTGCGGGCCTGGACGGTGGCGCGGGGGGCGACGGCCGTTACCGCCGCCGCCGCCATTCACACCGATTTGGCCAAGGGGTTTATCCGCGCCGAAACAGTCGCCTACGATGATTTAATTGCCGCCGGGGGGCTGTCGCAAGCGCGAACGGCCGGCAAACTGCGCCAGGAAGGTAAAACCTACATTGTCCAGGACGGGGATGTGATCAGCGTTAAGTTTAATTTGTAGCGGGAACTTTTACGGCCGTTTCTACGTTATACTAGCAACAAACTGTATTGGTATGATGTTGATGAGGCGACATCACGGGCAATTGCCCACCACGAAGGGTGAAAACCGTAGCCCGATAGTTCGGCTATGCTCACCACAAGTTTGGTAAATCGGGCAGAACGATTTGGCAAATCGTTCTACGTTTGTAGAGGAGTATGTGATGCGAAAATTGTGTGTGGTACGGCCGTCTCTATTTTTGATTTTAATCTTGGCGTTAGCGGCTTGCAGCCCGGCAGAGGGTGAGCCGACAGCGGAATTGATCATTCCCACCGCCATTGTCGCTGTTCAGGAAGATGTGCAGCAGGAACAGCCGCCAGCGACTCCGACAGCAGACCTGCCGGCCCCGCCAACCCTGTTACCCACGCCTGTCCCGTCCGCAGAACCAGCCGCTCAAGAAACGGCAACGGCCGTTCCCACCCCCACACCGCATTATCGAGTCGCCTTTGTCGCTTCCGACGATACGCTTAATGTGCGGTCCGGCCCCGGCATAAACAATGGCGTTGTGGGCGAATTGGCCCCGAATGTGGACGGCGTGCAGATTACGGGGGAGGGACAGATGGTTGCCGGTTCTACCTGGACGCCGATTACGGCCGGCAGTTTGAGCGGGTGGGTAAACGGCCGTTTCCTCACCGGCAGCCTGGAAAGCGAGACATTTTGCCAGGACGAAGCTGTTCTTGATTTGTTGGTTGACTTGGAAACGGCCGTAACCAATCAAGACAGCAGCCTGTTAGCCCAACTCATCCACCCGGAACGCGGTTTACGCATACACCATGCCTGGTGGAACCCGGAAGTACGTCTGACATATGATGAAGTCAGCGAAATTTTTACCAGTACGGCCGTGTACGATTGGGGTATCGAGGATGGCAGCGGCAGCCCTATCGTCGGCCCCTTCAGCCAGGAAATTCTACCCCTGCTGCAAGAAGATTTGCTGCTGGCTGACGACACCGCTTGCGATGAAATCCTTCATGGCGGCACAGCCGGCATCGTGCGCCTGCCCGATGGCTACGACGCTGTTCATTACTACGCATTCTTCCGCCCCGGCACAGATGAATTTGCCGGTATGAATTGGGGAAGCTGGGTTGTGGGTATTGAACAGTGGCAGGGAACGTACTATGTCAGCTATCTGGTTCATTATCAATGGGAGATTTGATATAACTATTCAGCCTCAGAGGTGACAGTCACTTAGTGTGGGGCAGCCATTGCAGCAAAAAACGCAGCGCATTCCCGCCCATGATGGCGGCAATATCATCATCTGCAAGGCCTTGCCGGGCCAACGCTTCAATGAGATAGGGCATTCCGCTGGCGTCAATCGGCGTACTGGTCGCGCCGTCAAAATCCGTGCCAATAGCGATATGCTGCGCGCCAACCAAATCCGCGCCGTAGCGGATGGAACGGGCGATGGCTTCAACCGTCCTGCCGCAAGTCGTTTCCGGGAAAAAGGCGGCGCCGATGAGACCGCCGCCGTCGGCAATACTCTGCGCATGAGCGTCCGAAAGGTTGCGCGGGCTGTTGCAATGGCCGCGAAAACCGGTGTGGGAGACGATGACGGGGGCGCGGGTCATGGTTAATATATCGTCAATCAGTCGCGGCGCGGCGTGGGCCAGGTCAATAATCATTCGCTTTTCTTGGGCGCGGCGCACCAATTCGCGGCCAAATTCAGTCAAGCCCCCCTGTTCCACCCCATGCGCCGAACCGCCTGCCTCATTGTCAAAAAAATGGGCCAGTCCGATGATGCGGAATCCGGCCTGGTAAAGAATATCCAGGTTGTCCAGGTTGCCTTCCAGAGCGTGAACGCCTTCTAATCCCAGTAGCCCGCCAACAAGTTTGGGCTGGGTTTGGCGATCATTGAGCAGTTGCTGCAGGTCGGGAGCGGATTGGATGAGGCGAAAACGGCCGTCGCTTTCCCGTTCCAATTGTTTTACCCGCCCGGCCATAAACAGGGCGCGCGCCAGCAAACTGCTCCAGGTGCGGCGCGGCCAGCATTGGCTAAAAGCCAGCGCTGTTTCCAAATCAAAGCGGTCAGCTCGGTTTTGCTTGAAGTTGATGCCCAGCGGCAGTTTAGTGGCCGCGGCAAACAGTTGCAGCGCGACGCCGCCCTCAACGAGCCGGGGCAAATCAATGTGGCCGAAATTATTGCGCCGCAGCCAGTCGCGCCGCCAAAGGGGCGGATCGGCGTGCAGGTCCACGATGGGGACGGGGCGCGGCAGGGCTGGTTTCGGCGTCTGCGGCGGGTTGACGATGCGGTTGAGCCGCTTTTGGATGGTCAGGGGGATGGTGTGGAAAATGAGAACGGCCGTACCGCCCACCAACGCCAATCCGAGCTTAATCCAGGTTGCAGGTTTCATGAAATGCTAGCGGCAACAAAAACCACGCCAACAAAACCGGCGCCTGAATGAACCGACAGCCCCGGCGTCAATTCAGACAGGAATCGCTCATCCGGGCAGGGCAGGCTGGCGCACAGTTGGGATTCAAATTGCAGCGCGTCATCTGGGCAATCCACATGTATCACCGACATCCGCTCGATTTGTTGGCCGCCGGCCGCTTCTTGGGCCAGTTCAATAACCCGCGCCCAGGCTCGCTTCTTTGTCCGCACCCGTTCCAGCATGTCCAATTTGCCGTCCCGGATGGTCAAAATAGGCTTGATGTTAAGCATGGAAGCCATACCGGCGGTCAAGTGGCTGACGCGCCCGCTCATCCGCAGATATTTGAGCGTAGCCAGTGCGCCAAAGAGATGGGTGCGCTGGCCGACATCCATCGCCCGCGCCACAATTTCTGCCTTTGCTGCGCCTGCCTCCGCCGCTTCGGCTGCCGCCAGAACCATGAACCCTTGCGCCATCGTTAAACTTCGTGTATCCACCACTTCGATGTCGCGGTCAGGGAACAAGTCCGCGGCGTTGACGGCCGCTGTATAAGTAGCGCTCACCTCGCTGCTGACACAAAAACAGATGATTGAGTCGGCCCCGTCATTGAAGGCGGCTTGATAGGCTTGAACAAACTGCCCTGGCGAGGGAGCTGAGGTGGTTGGCAGTTTGCCTTCCTGCTCAATGCGGGCGAAGAGTTGGCTGTCGTCAATATCCACACCGGTTTCCAATGCTTCTTCGCCAAAGATGATGTTGATGGGAACTTGCCGGATGGTGTATTTGGCGGCAATGGCTGGGGGTAAGCTGGCGTCTGTATCGGTAATGATTGCGATTGATGGCATAAGTTTCTCCTTATAGCGCTATTTAGAATTCAAGGTCTTTCGGATTTTGCGGGGGTTGACGTAATGCGTAATTCGTAATGCACCTCTGGTTACGCATTACGCATCATGTTGCCATTTCTCCACGAATCCCAAAGCCATCATCATCGTTTGACGGCTTGGGCGATGTGTTTTATCATCATCGGCTCGTCTATGACGCCTTCGATGTGGGTACGGCCGTTTACCACCGTATGGGGCAGCGTGTAAGCCGAATGACGCACCAGCGCTTCCGGGAATTCGTCGGCCATGATGAGGTAGGATTTGACCTTCTCATTGGCGACGGCCAGGCCAAAAGCGATTTTGGCGACCAGCGCGCCCGCTTCATTGTCGGCGGCTGATAAGATTTCGATGGTTACGTCCTCCGGCAGTTGGGCTAGTTGGATGCGGGTCAGCGGCTCTAACGTTTGGGCTTTGAAGGAAACGACCTGAATGGCGGTGATGAGCGACGTAATCTGGTAGCCTTTGGGCCAACCGATGATGCGCACGCCGTAATCCACCGGTTTGCCGTTCTCATCGCCCATGATGCCCAGAACGGGCCAGAAGTTGTAGTTTTTACGGCGGGAGAATAGTTTGAAGTTGATTTTGTCGAAATGCTCGGCCAAGGTGCGGCAGAGTACGGCCGTTTCCCGTTCTCCATCGCTCGCTTCTTCAATCCCCCACATGTGAAGGTGAACTGGTCTTGGCAGCTTGTCAAAAAATCCAGGTAACTGTTGCCACGTTTCGGCGTCAAAAGGGGTAGGTATGGTATTCATCGAGAAGGGTTATAATCGGCGAGAGGTAAATAAGCAAGTAATTACCAATTACCAATTACCAATTACCAATCACCAATTACCAATTACCAATTACCAATTACCAATTACCAATTACCAATCACCAATTACCAATTACGGAGAAAAAATGACGGCATTTATCATCAGTTTCATCGTTTGGGCGCTGCTGCACAGTATTACGGCGAGTCGTCGGACTAAGAGTTGGGTACGGGCGCGGATGGGCGAACGGCCGTATGCCGGCCTGTATCGCCTGTTTTACAATGTGTTTGCTTTTGTGACGTTTTTGCCGGTGTTGTATTTGACGGCCGTTAACCTGCCCCCAACCCAATTATGGCAATGGCCCGCCCCCTGGTCGTATGCCGCCAATTTGATTCAACTTATCGGCGTGGTTGGGCTGGGTATTGCTTTGTTTCAGACCGATTTCTGGGATTTTGTCGGCTTGCGGCAGGCGGTGCGGTTTTTTGGCGGGGAGGCGGAGATGACGCTGCCGCCCAAGCTGGTGACAGGCGGCATGTACGCCCTGGTGCGCCATCCGCTTTACTTTTTTAGCCTGCTCGTCATCTGGTTTAACCCGGTGATGACGGTGAGTACGTTGGTTTTTAACTTTTTTACGACCATGTATTTGTGGGCTGGCTCCCGTGTGGA
The DNA here is from genome assembly GCA_024762395.1 of Anaerolineae bacterium. Classification (GTDB taxonomy): domain Bacteria; phylum Chloroflexota; class Anaerolineae; order Promineifilales; family Promineifilaceae; genus JACKCC01. The sequence continues at coordinate 17,162 of JANTHP010000036.1, read as the reverse complement.
AGAACGGCGGCTGGCTGATTTTTATGGCGCGACGTATGACGAATACCGGCAGAAAGTGCCGGGTTTGCTGCCAATTCGGCTCCCTTTGTAACAGCGAATAGCGAGCCATGAAACGCGCCATTGTATTTTTCAAGCAGGATGAAGAGGGTGTTTGGGTTGCCAAGTTAACTTGTCGGCACAATCAGCATGTTCGGCATAATCCGCCGTTTGTCAATCGTCCCTGGGTGTTGTCGGCGGCGGGGCGGGCGCGTTTTGTGGGGGCTGAACTGGAATGCGTTAAGTGCGACGAGGGCGCTCCCCGTGATTGGTAATGCGTCATCCCCCGAATGTGAAGCGGCGGTTTATTGAATGACGGCCGTTTTCATCACTGACGAGCGCTAAATTATCAACGGTAATCGTCCAGGCGATGGTTTGGCTGTGCATCCAGGCGACGATGGGGCCGAGATTGTCGGGCGTGATGTCGTCGTGCGCCAAAGTGATGTGGGGGAACCAGCGAGGCGGGGTGTAGTAGAGAACGCTACCTTGACTGTGCGGGGAAACGGCCGTCCACAAACGTTCATGTAATTGGGTCAGCGCCAAATTCCGAACGACGGGGATGTAAATGATGTTCATCTCGCTGGGAAATAGGGCAATTCCTTCGGCGCGGGTGGTGAATACGGCCGTTTCCCGCGCCACATCCGCCAAAATCTCTTCCACCTTCTCAACCGCATAACCCGCAGCCACCTGATAAGAAAAATGGGGCACAAACGTCGCCGCCGGATTGCCCACGCCAAACCGCCGCTTCAATTCTTCCCAAAGCTGATTGACTAAATCGGTGTGTGTTTCATCCAGCAAAGAAACAATACCGTGCATGGGGTATACCTTATTCATCTTCATGGCTCACGTCGCTGATGAGGGCTTCGGCCCATTCCAGGGCCTCAACTTCACGCGATTTATCTTGGACCATTTGTTGGTAAGAGGATAGCAATTCTTGGGTTCTTTCTTCACGCATTTTTGCAATCACCTCTTTGGGCGGCGGCAAAGTTTTTTCTTTCAGTCGCTGTTGGATGCGCTGGCGAAGTTGTGTGGCATTTCCCAGAGGGTGGTCTAGGCTGCCTTCTTCTTTTGGGGGCGATTGTGGGGGCGATTGTGGGCTATCTTTCATGGCTCAATCGTTTTTGTGTAGCGGCGCTTCCATTCGTAGAGTTTGTTGATGGCTTCCAGCGGGGTTAGTGTGTTCACGTCCAGGTCGGCGAGTTCTTCGAGGATGGGGCTGGTTTCGGGGAAGAGGGCGATTTGCTGGCTGGGAGTGAAGCGGCTGGGTTCGACGCTGGTGGTGGGAGCGTGCTGTTCCAGTTCTTTGAGGATTTCGTTGGCTCGATTGACGACATCGCGAGGTAATCCGGCCAGTTGGGCGACATGGATGCCGTAGCTGCGGTCAGCGCCGCCGGGCACAATTTGGTGCAGAAAGACGACATCATCCCCTTCCTCGGCGACGGCGACGTTGTAGTTGGTCACCATGGGCAGCATATCGGCCAGGCCGACCAGTTCGTGGTAATGGGTGGCGAAGAGGGTGCGCGGTTTGAGGCGGGGGTGGTTGTGCAGGAATTCGACGACGGCCCAGGCGATGGAGAGGCCGTCGTAGGTGCTGGTTCCGCGGCCGATTTCGTCCAAAATGAGCAGGGAGCGGTGGGTGGCGTGGTTGAGAATTTCGGCCGTTTCGACCATTTCGACCATGAAGGTGGAACGGCCGTAATGCAGTTCATCATGCGCCCCAATCCGGGTGAAAATCCGGTCGGCCAGCCCGATTTCCGCTTTGCTGGCGGGGACGAAGCTGCCGATTTGGGCCATGAGGGTGATGAGGGCTACCTGGCGCAAATAGGTGGATTTACCGCTCATGTTGGGGCCGGTGATGAGTTGGATGCGGTCATTGTTGGTAAATTGGCTGTTGTTGGGGACGAAGCGTTCCAGATTTAGACTGTGTTCGACGACGGGGTGACGGCCGTTTTCCACCATCATCCCGCTCTCATTTGTCAACACAGGCCGGACATAATCATGATTAGCCGCCACTTCCGCCAAAGCCGCCGCCACATCCAGCCGCGCCAGAACGGCCGCCGTTTGCAGCAAACGCGGCGCAAATTGGGCCACTTGTTGGCTCACCTCGGTAAAAACGCGCCGTTCAATCTGTAAAATACGCTCCTCGGCGTTGAGAATGAGCGTTTCGTACTCCTTCAACTCCGGCGTGATGTACCGCTCAGCGTTCGTCAATGTTTGCTTGCGGATGTAATCGTCGGGGGCCAGATGGCTGTTGGCGCGGGTGATTTCGATGTAGTAGCCGAACACCTTGTTGAAGCCCACCTTGAGCGATTGGATACCCGTTCGCTCTCGTTCGCGCGGCTCCAATTGGGCCACCCATTCCCGCGCGTGCGCCGACGAGTTCATCACCCCGTCTAGTTCAGCCGAAAAACCGGGCCGGATAACGCCCATTTTGTTGAAATTAGTCGGCGCATTTTCGCTGATGGCGCGGGTGATGAGGTCGAGGGCTTCGGGGCAGGGATCGAGATTGGCAAGCAAAGGCTGAAGGCTGAAGGCTGAAGGCTGAATTGCTGAGAGTTGTTGATGAAGGTTGGGCAAAACCTCCAATGTTTGCTGAATATTCTCCAAATCGCGCGGGGTGGCTTTGCCGCTGAGGACGCGGTTGGCGAGGCGTTCCAGGTCGGGCAGCCCTTTAAGCGCGGCACGGACGTCGGCGCGGAGCAGGCCGTCGTTGAAGAAGGTTTCGACTTGGTCTAATCGCTGGTTGAGTTCGTCAAGGGTGAGTAACGGCCGTGTCACCCGCTGCCGCAATAATCGCGCCCCCATTGGCGTGACCGTTTTGTTGAGTACGCCTAACAGCGAGCCGGTTTTTTCGCCGCCCATGGATTCGATCAGTTCCAGATTGCGCCGCGTGGCCGTGTCCAGGGCCATGTAGCCTTCGATGCTGTAGGTCGCCAGCCGTTGAATTTGGCCGATGGCTCCTTTTTGCGTTTCTTGCAGGTAAAAGAGAATGGCTCCGGCGGCGCGCGTAGCCATCGGTTTGCCCTCGCAGCCAAAGCCGGAAAGCGTTTTGACGTTGAAATGGCGCAGCAAGGTTTGGCGGGCGTTGCCTTCTTCAAAGCGCCAATTGGGCAGGGGGGTGATGGTTTTGGCCTGATCGAGCAGGGTGTGTTCATTGTCGGCGACGAGCAGTTCGGCGGGGGAAAGGCGGGCCAGTTCTTCGATGAGGGGGCGACGGCCGTTTATCACGGTTGTGGCAAATTCGCCGGTGGTGATGTCGGCGTAGGCCAGGCCGTACTGGTCGCCATCGCGGATGACGGCTGTCAAATAATTATTGCGCCCCGCATCCAGCATGCCCGGCTCGATGACTGTTCCCGCCGTAAAAACGCGCACCACTTCGCGCGGCATTAGCCCTTTTGTCGTTGCCGAATCGCCGATTTGCTCGGCCAGGGCGACTTTGTACCCCTTGGCGATGAGGCGGGCGATGTAGCCTTCGGCGGCGTGATGGGGAACGCCGGCCATTGGCGTGCGCTGGTTTTTGCCCTGCGGTCGGCTGGTGAGGACTAAATCCAGTTCGCGGGCGGCGATTTCGGCGTCGGCGTCGAACGTCTCGTAAAAATCGCCCAGCCGAAAGAAGACGATGGCGTCGGGATGTTGCGCTTTGATGTCCAGGTATTGTCGGCGGCTGGGGGTGACTTTGCTTTTAGTCATGTTGTCGGATGGTCCTTTAGTCGGATAGTCAGGTAGTCGGATAGTCGGGTAGTCGGATGGTTACTTGCAAGCTTGCCGCTTGCGAACTCGCCAAAAAGGATAGCGGGGAAAGGGGGAAAAGGCAATGATTTTGGTAATGATGCCGGTTATATCGCTGCGGGATTATTTTGCTTGCCTTTGGGCGTCGGGCTACAATCCAGCCCCAAGACTACCCGATTACCCGACTACCTGACTATTTGACTACCTGACTACCCGACTACCCGACTATCTGACTATTTGACTACCTGACTATGCCAACAATTTTTGATGTGATAAACCGGCTGGATTTTTTACGGGGTGTACCGGCGGTGTATGTGGTATTGGCAACGGCCGTCTTCATCATTACGGTACGGGATTGGCAGCTCGTATTGTTGGCGCTGGCCGGTCAATATCTGGCTGCCGGGCTGCTTTTTGTGGATGTTTTAGATCCGCGCTTGGCGGCGCTTAAGGTGTTAACGGGGCTGTTTGTGTGTTTGATCTTGACGATTACGGCCTGGCAGACGGGTTACGGCCGTTCGCCAGACGCCGTCAAATCAAGCCGGAGAAACAGGAGACAAATCGCTTCTTACCTGTTCCGTCTGGCTGCAGCCCTGATTTTGCTGTCGGTCATTTGGATCGCATCCCGACAGTCAGCCTTTATGCTGCCGAATTTGCCTGTTCATCTGAGCCATCTGAATTTAGCCGTATACGGATTAGGCGGCCTCGGTTTGCTCACGTTAGCGCTCGCAGCCGATCCTTTGCCAGCGGGCGTTGGTTTGCTCATGCTAATGACCGGATACGAGTTGTATTACAGCGTTTGGGAACAATCAACGGCCGTACTGGCAGTTCTAACGGCCGTCAACCTCATTTTGTCCATCGTCATCGCCTATTTAACCCAACGACATCATGTTTTACACATGTTATCGAAACTTTGACCGTAAGTAACAAATAGTATAAATGTTACGGTGCGCTCTGTAGTGCGTGGCGTCTCTTTGAAAACTTCTGGGTAATCATAGCATTACACATAATATGAATGCGTAAAGTAAGCGTTTGTCTTCTTGTTCCACGCTCCGTGTGGAATGCTCTGGTAAGACGCTCTGCACTGCATAACGCAGAGCGTTCGGTCGGTATTTCCGCGTAGAATGTGGGAACGAGACAAGCAAGTGAATGGTTACTGAGTGAAAAAATTAATGGTATTTTTTAGTGGGTATTAAACGAGAAAAACAGCCGGAACAAATTCAAGACCATGATTTACATGGTCATTTGCAGAAAAACGATCCAGTCCAAAACAGCCTGTCACACTCCTTATCATACAACCAACAAGCGATGCTGTTTTTGCAGCAAATGGATCCGGAAACTACCATCTATAATGTTGGTTTTTCGATCCGTCTCCAGGCGCCGCTTGATGAAATGCATGTGCGTCAGGCTCTCCAGTTGATTGTAGACCGTCATGCGCCGCTGCGAACGAAGTTTTCGGTGGTAAATGGCGCGCCCCAGCAGATGATATTGCCTCAACAAACGATAGCGTTTGAGGTTGTAAATGCCGCGGGCTGGTCTGAAGAGCAGATTAAACAGGCTGTTGATCATTTCTACTACCGGCCGTTTGATCTGGCAGTTGACAATGTGTTCAGATCCCGATTATATCAATTGAGCGAGACCCGATTTGTGTTACAAGTTGTGGTTCACCACATCGCGATTGATGCCTGGTCTATTTGGCTGCTGGTTGATGAATTCCGGAAAAATCTTGCCGCCTTGCGCGCGGGCGATGCCCCGATTTTGAAATCGCTTCGCTATCAATACTCGGATTTTGTGCAATGGCAAAAGGATTTATTGGCGGATGAACGCGGCCAGGCCATGGCGGATTTCTGGCAAGAAGAATTGACCGGTGTGTCCGTTCTTGATTTGCCGGGCAAAAAAGTCCAATCGTCGGAGGAGCCGATTGCTTATGACTTGATTCGGTTTGAAATTGAACCGGAACTGGCGCGGCGGGTTCGGGATTTATCGTTTAGTGAGGGAACGACGACTTATTCGCTGCTTTTGGCGGCTTTTCTGACGCTGCTGTGGAAGTACAGCGGTGAGCAGGATGTTGCCGTAGGCACGCCGGGGCATGGGCGCGGCAGTTCGCGTTTTGCGGCGCTGATTGGTTATTTTGTGAATTTGATGGTCATGCGGGAGCGCATTGATCCGGATGTCTCTTTTCGGACGTTTTTGGGGGAAGTGGGCGAAAAGGTTCAGACTGTTTTATTGAATCAACATTATCCGTTTGCGTTGGCAGCGAATCAAAAACGGCCGTCTCCGGACAACGCTTCTCAGGGGGTGGTTCAGGCGATGTTTAACCTGATCAAGCTGCCCCGAAAATTAAAAGAGTTAGCGGCCGTTTGGCTGGACGAATCCAGAACGGCGCAAACAGAGATGGACGGAGTGACGATCAGCCGTCTTGAGGTAGAGTCTGGGTACGGCATCAAAGGTATAGATTTGTACCTGGAAATCATTGATTTTAAGGAGCGGATGATTGCCAAACTGGGGTACAACCAGGCGTTTGAGCCGGAAATGATCGCCCGCATGGCGGCGCACTTCCAACAACTGCTCAAACAGATTGTGCAAAATCCCGATCTGCCGCTGCGCCAATTATCCATGTTGACGCCGGCGGAACGCCAGGACATTTTGCATACATGGAACGATACGGCCGTTCCCCTGCCATCAGACCAGTTCATTCACACCCTTTTTGCCAGACAAGCCGACCAAATACCGGCAGAAACGGCCGTACTCTTCAACGAACGCTCATTGACCTACCGGGAACTCAACCAACAAGCCAACCAATTAGCCCATCATTTGCGGCGGCATGGCATTGGGCCGGACGACCTTGTCGGCATTTGCATGGAACGCTCATTAGACATGGTCATTAGCGTACTGGCTGTCCTCAAAGCGGGCGGAGCTTACGTGCCGCTCGACCCCGCTTATCCGGCCGAACGATTGGCGCAAATTATCCAGGACGCCCGCCCCGCGCTGCTGTTATCGCATGAACCCATCGTTGCCGCCCTGTTCACCAAACCGGAATCCCCCGTTGCCCGGTTGAGTTATAAACCGACATATCTCCGCCTTGATACGGAACGGCCGTCAATCGCCGCCGAGCCAACCGAAAACCCGGCAAACATCTGCCAGCCGGAAAACCTGGCCTACGTCATCTACACCTCCGGCTCCACCGGCCGGCCCAAAGGCGTAGCGCTGCCCCATCGGGCGCTGTCCAATTTAATCAACTGGCAGTTGCAGCAATCCCCCGCAGCCAGTGACTTTGCCCCAAAAAGGACGCTGATGAACGCTAATGACGCTGATTCCCGGAGAAAAAAATCCGTGAAATCTGCGAAATCTGCGGTTTTCCCGATTGGCGAAAGGACACTGCAATTCGCCTCGCTCAACTTCGACGTATCCTGCCAGGAGATGTTCGCTGCCTGGGGCGCGGGTGGCACGCTTTTACTGGTGGGAGAAGACGTCCGCCACGATGCCGCCAGTTTGCTGCATTACATCGCCGATAACAACGTCAACCGGTTATTTTTACCCTACGTGGCTTTGCAGCAGATTGCTGAAGCGGCCGGTTTCTACCATATTTATCCGTCTTCGCTGCATGAAATTATCACCGCCGGGGAGCAGTTGCGAATAGACCCGGCCGTTTCCCGATTTTTCCGGGCGCTGCCCCACTGCACGTTGGTGAACCAATATGGGCCGACCGAAAGCCATGTCGTTGCCGCCTATAAATTAGAAGGCGACGTATCCACCTGGCCGCTGCTGCCGCCGATTGGCCGCCCCATAGCCAATACCCAAATTTACCTGTTGGATCAACAACGCCAACCCGTACCGGTCGGATTAGTCGGCGAACTGTATATTGGTGGTCATAATTTGGCTCGCGGTTACTTCAACAACCCTGAATTGACATCGGAACGGTTTGTTGACAACCCGTTTGGCGGCGATGCGCCAACGGCTGAAAACGCACGCCTGTACAAAACGGGCGATCTGGCGCGTTATTTGCCGGATGGAAACATAGAATTTCTGGGGCGGGTTGATCGTCAAGTGAAAATTCGCGGTTTTCGCATTGAACTGGGGGAGATTGAGGCAGTTTTGGGGCAGTATGCGGGCGTTCGGGCAACGGCCGTTACCAGCCACACCGGAGAGAACGGCCACAAACGCCTCATCGCCTACATCGTTCCCGCCGAAGACCCTGCCCCTACCGCCGCCGATTTGCGCCGTTTTCTTCAGCAAAAGCTGCCGGACTACATGATCCCCGCCGCCTTTGTAACAATGGCCGAGATGCCCTTGCTGCCCAACGGAAAAATAAATCGGCGCGCGCTGCCGCCCCCGGACGCCGCCATTCCCGATCTGCAAGAGCAGTACGTCGCTCCCCGCACCCCGCAGGAAAAGATTGTTGCCGCCATTTGGGAACAAGTTTTACAGGTTGAGCGGGTAGGCATTCATGATAACTACTTTGAATTAGGCGGCCATTCCTTGTTGGCTACCCAAATCGTTTCTCGCATCCGTGAAGCAGCCCGTGTAGAGCTGCCGATTCGGACATTATTTGACATGCCCACCGTCGCCCAATTGGCTGAGAAAATTACCCTGTTACAAGACCGGGAAACGGCCGTTCCCGCCACACCGTTAGCCCCAACAGCGTATGATGGCCCCCTGCCGCTTTCCTTTTCCCAGAACCGTATGTGGTTCCTGCACCAGCTAGACCCTGAAAGCACAGCGTACAACATCCCAGGCGCCGTCCATCTGCACGGGGCGTTAAACAAAGAAGCATTAGCCTGGAGCGTTAACCAACTGATAATCCGCCATGAGAGCTTACGCACGCGATTTACGGCCGTAAACGGGCAGCCAAACGCCATTATCGAACCGGCCTACGCCTTTGCGTTGTCCACAGAAGATTGCCGCGCCGTACCCGCATCTGAACGCCTGGCCTACGCCGGCGACCGGCTGAAAGAAGCCGCCCGCACCCCTTTCAAGCTGGATCAACTGCCCCTTTTCCAGATTAAACTATTCCAGCTCGACGACGAAGATCATATTCTGTTGGTTAATATGCACCACATCATTTCAGATCAATGGTCGTTAGGCGTTTTGAGCCGCGATCTGACGGCCTATTATCGCGCCTATGTCACAGGCGGGGAAGCCGATTTGCCGGAAATGCCCATTCAGGCCAAAGATCATGCCGTGTGGCAGCGTCAATTGGCCGCCGACGGCGTTTTTGACGAGCAGATGGCTTATTGGCGGAAGCAGCTTGAGGCATTAACGCCTTTCGATCTGCCTTCCGACCGGCCGCGCCGCAATATGCAATCTACAAAAGGCGCCATTCTCGACGCCCCTTTGCCGGACTGGTTGACTGACGCTTTGTCAGAATTGAGCCGGCAGGAACGAGTAACGCCTTACATGGTGTTGTTGGCCGCTTTCAAGCTGCTGCTGTTCCATTACACAGGCGCGGCTGATATTGTTGTGGGGTCGCCCATTGCCAACCGGCATCAATTGCAGAGCGAGGCGCTTATCAGCACGCTGGTAAATACGTTGGTTTTGCGGACTGATTTATCGGGCAATCCGACGTTCCGCCAACTGCTGCGGCGCGTGCAGCGGACTGCATTGGCGGCTTACGATCATCAAGATGTGCCATTTGAAAAATTAGTGGATGCGCTCTTGCCCAGACGCGATACCAGCCGGTCGCCCTTTTTCCAGGTGTTTTTCAATGTGCAAAACGCGCCTTTTTCGCTTCCCGGTTTGCCAGGCGTCAAGAGCGAAATTATGGAAATTGATCGCGGGGCGGCTCAATTTGACCTGTCGTTATCCATTGATACGGCGCTCACGCATAAAGCGGTCATCGAATATAACACGGATTTGTTTGACGCCGGTCGTGTTGAGCGGATGATGGGGCATTATTGGACGCTGCTGGAAACGGCCGTTACCCAACCCGACACCCATCTCTCCGACCTCCCCCTGCTTACCGAGGCTGAGAAGAAACAATTGGCCGCCTGGAACGAGACAGCCATGCCTTACCCACACGGCGATTGTTTGCACCAACTCTTTGCCGCACAGGTTCAGCGCACGCCGGAGGCTGCGGCCGTTACCTTCCAATCCCAATCCCTCACCTACCGCCAACTCGATCAACTCTCCAACCAACTGGCCCGCCATCTACAAACCCTGGGCGTTGGCCCCGAAACCGTCGTCGGCATCTTCGTCGAACGGTCGCTGGAGATGGTTGTCGGCCTGCTGGGCGTTCTCAAAGCCGGCGGGGCTTACTTGCCGCTTGACCCTGCCTTTCCCGCCGACCGCCTGGCCTTCATGGTTGAAGACGCCCAGGTAGACGTGATTTTGACCCAAAACAGTCTGGTAGACGTGGATCCGGCGGCTGGCGTCCCCCATCCTGTCTGCTTGGACAGCGATTGGCTTCAAATTGCCCAATATCCGGCGGATCCGCTGCCGCCGGCTGCCAAACCGGAGAACCGCGCCTACATCATTTACACTTCCGGATCCACCGGCAAGCCCAAAGGGGTGCAGATTGAGCATCGGAACGCGGTGAACTTCCTGACCGCCATGCAGCAAAAACCCGGCATCAAACCGGACGATATTCTCTATTCGGTGACGACGCTTTCTTTTGACATCTCGGTTTTGGAGATTTTCCTGCCGCTGTTGAACGGGGCGCAGGTCGTGATTGCCGATGCGTTGACGGTGGCTGACGGCCGTGCCATCATCAATGATTTACGTCGTTATCAGGCAACCGTTATGCAGGCCACGCCTACCACCTGGTCTATGATGGTGGACGCCGGTTGGCAGGGAACGTCCAGCTTGCGTTTAGCGCTCTGCGGCGGCGAAGCGCTTTCGCGGGAGTTGGCTAACGCGGTTTTGGAACGCGGCGCTGACCTTTGGAATATGTACGGCCCTACGGAAACGACGGTTTGGTCGTCGGTGCAGCAAGTTTTGCCCGGCAGCGGGCAGATTCCGATTGGCCGCCCTATTGGTAACACGTTTTTGTATATTTTGGATGGATACGGCCGTGCCGCCCCCATCGGCGTGGCCGGTGAGTTGTACATTGGCGGCGATGGTGTGGCGCGGGGTTATCTCAACCGGCCGGAACTGAATGCCGACCGTTTCCTGCCCAATCCGTTTGCAGACGGCCGTATGTACCGTACCGGCGATTTGGCTAGATTTTTACCCGATGGCGTAGTCGAATATCTCGGCCGTACCGATTTTCAGGTCAAAATACACGGTCACCGCATCGAATTGGGCGAAATTGAATCGCTGCTGGCGGCCCATCCTTGCGCGCGGGAAACGGCCGTTACCGTGCATGGACAATCCGGCAATCAAATCTTGGCCGCCTACATCGTGCCTCACAAAGAGGTTGAACGGCCCACCATCACCGCCTTACGCGACTATCTGCGCCAACATTTGCCTGAATACATGATCCCATCCGCCTTTGTCTTTTTGGATGAATTCCCACTCACGCCCAATCGTAAAATCAATCGCAAAGCGCTGCCCGCCCCCGACACGTACCGGCCCGATTTGGACAATCAGTACGTTGCGCCGCGAAATGATGTAGAATGGGTGTTAACAACCATCATGGCGGACCTGCTGGATATTGAAAAAGTGGGCGTTCATGATGATTTCTTCGAGCTAGGCGGCCATTCACTCCAGGCGACGCGCTTTGTCGCTCGTGTGGGGCAGGCGTTTCGGATGGATCTGCCGTTATGGACGTTTTTGCGCGCGCCTAATGCGGCCGATTTAGCCCAGAATCTTGCCAACGCCCCTGACGGCCAACGCATTGCCAAAATTGCCAAACTGCGCGTAAAAATGGCCGGCATGTCGCCGGAAGAGGTGCAGCAGCTTTTGCGCCAAAGGGCACAGGTGTAAAAGTTACAATGGGGAACGAGTAAGTGGTTCAAAATCACGATTTTTTTTCAGAAGATCATGAGTCGCTGCTAGACCTTCTTTTAGCTGAGGAAGGGCTGGATGATGAACCGATCCTGCGAATCGCGCCTCGTTCCGATTCCGGCCCGGCGCCGCTTACTTACGCCCAGTCGCGGATTTGGTTTTTGGAGCAGGTTGAGCCGGGCGGCAGCGCTTTTCTTATTCCAACGGCCGTTCGTCTCAAAGTTCCCATCAATGCCGCGTTATTAGAGGCGGCGTTCCAGACTTTGTGGCGGCGGCATACCATTTTGGATGCCGTTTTTTATGAGGAGGGCGGGCAGGTTTGGCAGCGGCCGGGGAATTTTGCGCCGCCGTCTTTACGGGTGGTTGATTTAACGCATTTGGCTGGCGCGGAAAGGGAAACGGCCGTTACCCAACTTATCGCCGACGATGCCGCCAGGCCATTCAACCTGGACGACGATCCCCTCATCCGCGCCGCCCTCCTCCAACTACAGAACGACGACAACATTCTGCTGCTCACCATTCACCACATCGTCGCCGACGGCTGGTCGGTAAACATTTTACTGCGCGAATTGGTGCAAATTTACCTGCAAAAATTGGCCCAACAGCCTGTGGAACTGCCCCAATTACCGGTTCAGTACACCGATTACGCTCATTGGCAGCAAGAATTTTTAACCGGCGAAGAAGCGGCCCGCCAACTTGCCTACTGGAAAGAGCAGCTAGCCGCCCCCTTGCCCGTTACCGAATTGCCCGCCGATTATGCCCGTCCGACCGTGCAAACCTTCAACGGCGGCCAAGAACGCCTCACATTGCCCCCCGGCTTAACCGACGCCATCCGCCGCTTAACTCGCCAGGCAGGCGTAACCCTGTACATGACTTTGCTGACTGCCTTCAAAACCGTTTTACACCGCCAAACGGGGCAGGATGAAATTGTTATTGGCTCGCCAGTCGCTGGCCGGCAGTATCCCGAATTGGAGCCGCTGGTCGGTTTATTTCTGAATTCGTTGGTATTACGCTCCGATTTGGGCGGCAATCCCACCTTTTTGGAGGCGTTGGCGCGCGTTCGGACAACTTGTGTAGATGCGTTTGCCAATCAAGATGTGCCGTTTGAGCAGCTTTTGATTGAGTTGAATCCGGCGCGGGATGCCAGCCGCACGCCGTTTTTTCAGATATTTTTCAATATGCTGCAATTTGACCGGCAGCCAACAGCGCCTGGGGTTGACGTGGAATTGATCGCTTCGCCTGATTTGGACGCGAAGTTTGATATGACGCTGTATGTGGAGGAGGTTGGCAGCGGTATTGAGCTGACGCTGGTTTACAATCGGGATTTGTTCCGTGAGGCGCGGATGGTTGATTTGCTCCGGCAGTACCAACTGCTGCTGCAGCAGGCTGTTGTGAATCCTGATTTGCCCTTGAGCTATTTTTCGCTGTTGACGGAAGGGGCGCGGGCGGCGCTGCCGGATATGGCGGCCCCGCTTAGCGACCGGTGGGAGGGGCCGATTTCGGCACGCCTGGATTATTGGGCGCAGAGTCAGCCGGGGGAAACGGCCGTTTCAGACGATAACAGCCGGTGGACGTACCAACAAGTGGCAGCGGGCAGTAGCCGGCTGGCCCATTTTTTGCGGGCGGGGGGCGTTGAATCGGGTGATGTGGTGGCTGTGTACGGCCGTCGCTGCGCGGCATTGGTAACGGCCGTTATGGGGATTTTCAAAGCCGGCGCGGCTACCTTAATCCTCGATCCAACCTATCCCGATTTACGCATTGTGCAATACCTGGAAACGGCCGAACCGGCAGCCTGGCTCTATTTTGACGCCTCTCCCCCGCCGGAAATGGTGCAAAAAACGGCGATGGAGATGGTAAACGGCCGTCAACTAACCCTGCCCGAACAGCCGGAAGCCTGGCAAACGCGGCTGGACGGTCATCCTGACACGACGCCGGACATCACCATTCACCCCGACGACATGGCTTCGTTGACCTTCACCTCCGGTTCGACCGGCCAGCCCAAAGCTGTCATGGGCCGTCATCGCAGCCTGACTCACTTTTACCCCTGGATGGTTGAGCGTTTCCAGTTAACCGCCGCCGACCGCTTCTCCATGCTGTCGGGGTTGGCCCATGATCCGCTGCAGCGGGACATGTTTACCGCACTCTGGGTAGGGGCCGAAATTTGTGTGCCTGACCCGGAGCGCATGTGGGAACCGGGCTATATGGGCCAATGGCTGCGCGATGCCGGCATCACGGTTGCCCATCTCATTCCTTCGATGATTTATGCGCTGGTTGGGGTTCAGAATAAAGTCGTGGCGCCGTTAGTGCGGTATGCTTTTTTTGTGGGCGAGGCGTTGACGCGCAATATGGTCAAGGAATTGAGGCGGCTTATTCCCGGCGGCGTGGTGGTGAATTTGTACGGCGCCAGCGAAACGCAGCGCGCGGTTAGTTACCACGCGGTGAATGAGACAGGCGCCGGGCTGTACCGCTGCAAGCAGGAGATTCCGCTGGGGGCCGGGATGCCGGGGGCACAACTGCTTGTCTTGACGCCGCAGCAAACGGAGGCGGGGATTGGCGAATTGGGCGAGCTTTATATGCGGAGTCCTCATTTGGCGTTGGGCTATTGGCGCGATGCGCATAAGACGGCGCGGCAGTTTATGACGAATCCTTTGACGAATGTGCCTGAAGATAGATTGTATCGGACGGGGGATTACGGCCGTTTCCTGCCCAATGGCGAGGTGGAGTTTGCCGGACGGCAGGATTCGCAGGTGAATGTGCGCGGTTTTCGGGTTGAATTGGGCGAAATTGAGGCGGCGATATTGTCTTTGCCGGATGTGGCTAGTGTGGTGGTAACGGCCGTTTCCGATTCCCATCATAACCAACAAATTGCCGCTTACGTTGTTCCGCGCAATGGAACGGCCGTTCTCACATCGCAAACCATTCGCGAACACGTCAAGCAGCGCCTCCCCCTGCCGATGGTTCCGGCCAGTGTGACCTTCATGAACGCCATCCCCTTAACTCCCAATGGCAAAATAGATCGCCAGGCGCTGCCCCGGCCGAACTTCCAAACAGAAGACGTATCCTCGGTTGTTGCGCCCCGCGACCACATTGAAGAAATCCTGCTTGCCATTTGGCGCGATTTGCTGCCTGAACCATCCATCAGCGTTCATGACGACTTCTTTACCCTGGGCGGACATTCCATCTTAGCCATCCAGATGTTCAGCCGCATCCGCGACGAATTGGATATTGACTTGAACATCGGGCTTCTATTCCAGGCCAGCACAATCGCTGAACTGGCAAAATTGATACGGACGCACAAAGCTGCCAACGAACCATCATCCGCGCCGCATTCGGATTCAGCCGACCTGGACTCGTCTGATAATGTCATTCTCATTCGGCGCGGCGCGCCTGGACAGCCCAACTTTTTCTGTGTGCATGGGGCTGGCGGCCATGTGTTATTTATGCAAGCATGGCAGCCTTACTTTGATCAATGGTCAATTTGGGGGCTGGAATCACCCAGCGTTGACGGGCTTACCTGGCCTAAACGAAGCATCGAGGAGGATGCGGCCGAATATGTTGCCAATCTTCAAAAAATCCAGCCGCATGGCCCTTATTTATTGGGTGGGTATTCCGGCGGCGGCGCATTGGCCTATGAAATGGCGCAGCAGCTAAAAGCGCATGGCGAACAGGTGGATTTACTGGTTCTTATTGATACCCATCATCCCTCCATCCGGCCGCGTTCTTATGATTGGAAAACGCGCATCAGACGATTTGCGCGGCAGCCCTGGCATATTATCGTTTGGGCCTGGCGGCGCAAAATTGCCAAGCCTGTGGCGCTTTGGTACTTGATCCGGCGGTATGTGGATCGGGGCGCGCGTGTGCCGTTGGCATTTCGTGAGCCGCTTATTTCTTATTATTTTGTTTCTGCCAAGCGGCGTTACAAGCCGAAGCCGTATGGGGAACGGGTTTTGTTGGTGCGGTCGCTTGAGGTGGATCACGCCTACAGCCATGCCGGTTTGCGGCTGGGATGGGATAAGGTGATTGAGTCATTGGATGTAGTAGAGTCGCCAAGTAATCATTTTACCGTTGTGCAGGAGCCGTTTATTCAACAGCTATCTGAGGTTGTTTTAGATGCCTGGGAGCGCCGGTAGGGGGAAAATGTAGGTCAAGTTTGCAAACTTGACTTACGACGGCGAGCCACTTTCATTTTAGAAACCATAGCTAATGCGGTAGATGACGTCGTTGATGAAGTCGCCGACGTAGATGGCGCCGTCGGGACCGATGGTGAGACCGAGGGGCATGGCGTTATCCCATTGGGCGAACCAGGTTTGTTCGGTTTGGTAGCTGTCGCCATCGGGTATGAGGTGGATGTGGACGATGCCGGTTTGGACGGTGGGTTTGAGCCAGGAGCCGAAGACGCCGACGTAGAGGCTGGCCCGATCCGGCTGGCTGGTATAGATGGGGGGAACGAGGGGGCTGGTTTGGAATTCCAGGCTGTCGGCGGAGGAGTGGGGTTCGAAGAAGGCGACGGCCGTTTCTGTTCCTGCACATCCTGGCCCTATGCCTTCATCCCAACAATCGGGCCAGCCGTAATGGGCGCCGGGTTTGATGTGGTTGAGTTCTTCTTGGGGGGCGTCCATGCCCAGGTCGTCACGGCCGTTATCGGTGGCGAACATATCGTGGGTGAAGGGGTGAAAGGCGAGGTCGAACGCATTGCGCAGGCCGTGCGCGATGATTTCGCTTTCGCCGGTGATGGGGTCGAAGCGCATGATGGTGGCGCTGCGCGGGTCTTCTTCGACGCAGGCGTCGCAGGTGGAGCCGACGCCCATGTACAGGTAGCCGTCGGGGCCGAATTTGAGGTTGCTGTTCAGGTGCAGGCCGGTGGGCAGGACGTTGACGAGGTTGACGGCCTCGTCGGCTATAAAATCGCCGTCGAAATCGCGCAAGATGCTGATTTTGCCGACGCTGGAGATGTAGATGTCGCCGTTTTGGGGGTGGATGGCGACGCCGAGGGGAATGTTGAAGCCGGATGAGAGGATGGTGTCGCTGTCGGAACGGCCGTCGCCATCTAAATCGGCAAAAACATGGATGGTTCCATCTTGGGAGGCGGCGTAGAGACGGCCGTCTGCATCCATTGTCAGGCTGGTGGGGCGGTCAAGCGAAGCGTACCGAATGATGGAGAAGCCGGGCGGCAGAACGGCGCCGGGCGCTTCGATGATGGTTTCTGGAATGGGCCAGGGGGTGGCGGTGGGGGTATGGGTTGGCGTGTAGGTTGGCGCAGGTGTGTCGGTGGGAGGTTTGGTGGGCGCGGGGGGGGTTGTGGGCGGAATGGGCGGGAAGGTGGCGGTGGGGAGAACGGCCGTAGCTGTTGGCGAGTTCGTCAGCGGCGGACTTGCTGTTGGCGAAAGCGGCGTTGGCGTGGCTGTGGTTAGCGCCGCGCAGCCCATAATCAAAATTATAACCGGGAGAAAGAACCAGATGTGCCGGGACATAGGATGATCCTTTTTGAATGATGGATAAGGGGTGACAGTCACTTT
>JANTHP010000035.1 GCA_024762395.1 Anaerolineae bacterium | reverse complement strand
CGCGGCGTGGGGGTGAGGGTGGGGGTTGGTGTGGGGGTGGGGGTGTAGGCGGCGACGACGGCCGTTTCCCGGGCCGCCGCTTCTGATGTGCCTGTGGCTGCCTGGGCCAGCGCTTGCGCTTCGCCTGCGCTGGCAGCGGCGCTGGTGGAGGCTGCCTCAGCGCCGGCGGTGGCTGTGGCGGCTAAAAATGCCTGGCTGCGTCCCTGGTTTTGCAGGACAAAGTAGAAGATGATGGCGGCAACCAGGAGTACGGTAACCGCAATGCCGCCGATGATGTAGTACGGCCGTTGCGCGCGCCTGTGCCGTGTCGGATCGGGCATTTGGATAACCGCCGCCGACACATTGTCGTCCGCATCACGGCCCAGAGCGAACGACACCAGGCTGCGGGCTGCCTTTTCACCTTCCTGCATGTTGACAACGCGCAAAATCTCTTCATCTGTCGTAAATGGCGTTCCCGTTTTGTGCGATGTTTTGATCAATCCATCGGAACAGACAACAATCGAGTCGCCTTCCTTGAGCGGCAGACCGCCGCGTCCGCGCGTGTGGGCTACTTTGGGATCGTCTGTATTGACATAAAAACCAATGTCTACCGGGATTTTGGGGCGGGGGCCAATGGCGCGCATCAACGCTTCGGCGCGGGGATTGCTGCGCGCCGCTTCTTTGCTCATTTTGCCTTGCCAGGGCATGACATTGGCAAATGTATGGTCAATGGTTAACTGTGTTAACTTTTGATTGCGGCACAAGTAGATGCGGCTGTCGCCGACGTTGGCGATGTAGAGAATGTTGTCTTGGCTAATAGCGGCAACGGCCAGTGTTGTGCTGGCGCCGCCGGTTTCTTCGGCGATTTGGTGTACTTGCCGGTTGGCCTCCAGGACGGCTCTGCTTAATAGGACGGGCACATCGGTTTCTGTGCTGGCGCGAAGATGCCGGAATAGGGTGTCTATGGCTAATTGGGAGGCGCGCTCGCCTTTGTTTTCACCGCCCACGCCGTCGGCGACGACGGCAACCAGCAAGGTTAAATTGCCGGCCGTTTTGACTTCTTGGATGTCTACCCGGTCTTCATAAACTTCACGACCGCCAATATCGTAATGGTATCCTGTGATAATTTCTGTCATTTGTTTTGTCCTGTTATTGGCGAGGATTTGGGGGGTGAAAATATAAAGAATCCCCTAATTTTTTAATCCTCGCATGTAACTATACAGCTACCGGAGGTGACAGTCACTTATCAACACCTGGAAGAAGTGACTGTCACCTGTATAGATACCTCCGCATTATTATTGACTAATGCGCGGCGGACGCACGCTGTGGATGCGTTCTTCAATGGCCTGAATCAATTCGGTGATGCTGGGCCGTTTGTCGGGTTCTCGTTGGAGCATGACGTTTAGCAGTTTGTCTAGCGAGGTGTGAATGCCGGGTCTTAGGCTGCGTATTGAATCTAGTTCTCCCCGCAAGATGGTGGTTGTGATGTCTACGCGCCGTTTACGATTGATTAACGGCCGTCCTGTCAACATCTCAAATAAAATGGCCCCCAATGCCCATACATCTGTCTTTTTGGGGTGGCGGATGAGCGTGCCGGGAGGAATATCCTGGCGACTCAGAGCCATGATAACTTCTGGCGAGGAGTAGCGGATGGAGGCTGAAAGCTGCTGGACGCCTTGTTTGATGTTGGCGGCGCTGCCGAAATCAATCAAAACAGGCAGCGGGGACTCATTTGTGGATGGCGGGCGGCGCAGGAGAATGTTTTGCGGTTTTAGATCGCAATGGGCGTACCCGCGTTGGTGGATGTATTGGACGGTTATCAACAGTTGATAGAACATCTCAATGGTCCATTCCACCGGTAGTTTTCTGATTTTTTTGATGTAATGATCGAGGTTGTCGCCTTTGTTGATGTATTCCATGGCGTAGTACCAGGGCTGGTGGGGATGCTCGTGGGCGCGGGCGGCGTAGGCGATGCGATTATCAATTCGCAGGGGGTAAATGCGGATGATACCCGGATGACGCAGGCGCTGCAGGAATTGGGCTTCCTGGCGCAGCAGGTCTTGGAAGGTTGTCCGGTTGTCGTTATGGGTTATTTGTACTTTAACGGCGGCCATGTATGACGGCCGTTCCGTATCATACGCCAAAAATACCTGAGACATACCGCCGTCATCCGAGAGCGATTTGTAAATAGTGTAAGGCCCGATAATATCCCCGTTTTGCAATGTCATCGTCGTTGTTACTCCAAATCATTTAACCAATCAACATCTTTTGTCGGCGGCGCATCGGCGGGGTTGTCATACGCATCGCCATATAAAGTGCCGTAATCCTCTTCGCCCAGTTCCAGAATTGTCTCGGTGCCTTCGCCGGTGGAAGCTGGTTCCGGGGAAGGAGCTTCAGATGAAACTGCACCCTCGCTGGGCTTATGGGGTGTTTCCACAATTTCAAAACGCAATTTAGCGCCCCGATGGAATAAATCGCCCAGCACGATTTCATCGCCATGATTAAGGATGCGGGGGCTGTTGGGCGGTAGTAGTTCGCCGTTGACGACCGTGCCGTTGGCTGAATTGTCATCTGTAATGAGAAATTTGCCTCTATCATATTGAATGGTGCAGTGAACGCCGCTGACGGAACTGATTTCATCTTCTTCGTAGAGCAGCACATCGCATAATTTGGGGCTGCGCCCGATGGTGGTTTTATTGGTATAGATTTTGACTTCTTCGCCTTCTAAATCCTTTCGGGCTACCATGACTTGCAATTTTGCCAGCACGACCTTGCCCTTTACTGCACCGCCAAGTAAGGTTTTTCTTACTTCTGCTACTCTTTCGCGCAAGTTGCCGCCGGCTGCGCCAAGCATTGCGGCCGCCTGTCGCCGGTAAATGGCTCCCATCACCACCACTACTACACCCATGATGATGGCGATGCCCCAGGGCGCGTATGTCATGACGCATGCCGTTGAGCGGGGATTATGGCTGCATGGGTCTTGTCCAATGACAATGGGGGTGGGCGTTGGGCCGGGCGTTGCCGTAGGCGGAATAATGCCATCAGGCGTATCCGCATTAACATTGATGGTAATGGAATCGCTTTCGGCTTCAATGTCTAATTCGTCGCGTACCCGCACATTGATGATGAGCGCTTCTGTTTCTTTGATCTCGCTGATGTCTAGATTGAAGCTGAAGGTAGTTCCCACCGGGTTTTCAACGGCATGTTGTTCGAGGCCATCTACGAAGAAGGTGACTAATTCGATGTTTCGTTCGATTTTATCGGGCCAGGAGGTAAGTTCGGCCGTGATTGTGATGTAGTCTAAATCGTATTCCCAGGAATTGTCGTCGGTTAAAGTTGCTTTGCGGGTGAATTCGGTATTGTCTTCAGGGTCTTGTATTTCGATGACGGGCGGCTGCAATGATATGTTGTAGGATCGGGCATGGGGGGCTAATTCTGCGGGTGTGCCAAAGGGGGCGATGATGACGCTCCGAGGGCCGGAGTCGCCAGATTGACTGCGGTAATGGAGGGGGTAGCGGATGCCTTGCGCCATGATGGATTGATACACGCGGTTTAGGTTGCCGCTGTTGTCGTGGTCTGCTGATAATTGAATGTATTCGCCGCCGGAGCCGGATGCCAGAGCTTGCAGCGGTTCGCCGTATTCATTGTCTGTGTGGAAGGTGTAGAGTTTTGTGAATTGTTCGCTGCTGGCAGCAGCCAGGGTGCGGGCGTCTCTTTCGGCTATGCTTTGTTGGGGGAGTTCGACTAGTGTGCTGATGTAGATGACGGCCGTTCCCGCATACCCCGGTTCAGACAATTCAGCTAAGCGATTAAGGGCTGCTTCTACACCCAACAACCCCTGGGTCTGTTCCGCCCCCGGCAAAATCAGGTCTAATGAATTGACAGCGCTGGTAAAGCGGGCCGCCGATTGAGTTGGTTCCAACAGGACGGCCGTGTTTTGCGTTTCTGTAACGGCCGTTTGTCCCAAAATAGCCACCGTATCAATACCATCTCGGAAATACCCGTCCGTAAAATGAATCATGCTGTCCCGAACCGCATCCGCCATCGCACCGCGGAAATTAGCCCATTTGCCCAAATCAACCACAAAAACCACAAAAACCGGCCCATTGACCGGCTCGCCTACTTCAAAATCCGCAACAGGCTGTTCATTTTCATAAACAACAAGATCATCATTCGTCAAAAGTGAGGGCACACTGTTATCGCCATCTACAGCGCGAAACGTAAGGTTGACATCAGGAAAATCAGTTGTATCAATCTCTTCGGTAATGAAGATGTTTTCTATGTCCTGGCTTTGAGCTATGGCCGCTGAAGTCATAAGGGCCACACCAACAAACAGAATGATGAGAATGAAAATATGGCGCTGGTTAATGCGAGTCATGAGTTGATTTTCCCTGCGATTTGTATGGTGTTTCAAGCGTTGCAATTCCCGAAACATACCCCAAAACATTATCCGAACATCTATATTCACTGATTGGTTAGTTGTTGCATTGTTAATACAGCCTGCCCCGTTTGTTTTTCAAAACGTTCTACCTGGGTTGTCAAGCTTTGTCCCAATGTTTTTGCCAATGAAAGCGACAGGTTCATGACGAGTGTTGTCTGCCCGTTGGTCTGAAATACGATGTAAGCATCGGTTGCGCCTATCCCGCTTACAAACCCATTCACATATAAACTGGGGGCATTTTCAAAGGCTTCTTGGGCTACCTGTTGCAATGGTTGCGCGTTGTTTTTTGTTTGATTCATTTTATCATCCTTATTGGTTTTCCTGTCCATCCTTGAAAGTGATGTTGTTGGAATAGTTTTAGTAGTTGATGGGATATGACCCAGAACGGCCGTCCTGTACGTACAAAGGAGGGTTCGGGGTTATGCATGTGTTTCTCTAATAATCTGCGGGGCAAGCGCAATCGCCCCTGGAGTATGTCTGTCTGCCAAAGATTTCCGGGGGGAACGCTTGCCGGGTTCACATGCAAATAAGCGTCCATCTCGTGCGTTGGTTTATCGGGATGAAATTGACGCACTGTAACGGTTAACGGCCGTCCACACGCCGCACAATTATCCAGACTCGCCACAGAAGTGGGCGGGATAGCGACAGGCAAAATAAACTGCGGTTTGACTTGCCAGATAGGCAACTCCGTCCCTCGTGTCGCCGCCTCTTGGAAAACCACCTCGTCTGTTAGCAAGGTAGCCTGCCAGATTTCTTTGAGTTTGTTAGAGACCAACAACTCATAATTATCCGTTTCGGCTATATCGCACTTATCAGGCCAGGGATCGGCCAAACGCAAGGGTGACGTCTGCGTTAGCAAAACCTGCCCGCATGAATGACATTCAGGCGTCCAAGCAATGTCGGCGTGATAGTATTGGCTTAGCGGCCGTGTCAACGCCAACACATGCGACACCGTAAGCTGAACCAATGGATATTCCAATAAATCGGCCGTATCATATACCCTAAAATGAAACGCCTCCTGCAATAATGGCGCATCCGACGGCGCTAAAAAGGCCCGCCCCCAACGTCCCTTCCTTGGCGACTGCGCCGCCTCCAGAAACATTGGCAACAACGGATCCCCCGCGTCAAACTCCAAAACAGGAAACAGAACCGTTTCAGGCAGTACGCCATCAGCTAGATACAAACGCGACTCAGCCGCCTGCGCCACTTTACGCGGCAGCAAACGGCGCGCCTCCGGCCAACTTACAGACAAACGAATCCGAACCTTTTCCTGCATAAAAACAACCCGCTACCGCGAACCCAGCCGGCCCAACCAAACGGCAGCCCCGCCCATACGCGGCGTTACCTGCGTAAACAAAGAAGCCATAAACTGGCTGTTCACTCTTTGCAAAAACTGGAGCTGCTGCGCGGGGCGCATCGTATCAAACACAGCCCGACCGCCAATATCCGAAAGACCCTGACGGATAAAACCATGCACACTTGCCGCGCCCTTTGTATGTAAATTAGGGAGAAACGGGTGACACCCCGAAGGCAGCAAAACCGCATCATCCAACAAGCTGTTGGCAAAATCAAGCCGTCCCAACTGATTCTGCGGATAAAGATGATGTCCCTGAAACATCGTACTATTGCCTGCGCCAGTCAACGCACTGCCCGGCGTATATGACAAAGGATTAGAAAAAGCGCGTTTAATCAGATAATTACCGCCCACACTCCCTACCAAATTTAACCCAGCCGCTCCCATTCCCAAATAATCGCTGCCCGTATGAATCGCCGACTCGTATCGTTTAGGAATCAACCAATCAAATCCACCGCTAGAAACCGCCATACTGCCGCCGCTGACAAACTCCAAAGCAGGCGGCGCAAAAGTCATAATTCGAGCAATCGGCAAAGCCGCCCCCGCCGAACCAGTCCACTGTGAAACCGCGCCGCCAACAGAAGCCGCCCAGGGCGAAGCCGCAGAAATACCCCGCAGCGCGCTAACAGCCGCCTCGGCCGACCCGACTCCCCAGCCAATAAAACCGCCCGAAATAGTATTCCCAATCACGCCATCCATAAGCGGATATTCAGGAGATGCCGCATTAACGGCTAAAGTAATGCCCCCAGCCGCCACTGCGCCCGCAATAATAGGCGCCGCCAATCCCCCAGTAAGAACGGTCGCCACGCCGGCCGCAAGCAGCGCGCCGCCCAATGCAATTTCATCACGATGATCAACAATAAAATCGCCAACCGCGTCAGCCTTGTCGCCCAACCAGCCTAGTAGCCCGCCGTCATCTTCATCAAACGCTTCAACATGACCGCTGCTGACGCCATCGGTTAAATTGCCGATAAACCCCGCCGCCACCATCTGAAAAGGTTTTGACGCTTCCTCTTCAGCCATTTGTAGCGTATCCTTCACCTGCAAAGCAACGCTGCGCGCCTCAGTTAAAGCGTCCGCCAACCGCGTCACAGCCGGGAACACAACGTCATCCATTTCCGCAAAAAACGACATGGCGCTTTCACCTACCCAACCGCCATGTTGCAATGCCTGTGCAGCCTGCCCGACATGCGATTGCATATCGGCTACGCTTTCGGCATTCTTGGCAAATTGATTGGCGATACGATCTAATTTATCATACTCTGCCTGGATAATCTTGGGCGACATGGCACAAAATCTTCCTTGAGTAATAGCGCGAAACCCATTCCCAATTCGCCAGCCATCTTAACATAAATCGCTAAAATTCTCGAATTTTACGTAACGACGCGCCAGCCTTTTTCTCTGGACAACTTCGCTCCTCCGGGTAACGCTGTATTCGCCTATACCGCTGTAATCTCAATATGCGTTTGCGAACCCAACCGCAGCGTCTGAAAACCAGTTAAAGGCGTCGGCGTACCGGCTGTCAATTTAACGTCTCCCAGGAATGTCCCGTTACGACTGTTTAGATCAGTGATGAAAATATCATTACCCTGTAACGACACCTCGACATGACGACGCGAAACGCGGCGGTCTTCCATGATATTCACATCGCACCCTTCGCGGCCAATAAAACTGGGGAACTTGGTAATAACTGTTTCAAATCCGAGAGATTGCCCTGGCGCGCGTGCAACTTTTAGCTGTAAGCGCGGTTGAGCCGCCCCTGGCTTCGGCGTAGACGGGGGGAACGGGAACATTCCATCTTCCATCTCAAACAACGCATCGGGTTCATTGGCTGCGTACCCATCATTTACAGGCTCGTCATACCTGAAAATGTTGGTTTTATCTACAGGAGGTCGAATAGGTTGGGGGGCATGCTGCTTTTCTTGCCGCTTTTGGATGACAAAATAACCAATCATTGCCAGAATGATGACAAAAATGCTGATTGAGATAGCCGGATTGCTGCTGAGAGCCGACATTGCGCGGGCAATCAAGCCTGGCTTGGGAGGCGGGATGGGGCTAAAGTCGTCGTAGACAGCTTCGGAACGGAGTTGTTCTTGCGTTGTCAGATAAACCGTGACGCGATAGGTTTTGGGCGTGTTTGTTGATTGGATCGCTTCCGGCAGCGGTTCTTGGATGCGGCTGCCGGTAAACGGCGCCGGGCCAAAATCATGAATCTTACCGCCGGTGCTGTCGTCCACAATAAACCCCTCATATGTTTGCACGCGGGTTGCATCGGGAACGTCTAAATCAATAAAAAGCAGCCCATTTTCATAGTCGGCGTTTACAGATTGAATGGTGAATTCAATCGCTTCTGCCTGATTTGGTTCGTAGGTGATTTCTGTTTCTGCCAGAAGCGTCTCTCCCTCTTCGTCAGTGATCAAAAAACCATCCTCGTCCGTTGCCTGGATGTGAATGCTGTATTCTCTTCCGACTTCAAAGTTGGAGGCGTCTAGTTCGACGACCAGTGTTGGATCGGGGCTTTCAAAAATCTGGTCTACCGTTACCTGCGTGCCTCGGCGCACATCCCACGCATTGATGATGAGCTGGTGAATGGCTTCAGGATTGGCAACACTGAGGGAAAGAAGATAGATGTTGTTAGCTGCATCGTATTGCAGGCTGCCGATTTGGGCGCTTACCGGTGGCGGCGGAAGATCGTAGTTGGTGTTTGAGAAGAAGCTGAAGGTGGTGGTTAGCGGGGAATCTACGCTGCGGACTTTAACGGCCAAAACGGCCTGATTTTCTCCCTGGGTGGCGAAGACGTTGGCGCGGGCGACGAGTTGGCTGTTCAAACCGTCAATGATTTCCTGGAATAAGCCGGTCAAGTTGGTTTGCCCGCCGATGGCAGAATAGGCGACGGTGTCTTTGGCCATGCCGCGTAGTTCTGCTTCGTTAAGGTTGCCGCCTGAGGCGTCGAACAGGCCGATGGTGTGGATGGGGGTGGCGGGGGCGGTGATGTTGGCGGGCCGCGCGGCGTTGATGACGTCGTTGTAGGTGTGGCGGCTGCAAGGGGCGGGGCTGTTGGCGTTGAGTTGGTCTTTACCGTCGGTGAAGAGGATGATGGCGCGGCGTTCCTGGGGGCTTTTGATTTGATTGTCCAGGATGCCGATGGCGTCGTAGAGGGCGTCGTAGAGGCAGGTGCCTTTGTTGGCCTGGGATTCGACGATGTTGATGGCGCTTTTGACGCGGTTGTGGTCGTTGGTGAAGTCTTCTATGACGCTGACGGTTTCGTTGAATTGGATAACGGAGAAGTAGGCTGTGGGGGGGGCGTTGTCAATGGCGGAACGGGCGGCTTCGCGCACGTCGCCGATGACGTTTTGCATGCTGCCGCTGCCGTCTATGAGCAGGGTGATGTAGACGGGTGTTTGCGGGTCTTCGACTGTGGCGGGGATGGGTGTGTTGTTGGGGCCTAGCAACTGAATGGTGGCGGATTCGATGTTGGGGTTGGGGATGGGACGGCCGTTGCCATCAGTGATTGTGAAAAATGTATTGAGCGATAAATACTCAGCTTGTTCCTCTGTAGCTACATAATTTACGACCACCAATTGGGGCGTTTGCGCCTGGGATGATGTTGTCCACAAACAGCAGAAGAAAACCGCGATAAAAAAAGAAAAAGCGAATTTGATTCTGAGCATACGATGTTCTCCTAACGTAACCATTCAGACTTTTGAAATTCCTGCCTCTGGAAACGACGGCCATTGGAGGTAAAAACCTAAAAGTTTCCGAGGAACTGAACGCTTATCTCCTAGCTTGCAATTTTTGTAAACAAGATTACAAAATATACGTTTATCGAGACACTTGACATGCGCTTAGCTCTTTTTTACACTGTTATCAGTGCAATGTCCAGAACGAGCGGGTATTTTCACATAAAATTTCAGTCCCAATTTATTGTTTTTTTCCTCTTGTTATAAAACTTGAGGAAAATCAGTACCAATTTCTTTAATTTCTAATATTTTGAAATATATTTAAGGAGAAAGTCATACTATGTCCGACGAAATTAGAGCAGATTATGATCGACTTGATCAGGTGGCAAATCAATTTGCCAGCCAATCTCAAGCTATCCAGCAGATGCTGCAAAATGTGAAAGGCAGTATGGATCCTCTGGAGAGTGGTGGGTGGGTTGGTCGCGGTTCAAACGCATTTTTTGAAGAAATGAACAGTGAGGTACTCCCTGCAAATGAGCGGTTACAGCAAGCGCTTGATGAAGCCAGCCGGGTTACTAAACAAATTGTTCAAACAATTAAACAAGCTGAAGAGGAAGCGAGTTCCCCATTCAAGGCAATGTAGCAGTTTGCCTGCCCCATAAACAAGGAGATTATTATGTCTAGTGAGATTAGGATGGATTATGGCCTGATGGAAGATATGAACCGTACCTTCCTACAGGGCGTTGAGCAGCTCCAGGATACCATGCAGGCTATGCAGAACGTCGCTAATGAATTGGAAGACGGTGCGCTGCTTGGTCGAGGTGGTGTCGCTTTTACTGAGGCGATTCGTGATAAGCTAAGCCCGGCTATTTCCCGGTTGACTGAAAAATTCCAGGAATTAGCAGATGATATTAACAAAGCTATGGAAGATATGCGCAGCGCAGACCAGACGTCTGAACGCATGTATTAAAATTGAGGAGCATAAACTATGTCAATTATGAGTGTCCTTCTCCGGTTCGCGCGTCAGGTCGTACAAAATGTACTTTCGCAGTTGACGCAGCAGTTTAACATTGTTCAGGAACAAGCCTACAGCCCCATGCAGGCGATGATTCAGCAGGTGACTGATGGGATGTGGGTAGGTAAAGGCGCCGATGCCTTTGTTGAGGAAGTGTCGAGCCTGATGATGCCCGGTGTGGGTAAAATCGGTGATGGCATCAACACATTCAGCAAGAATATCCAGAATGCGATTGATGTCATGGACGCGGCGGATGAACAAGTCAGCGGACTTGTGAATTCGTTAGGCGATTTGTTTGGCGGGATTTTTTAGCGTAGACAGTTCCTACGAAATAATTGGAGGCATAAATGAACTCTTCACAAGGCGTATATATGGATACCGACGCTGTGCGTGGCATGGCGAAGAATTTCGGTTCGATCGGTGAGGTTTTGCAAGCTGTCAATAAAGCGATGCAGACGCTATCCAACATTTTGAAAGCAACTGCTTTTGTCGGACTTGTTGGCGGATATGCAGTCGCCCAGTATATTGACCAGATTCGTCCGCAAATCGAAGATATTGCGGAAAAATGCGAAGAATTGAATAAAGACCTGGATGCGTCGGTAGATGCGTATGAGCGTGGGGATGAGCTTGGTTCGACCCGGTTCCACTAATTACTGGCGCTGAAATTGAAACGGCCGTTTCCCCCACACGGTTATTCAACAAAACAGGCGGATTTGAAGGAGTCAAATTCGCCTGTTTTGTTAACAAACGGCGTGCATCTACGATGCAAATTCAGCTAACGTAATGGCTAAAGCGATTAAGAAAGCGACAGCCAATATGCCGCCCACGATAATTAGAATTGTGTTCAAACTGGGCCAGCGACTTTTCTTTGGCCCGGGCACTTCGCCAAAATAAGCGAGTAGTTGTTGCGCCAACACAGCAGCATTCTCTTGGCGGAGGGCTGATTTTTGTTCCACCGCCTGCAGCGCGATATTGGCGACATTTTTAACATCTTCGACACGATTCATGCGGACGCGCTTATTACGTTGAACCGCCCGATACACTTCTGTATCGCTGAGCAATTTGTAAGTAAACGCCGGTTCGCCTACAAGCAGCTCATACATCGTAGCGCCCAATCCGTACACATCTGTGACAGGATTGGGACGGGCTGAATGGGAATTCAGGAGTTCCGGCGCGGTGTAAGCCGGGGGGACAAAAAATGAATGCCAATTGTAATTAAAGTTCTGGGCGTCGGTGGCGACGCCTAAATCGAAGAGCAAAATACGAGGGACATCGTACTTTTCATTAGATTCTTCGAACCGAACCAGAAGTGTGTCCGGGCTGACCCCAAAATGGTACAGCCCTTTTGAGTGGAGGAAGTTAACGGCCGTTGCCAAGCTAACCATCAACCAACCGACATGATTGACCCATAATTGAGGGTTTTTCGTCAAAACATCACGCAGCGGTTCTCCCTCCACAAATTCAAACATAAAGAAATAAAGCAAATGCCCTCGCAGCATCGCCTTACCATACGCATCCACATCAATCGTGGTATTGGCATACGGGGGCAGCAAAACCGGGAGAAATTCATTTTGCTCCTTATTCAGTTGAATCGCTTTCAGAAATTCAGCTTCCCGTTTAAGTCGCTCCTTGTTTTCTTCGCCTGGATGCGCGACTTTCAAAAACACCTTACTCTTTTGATGAGTCGCTTCATAAAGAACGGCCGATCGCAAAATCATCACCGGCTTTACAATTTCAATATCGCCCATCCATTCACCATAATCCAAAATGTTAGGAGACATTTCAGCCGGGCAATACGTTTCCTGGCAATATAAATTATTATCGGGTGATGTGCGGTCGCACAAAAGGCAAACTTGTTTCATGAACGGTACCTCCGCGATTGCAAGGTTATTGAATATATTTGGAGCTATTTGACATGCCGATTTTTTAATGGAACAATGTGCTTCCTACTTTCTACACTACTTTTTTCTCTAAAACCTGTCAAGCGAAATAAAAAATTCGTAACTGTTCAGGTGGGAACCTAAGATTTGTCAAATTTGGCCCGGTAAACGCTTGGTTGTGCTAAAAAATTTGACAAATCTTCTCGACAGCGCTGTATAGTTACAAAAATTCTTCATGATCGTCAAACGCCAAAAAAACAAAACAAACAGAAGGATTGGCTTATGAATGACCTTGTTTACATTGATCGCCCTCCCCGGATACAGCCGGAATTACCATTTGATGAAATCGAAATCCCCAGCCCGCCGGAAAAAGACGAGCAGGGGTTCATGCAGCTCATTCAGGTTGCCCTGCCGCTGCTCACCATCATCGGCTACGTCCTCATCGCCACTGTAGGTGGTCAGGGGCGCAGCCCCCTCATGCTGATCCCGATGGCGCTCGCTGTCGTCGCCTCAACCGTTTTTTCCATTTATACCTACCGTAAAGAACAGCAGCGCCGCGCCGAAATTGAGCAAGCCTACACGGATCGTCTCGTCGAATTAAACAAGGAGATGAATCAATACCAGGATCAGCAGCGCCGTTTCTATCGTTACAATTATCCAGACCGGATGACGACATTCCGCATTGTCCAAAGCGCCAAGTCAGAGGTGCAAAAGGCAGACCGCACATTACGATCTGAATCCCGCCTATGGGAACGCCGCGCCGATGATGATGATTTTGGCTGGGTGCGCCTGGGAA
Organism: Anaerolineae bacterium; assembly: GCA_024762395.1. Classification (GTDB taxonomy): domain Bacteria; phylum Chloroflexota; class Anaerolineae; order Promineifilales; family Promineifilaceae; genus JACKCC01. The sequence goes on along the minus strand of JANTHP010000035.1, from coordinate 11,913 downwards.
TGGGGACGCTGCCTTCAACCGTGCAATATGTGCTGGGCGATGTGGAGAACTTTGACGATCCCCAAGTGCGCGAGGCGATGAAACTGGAGGAGGATTCCAAGTTTGTTTCCGATATTCCGGTAGTTATTTCGCTGCGCAAGCCCCCCCTGGAGAAAGGAGAGAGCGAAGAAGAAGAGGAGGAGGGAGACGGCCGTACCCCCCAAACCCACGCATTAGGCATCGCCGGCGACCGGAGTTCCGTCTACGAATACACCCGCGCCATGCTGGCCCACTTCGTCGTCTTCCATGCCCCCATGGACGCCCGCATGTACGTCCTGGCAACCCAAAAACACGAATGGGCCTGGACAGACTTCCTGCCCCACACCCAGGACGACGAACAAAACAAATTCCGCTGCTTCGTCGAAGAAATCAAAGAAGAGACCAAAGAAAAAGCATTCGACGACGACGACGAAGGCGTTGTCGCCCAATTCCTGGAAGGCATTCGCAAAACATTAGCCACGCGCAAAATTCGGTTAGCCGACCGGGATAATCAGGAAAGCGGCGGCGATCCGACACATCCATTCCTGCTCGTCGTCATTGATTTGATGGACGCCATCTACGATAAAAACTCGCCCCTGGACGACCTGGAATCAGACGCTGCCATCTCGATTTTACTGGAACAAGGTGCGGCATTAGGAGCGGCCGTCATCTTCCTCGTACCCGAACGAAGCAAAGTCCCCAGCGGCTGCGAAGCCGTCATCGAAATCGAAAAAACCACCCCCGCCACCAACACCAGGCTCCAGCAGTACCAAAAAATCCATTTCCGCTATGCCGAAGTCGGCGTCAACAGCTTCCGTTACATTGGCGAAGCCGACTACATTGCCCAGCCGGAAACCATGATCGCACTGGCCCAAAAACTGGCCGAGCTGGATGTGCGCCAGGGATTTGGCGCCAACCTCACCAACTACGTCCCCTTCCTGCCATTGATGGGATACAGTTCGCTGCGCGAATTAGAAACAGCCACCCTCCAAAATTGGGAAGACAGCGCCTTGTCCAAATACGCCAATTGGCTGCGCGTCAAAATCGGCCTCATGTCCGGCAACAAACCGCGCACCCTCGTCTTCTCAGCCAAACGCGACGGCGTGCATGGTATGGTAGCCGGCAGCACCGGTTCCGGTAAATCAGAACTGTTGATTTCGATGATTACGGGGATGGCCGTCACCTACAGCCCCACCGTTCTCAACTTTGTGCTGGTGGATTACAAAGGCGGCGGCGCCTTCAAAGGATTTGAAGAGCTGCCTCATTGCGTAGACATCATCACCAACCTGGAAGGCGAAGGCGTAACCCGCATGTTCACCGCCATCAACTCCGAGATGCAGCGGCGGCAGGCGCTAAACGCCGAAACAGAAACCAAAAACATTGTCGAATACCGGCAAAAAGGGCTGCATCATACCTATCAGCCATACCCGTACCTGTTCATCATCATTGATGAGTTTGCCGAGATGATTGCCGACCGTTCGGAATACAAATCGGAGTTGGAGAGCATCACGCGGGTTGGCCGGGCGCAGGGCGTGTCGCTCATTTTGGCGGCGCAGCGGCCCAGCGGCGTTACCGACCAGATGCGCTCCAACATCAAATTCCGCATCTGTTTGCGGGTGGAGACGCCGGGCGAAAGCCGCGAGATGCTGCGCCGTTCCGACGCCGCCTTTTTGCCCAGCGGCGTGCCTGGGCGCGGTTACTTGCAAATTGGCAATGAAGAGATTGAGATGATTCAGTCGGCATACACTGGCGAAAAATATATTGACCCTGACCAATCGCCCCGCGCCAAAGTGGTGTGGCCGGAACGGCCGGGCGGCGGGTATGACCCGGCCGAAGACCAGGAGCCGCCGGAATTGTACAAAGCAATTGTGGCCTCTCTGGATGAGATGGCGCGTGAGAATGGGATTGAAAAACAGCGCGCTCCCTGGCCGGATTTCTTACCTTTCCGATTGTCGCTGTCTGAACTGCTGGTGACGAAAGACCCCAAAGCGAAAGCGATAACGTCAGAAGAGTATCTGGCTGATGTGGACAAAATTATGCTGGGGCGGGAACCGGATGAGACGCTGACGTTAAACCCGTCGGTGAATAAATGGCTGAATGGCGAAAATGGCTGGCTGGACCGGCATGATTGGGACAAATACGCGATGCGGCCGGTGGTTGGGTTGGTGGATAACCCGTATGCAGCGTCGCAAATGCCGTTGGTGATGGATTTGCCGCGCGGCCATGTGGCGATTTTTGGCGCGTCGGGCTGGGGGAAGACGACGTTTATTCGTTCGTTGGTGGTGAGTTTGACGGCAACCCATTCGCCAGACCATTTATGGGTGTATGTGTTGGATTTGGGCGGCCGAAATCTGGGCGTTTTGGAGGATTTGCCGCATGTGGGATCGGTTATCATCCCGGATGAAGAGGGGTATGAGGAGCGGGTGGAGCAGCTTTTGCGGGAGTTGGACGATATGGTGGAGGCGCGGAAGGGTATTTTGAATAATGCCGGCGCGCCCGATGTTTACAAATATAACGATGCCCATCCGGCAAACGCTTTACCTATTGTTTTGGTAGCGATTGATAATTTTATTGAGTTCAAAGAGACGTTTGATGATGGCAATGACAATGTGGAGAGTGTTCTGGATAAGTTTGTGGCTCTGGTGCGGCAGGCCAAGCCGTATGGGATTCATTTTGTCATTTCGGTGAATCGTCTCAGTGTGTTGTCGAATCAGTTGTTTAGTTTGTTTACGGAACGGATTACGCTAAAGCTGGCGGATACGACGGATTACCGGGTGATTGTGGGCGGGCGCGTGGCGGATATTGGGGATGTGCCGGGACGCGGTTATATGAAGATTGGACCGGTGCCGTTGAGTTTGCAGGTTGCGCTGCCGATTGATATGCGTCGAGAAGGGGTTGAGGAAGCGGCTAATGAGAATAAGGAATTGGGACAGTATGCCCAGAATATGAAGGATTTTATTGCCGCTTCGGACCATAAGTATAAGGAACCGATTCGAGTGGATGCGCTGCCTAAGTCGGTGCTGTTTAAGCAGATTTTGGCGCGGCAGATGGGGATTAGCGTTGATGAGACGTTTTTGGATAAGTTAACGGCCGTTACCACCCAAAACTGGCATGATAGTCTTAAACCGGAACTGGCTGACTGGCTCAAAGTGACATTGGGCGTCATTTCCGGCAACCGGCTGCGCCAATTGGAATTCGAGGCCAAAAAAGACGGCGTGCATGGCATGATCGCCGGCGGCACCGGGTCCGGTAAATCCGAAATTTTGATGACCCTGATTGTGGGGATGGTGTTGAACTATGACCCATCCATCTTAAACTTTGTGTTGGTAGACTACAAAGGCGGCGGCGCTTTCAAACCCTTTGAAAACCTCCCCCACTGCGTAGACATCATCACCAATTTGAACAAATCGGCCGTGCACCGCATGTTTACGGCCATTAACGCCGAAATGCAGCGGCGGCAGAAGTTGAATGCCGATACAGGTACCAAAGACATCGTGGAGTATCGGGCGAAAGGGTATCATTTGACCAAAGAGCCGTATCCGCATCTGTTCATCATCATTGACGAATATGCGGAAATGATTACCGACAGCCCCGAATTTAAGGCGGAATTGGACAGCATTACGCGGGTTGGCCGGGCGCAGGGTGTGAATTTGCTGCTGGCTTCGCAGCGGCCTACCGGCGTTTCCGACCAGATGCGGGCCAATATCAAGTTCCGCATTTGTTTGCGGGTGGAAGGGGTGGATACCAGCCGCGAGATGCTGCGCCGTTCCGACGCTGCCTTTTTGCCCAGCGGGATGCCGGGGCGCGGTTATTTGCAAATCGGCAATGAAAATATCGAGTTGACGCAAATTGCTTACACAGGCGAAACTTACCCCTATGCGGAGGTGAAGGAAGGGGGCCGCAAGCCGAAGTTTTATGATGTGGTGGTGGACCTGGCGAATGATTTGCTGAAAGGGGAACGGCCGCGTACTCCCTGGCCGCCGTTTTTGCCCACTAAATTAACGCTTTCCGACCCGTTAATCGAGGAATACTTACAGGATGAGCATGTCGCTTTGATGACGTTGGGGCAGAAGGAACGGCCGTCATCCCTCAACCCGTTCATTCAAGATTGGTACAACGGCCGTCCCGCCTGGCACGGCATGGATTGGAACAAAACCGCCATGCGCGCCATCGTCGGCCTGGCCGACGACCCCTACAATGCCAGCGCCCTGCCCCTGATTGTAGACGTGACCAAAGGGCACGTCGTTCTGTTCGGCGCGTCCGGCTGGGGCAAAACCACCTTTATGCGGACGTTGATAACCAGTTTAGCCGCCACCCATTCGCCCGACGAATTCCAGGCCCATGTGCTGGATTTGGGCGGACGCAATTTGGAAGTGCTGCGGGCGCTGCCCCACGTCGGCTCCATCATCATGCCCGACGAACGCGGCTATGAGGAGCGGGTGCAGCAGTTGCTGCGCGAGTTAAACGACATTGTAGACGAGCGCAAGCGGCTGTTCAGCGAAGCGGGAGCCACCACGCTGTACGAATACAACCGCAACCATCCCGACCGCATCAAACCGGCTATTTTGGTCGTTATTGACAACTTCGCCGAATTCATCGAGACATTTGGCGGCACAGGCGGCAAAGACGACGAGGACAGCTTGCTGGAAGCGTTGGTCTTACTGGTGCGGCAGGCCAAAGCATATGGGCTGCATTTCGTCATCTCGGCCACGCGGCTGAATGTGTTGACGAGCAAATTGTACAGCCTGTTTACCGAACGGCTGACGCTGCGCCTCTCCGATTCGGGCAGCTACCGCGCCATTGTTGGCGGGCGGGTGTCGGATATTGACGAGATTCCCGGACGCGGCTATGTGCAAATCGGCCGTCAGCCGTTGGAATTCCAGATTGCTATTCCCGTTGGCGAATTTGATGAGCAGGGCCAAATCCAAAATGAAGCGCAAGAAATCCGCCGTTTGGGCCGAATCATGCACGATGTTGGGGCCGACTTGTGGTCTGGCGAAGCGCCTTTGCGTATTGACGCGCTGCCCAAGACCTCATCTTACCGCCAGGTGCAGGCGGAACTGCTGGGCATTAGCCAGGAGAAGACGTTCCTGGATGAGTTCAAGGCGGCAACGCGGGAAGTTTGGACGCGCAACGCGCTGGCCGAGGAGGCGGATTGGTTGAAAGTGGTGTTGGGCATCACGTCGGGCAATCGCAAACGGGAATTGGCTTTTGAAGCGAAGAAGGATGGCGTGCATGGCCTCATTGCCGGCGGCACCGGTTCCGGTAAATCGGAATTGTTGATGACGATGATTGTGGGGCTGGCGTTGAATTACGACCCATCCATCCTGAATTTTGTGCTGGTGGATTACAAGGGCGGCGGCGCGTTTAAGCCGTTTGAGACGCTGCCGCACTGTGTGGACATCGTCACCAATTTGAATAAAGCGGCCGTGAACCGGATGTTTGCCGCTATTAATGCGGAGATGCGCCGCCGCCAACGGTTGAATGCGGAGACGGGCACGAAGGATATTGTGGATTACCGGCGCAAAAATTTACATAAGACGTATGAATCGTATCCCCATCTGTTTGTCATCATTGACGAGTATTCGGAGATGATTGACGATAACCCTGAGTATAAGGCTGAATTGGAGAGCATTACGCGGGTTGGCCGGGCGCAGGGTGTGAATTTGATTTTGGCGTCGCAGCGGCCTAAGGGGGTGACTGACCAGATGCGGGCCAATATCAAGTTCCGTTTGTGCCTGCGGGTGGAGGAGTTGGATACCAGCCGCGAGATGCTGCGCCGGCCGGATGCGGCGCTGCTGCCTAATGGGCTGCCCGGACGCGGTTATTTGCAAATTGGTAATGAGAATCTGGAATTGATTCAGGTGTCGTGGACGGGTGAGAGCCAGCCGGATGAGCGGGATGCGCCGGTGGTATGGCCGGAACATGAACGGCCGTCTACCGGTGACGCGGATGAGGATGTACCCAAGGTGTTTGATGCGGTTGTGAAGATGGCCGGGGAGCTGACGGGCGGGCAGATGGCCCCCAAACCCTGGCCGGGCTTTTTGCCGGAGAATTTCAGCCTGCAATCGCCGCTGTATGACGCCCAGAAGAATGAGTCGTTTGTGTTGTCAACGGCCGTTACCGACTGGCTCAACGGCGACACCCAAAACCTGTGGCCGGGCGTGGATTGGCACGAGGAAGCGATGCGGCCGGTAGCCGGGCTGCTGGACAATCCGGTGGAAGCGTGGCAGGGGCCGCTGCGGTTTGAATTGAACCGCACCCATCTGGGCGTCTTTGGCGATTCCGGTTGGGGCAAGACCTCATTTATCCGCACCCTTATCACCAGTCTGGCGGCCACCCATTCGCCTAACGAGTTCCACGCCTATATTTTGGATTTAGGCGGGCGCAATTACCGCAGTTTGGAAGATTTGCCTCACATGGGCGGCGTTATTTACGCCGATGAGGAGACCTATGAAGAACGGCTGCAGCGGCTGCTGGATAAGCTGGACGCGATGACCAATGAGCGGCAGCAAATTTTTAGCGACGCCGATGCCGGTAATTTGTACGAATACAATGAAAAGAACCCCAATAATGCCCTCCCGGCGGTGTTGGTGGCGATTGATAATTTTGCCGAACTGCGCGAAAACTATGAGGCGTTGGTGGATTCGACGGTGACGCCGCTGGTGCGGCGGTCGTTGAGCGCGGGCATTACGTTTGTGATTACGGGCAATGTGCCGAACAACATGCCCAGTAAGTTATACAATCTGTTGGGCGAGCGGATTACGTTCAGGCAGGCCAATCGGGACCGGTATATGGATATTGTTGGCCGCGGCGCGATTGAGATTGATGAGATTGCCGGACGGGGGTATATCAAGGTGGGGAGACGGCCGTTGCTCTTCCACGCTGCCCAACCTGTTGGCATTTTTGATGAGGAAACGGGACGCGACAGGCTGAATGAGGCGGATGAACTGCGTCTGATGGCGCAGTACATGCGCGACCATATGGCCGCGACTAAGATGGCCTGGGATAACAAACCTGATCCGATTGCTACGCTGCCGGAGGTTGTGCCGCTGGTTGAGGTGTTGAAGGAAGCGGGGCCGGCGAAGCGCCGTCGTATTCAGGCTGTGATTGGGCAAAATATCAATTTGCAGCCGGCTTTGTTTGATTTGAAGCGGATGGGGCCGCATTTTGCTGTGGTCGGCCCGCCGCTGTCGGGGAAGTCAACGGCGTTGTACAACTGGGTGTTTTCGCTGGCGCACCGATATTCGCCGGAGCAAATTATGTTTGTTCTGGTGGATTTGCAGCAGCGGTTTGTGGATTTTGGCGGCGAATTGCAGATGGATGGTTTGCCGCATGTGGTAACGGCCGTTACCGACCCCGAACAAATTGAACCGATGGTGGAGAACCTGAAAGCCGAGTGCCGCGTCCTGGCGGCTGAGGATGGCGACCGGGAACTGTTTGTCATCATTGATAATTTTGACGATTTTGCCGAAGAGGTTGAACGGATGCGGGATGCGGTGCGGGATTTGGCGGGGATGGCGCGGCGGTACGGCCGTGACGGTTTACACATTGTCGTCGGCGGCGCACTGGATTCTAGCAGCGAGCTGCGGCGGCGGGTGCAGCAGTCTAACTACGGCATTGGTTTGCGTTCGGCGCAGGCGGTGGATACGCTGCGGGTGACGCGCCGTCCGGCCGGGCTGCGCGGCAAAGAGCTGCCGCCGGGACGCGGTTTTATTGTCAAATCCGGCATTCCTACCATGATTCAGGTGGCTACGCCTTATGAAGGGATGGGCGTGAAGATGTCGGGCAGCGAACTGGAAGATGAAGAAGAAAAAATCGCTCAGGCTTTGGATAAATGGGTGGCGAAAATCCAGAAGAAATATCCTAAAGCGAAGGCGGAATGGTCGGAACCGCTGCCTGCTGGCGAAGGGGAAGATGGGGGAACGGCCGTTTCTGAAGCCAAACCGTACATTGACATGCTGCGGCAGCTCATTTACAAGCAAGTTGACGGGGATGCGGCCGACATTGCCAGTTGGGATGATGGCAAGGTTGTTATTGAATTTGCTAAAGATGCCTTAAAGGAGGCGTCTGGGATGGATCCGTCTTTCTTTGGCACAGAACCAAAAGATATTTTGGATAATGTTGTTGGGCTGCTTCCCCCATTGCCAAAAGCTGGCGCGGAATCGGATGAGAAATGATGACAATTAGGAACACAGAGTTTTACAGAGGTTCTACTGGTTCCACGCTCTGCGTGGAACGCTTTCCGGGGCGTTCTACGTCCCCCCTGCGGCGCAGAGCGCCGCGCAGGGCATTCCCACGCAGAGCGTGGGAACGAGAAGAATCAACAAGGAGAAACCATAATGGGTCAAACACGCCTCGATTTGCGAATTGATGTTTTTGAAGAGGAGAATCAGTTGGCGAAAGCTTTGCCTGATTTGAAACCGTCGGAATTGGTGGAGGCTGTGCTGCAAGAGTTTCGTGAACTGGAATACTTGAGCGGTTCATCGGCTGATTATAAGCTGCTGCGGGCTGAGGATGGGGAACCATTGGATGATGAGGATGAACTGCGACACCAAATTGGGGAGAACGGCCGTCTCATCATGGTTGAAGAAGAGAAGCCGCTGCCGCCAGGTACGGCCCGCCCTTCACGCCCCATTTATCTACGGGATACGGTGATTGGTAATGTGTACAAATTACATTGGCTGCCGGCCATCATCGGCCGTCCCGATAAAAATCAACCGCACAATGAGTGGGTGGCGGTTGATTTGGAGCGGTATAAAACGGGACTGCGGGTTTCCCGCCGCCATGCCCAAATCAGCGAGGAAAACGGGCAGTTTTTTATCAGCGCCATGTCTCGCAATCCGACGCTTGTTAAAGATGCGGCGGGGGATATGGTTCCGGTAACTGGGGAGAAACGGCCGTTGCACAACGGCGACATCATCCATCTGGAGCGCAGTAACATCGCCTTAAAATTTATTATTCGAGAATAACAGGGGAGATTTGGGATGGCAACCATCATCCAGGCAAAATATGATACGCTAGAAAAAATCGCGGGGAGGTTTGACCAGGAAGCGGTTCATATTGAGCAGATGCAGCGGCAAACATACCGGGCATTGGAGAACTTGCAAAATGGGGGTTGGGAAGGAGAAGGGGCGAAGGCGTTTTTTGCGGAAATGCATAATGTGATTTTCCCAACGCTTAATCGGTTTTACCAAGCTTTGCGCATGGGAAATCAAGTGACAAAACAAATTGTTGACGTAGTTCAGGTTGCTGAAGAGGAAGCGGCAAAACCGTTTGATTCATCTGATTACAATGCTATTCCTCTTACGCAACCAGCAGTTCCTTTCCCAGTGGGTACGCCCACTCTTCCAGGAACAACGCCATCGCCATCAACAACGCCATCGCCAGAACCTGTTCCTACACCTCCCTCTCCACAAGGAACACCTACTCCTGGCGCAAACGGCGATGAATTCAGCACGCTCCCCAATCGTGATGAGTTAAGAGAAGATCGAACGGACAGACGGGTTGACCGCCAGATTCGCTCGGATGAACGCTGGCGACGCGATCCGGGAGGAGAGGGCAGCGGACATCTCAGCAATGATTGGGCTGGCCGTTCGATTCTAGAACGCTATTTGACTGGGGAAGGAGATTGGCAGATCCAAAACGATCCTCGATGGACAGGTTACATGCAAGATAATCCTGCATTGACAGGTGATTTAAGAGGGCGGGCAATTGAAACTGCTCAAGCGCTTTATCACAGCGGTCAAACCCATATGAACATTGACGAAACCTTTTCTATGGCAATAGAGAATGGGGAAGGAATTGTAGGGTATCAGTATCTGCATGGGACAAATGCGAACGTAGGCGGTTTTGAACGGGACGGCGCTGCTACGATTATGCCTAATGAATCAGGTGGATATTTGGTGCAGATGGAAATGACCTATACATGGAATGATGTAATTGATCCTAATCCAATATATTCAACGGATCGTTGGAAAAGTACTATTGCTGAGATTGTCACATTGGGGCAAGCAGATGCTTATGAAATACATATTACATGGTCGGAGACGACTTTTGTTGAATTGGATGCTGATGGGAATCCTGTTTCAATATATAACGGATAAAGAAAGCAAATGGGTTTATCATTTATAAGAAGAGTTTGTATCTATACTGTTATTGCTATTCAACTGTTCTTTTTATTGTCAGCTTGTCAAGGGAGAAATGAGACTATGCCCAAGGAAGTAGCGACGCTGGATCAACCTGCTACAGCGCCATCAGGTAACTATGTTCTGAAAGTAATCAAAGTTGATGATGATTTGCCTCATTTGTTGACGTTTCAATTACTCGATCGCAATGATAAGGTCATATTCGAGGCAATTGATCGCTTTGATGAAAGTCATACTACCTTCTTTCTGTGGGATAATGATGATCGGGTATGGGTGTATTCGGGCGACGTAGGTACATTTTTTTGGGAACGTAATGCTTCAACCGGTATATGGCAAAAATACACTTATGCTCAAAGCGATGTGGCAGCTCCACTTTTTCTAAAGGATGTTCGTCCCCGCTGGCATCAACAATAATTGCAAGTTTAGCATGACCATGTTTTTTTGGTGAATTACTTTGGTAAGCGTTCAGCCGGTCAGCTAATCAGCCAGTCAGCTTGTTTATTTTAGCTGAAAAGAGCGATTATGAGGACAAAACAAGATAACTGTCAACTTGTTTTATGTACCCACAGGCGACTCTTCAAGGATGAATGAATGGCTAACAAGCTGAAATGCTGATAGCTGAACGCTTACTTACTTTGTACGAGGAGAAATGCTATGGCTGATGTAATTCGAGTAGATTATGATGCTTTAGAACAAATAGCAAACCACTTTGGACAGCAGTCGGAAGCGGTGGCTGGGATGTTGGAAGCCGTCCGCAGCGCCATGGATCCGCTGGAAGGCGGCGGCTGGGTCGGGCGCGGCTCTGATGCCTTTTTTGCTGAAATGAACAGCGATGTTTTACCGGCCGTTCAGCGGTTGACCGAGGCGTTGGCGCAGGCTCAATCGGTTACGAACCAAATCCACAACGTGATGCAGCAGGCGGATGAGGAGGCTTCGTCGGGCTTTCGCAGCGGTGCGGGTAGTGGGGCTGGATCGGGTCTGTCTGGCGGGGCTGGCGCTGGGGGGATGGGAACGGCCGTTGCCGGACTATCCGGTGCAGCTTTAGGCAACAGCCTCCCATTGGGCGGCGCAGGCGGTGCAGGCGGTTCCTGGGGCGGCGGCGGTTTCAACCCGTCAGGTTCCGGCGGCAGTTTCGGCGGTTTCGGTTCCGGCGGCGCAGAGTCGTTCTTTGGCAGCGGCGGCCCATTGAGCAGCGGCGGCTTTGGCAGTGGATTTGATTCCGGCGGCAATTTTGGCGGATCCGGACTGGGCAGCGGCTTCTTTGGCGGCGATTCCTTTGGCGGCTCCGGCATGTTTGGCACAGGCTTCACCGGCAATGATTACGGCATCCCCCATGATTGGCTTTCCGGTGTGACCGATTCCCTCAACGGTTACATGGGCGGCAACTACAATGATTATGGCATACCGCGCGATTGGCTTTCCGGCGTGACCGATTCGTTTGGCGGCAGCGGCAGCGCCAATGACTGGGGCATTCCCCGCGATTGGTTAGACCCGGTGCGCGATTCGTTTGGCAGTGACGCATCTGGCGGGGCTGCCGGCGGCTCTGGCAGCGCTGAAGCGGCCGACACCGGCTTAGGCAGCGGCGGCGGCTCTGGTTCCGGCGGCGGTTCGGGATCAACCGGCGGCGGCAGCGGCGGCGGTTCTTCGCCGCAGACGGATATTAGCGACCCGTATGGACGAGGACAAAGCGGCGCGCCCCGTAACTTCCGTGCGGTTGGGGCTGCCGCGGGTGATTCTGCGGCAGGCA
>JANTHP010000034.1 GCA_024762395.1 Anaerolineae bacterium | reverse complement strand
TCGTAATCGTATTCGTGATCGATTTTTTCGATTACGAATACGATTACGACAACGATTACGAGTATCGACAAAAAATTGTCGATGTGGGCGCGTAAGCCCCTATACAGGTGACAGTCACTTCTTCCAGAGGTATTAGCCGAAGCTATGATGTTGAAAAGTGACTGTCACCTCTGATAACTGCACAGTTACTTGAGTTAAGCAATTTTAAGCAAATTTGTTGACTTTTGATAATAACGTTGCTAACATTTTAGCAAATTTCATCATTATTGTAAAAAATTGGCGGTTAATCATGAACAACTCCCCATCCGAACAACAAATTAACCAAACGTATGAGCTGGCAAAAGAACGGTATGCCGCGTTGGGCGTGGATACAGATGCTGCGCTGGGCTTATTGGCGCAAACACCTATCAGCCTGCACTGCTGGCAAGGGGACGATGTCGTCGGCTTTGAAGACCCCACGCGCGGCCTCAGCGGCGGCATCATGGCCACCGGCAACTACCCCGGCAAAGCGCGTTCCGCCGACGAACTGCGCAGTGACCTGGATATGGCCTACAGCCTCATCCCCGGCAGCCACCGCCTCAACCTGCACGCCATCTACGGCGATTCCGACGGCGAAAAACTAGACCGCAACGATTGGCGGCCCCATCATTTTGATAAATGGATCGCCTGGGCCAAAGAAAATAATCACGGCATAGATTTCAACCCCACCTGCTTCTCCCATCCGATGGCCGACAACGGCTTTACGTTAGCCAGCCTGGACAAAGGCGTGCGCGATTTTTGGATTGAGCATTGCCAAATCAGCCGCGAGATTGGCGCGCACATCGGCGAGCAGTTGGGGACGGCTTGCGTAACCAATGTCTGGATTCCCGACGGTTATAAAGACATCCCTGTCAACCGGCGTATTCACCGCGAATTACTCAAACAATCGTTAGATGACGTGTTCGCTAAACCGCTTGATCCCCAACATCATTTGGACGCGGTGGAAGCCAAACTATTCGGCATTGGTTCCGAAAGTTATGTGGTTGGCTCGCACGAGTTTTACATGGGATATGCGGTCAGTCGGCAAACGCTTTTGTGTTTGGATGCCGGTCATTACCATCCCACAGAAGTGATTTCGGACAAAATTTCATCTGTTTTGACCTATTTAGATGAGGTTTTGCTCCATGTCAGCCGCGGCGTGCGCTGGGACAGCGACCATGTGGTGACGTTAACGGATGAGCTGCAAGCGATCATGCAAGAGATTGTGCGCGGCGATTATTTGAACCGCGTCCATATTGGCCTGGACTTTTTCGACGCCAGCATCAACCGCGTGGCAGCGTGGACGATTGGGACACGCAACACGGTGAAGGCGCTGTTGATGGCGCTGCTGGAGCCGGTATCTCACTTGCAGACGCTGGAAAAAGAGGGTGATTTCACGGCGCGATTGGCATTGCTGGAAGAGCTAAAGGGGATGCCGTTTGGCGCGGTGTGGGATGCGTATTGCCTGCGACAGGGCGTTCCGGTGGGTATTTCGTTTATGGATGAGATTCGCCGATATGAGAATGATGTTTTGGTAGGAAGAGATTAGGAACACAGAGATGCACGGAGTTTGCACGGAGATACACAGAGGGAACAAAGAGGTTTTGTAACTACACAAATCCCTCTGTGTATCTCCGTGTAACTTTTTTATAAAAGGATTTCATATGCACGGTTGGGCAGGAAAGATATTAGATGTTGATTTGTCTAACGGCCGTATCGAAACACGGCCGTTAGACCCCCAAATAGCCCGTCAATTTTTAGGCGGGCGCGGGCTAGGCGCAAGATTGTTGTGGGATTTGGTCGGGCCGGAAGTAGCGCCATTGTCGCCCGAAAACGCGCTCATTTTTACGATGGGGCCGATTACGGCCAGCGCGTCGCAAACGAGCAACCGCTTTAATGTGAGCAGCAAAAGCCCGTTAACCGGTACGATTTTGCACGCCAACAGCGGCGGTTGGTGGGGGATGCAGTTCAAACGCACCGGCCATGATGCGCTGATTGTGCGCGGCAAGGCGGACAAGCCGACATGGATCGAAATTACGGCCGCTGGCGTAGTCCTGAAAGATGCGAGCGACCTGTGGGGCAAATCCGTTTTTGAGACGACCGAAGCGCTGGGCCAAAATCGGAACAAGCGCAACGTGTTGTGCATTGGCCCGGCAGGCGAGAATCTAGTCAAGATTGCGGCCATCATGAACGATAAAGAGCGGGCGTTGGCGCGGGGCGGCCCCGGCGCGGTGATGGGCAGTAAAAATCTGAAAGCCATCGTCGTGGAAGGCTCGGAACGCAATCAGCCGGCCGATAAGGAAGCATTCAAATTTATGCAGTATGAAACGGGTAAGCTGATTAAGGCCAGCCCGCTGACCTCGAAGGCGTTACCGGATTTTGGTACGGCCGTTGTCGTAAACATCGTCAACGAAATCGGCGCCTTCCCCACCCGCAACTTCCAGCAATCCCAATTCGACGGCGCAGACGAGATTAGCGGCGAAGCGATTACGGAGAAAATCCTGGTTAAAAACCAGGCGTGCTGGGCTTGCCCGATTAGCTGCACGCGCATCAGTAAAACGGCCAGCGGCAAAGAAGGCGAAGGGCCGGAATTTGAGACGACGTGGGCGTTTGGGGCGCAGTGCGGCATTGACGATTTGGACGCCATCACCGAAGCCAACTTTTTGTGCAACGACATGGGACTGGATACCATTTCGATGGGCAACATTATCGGCTGCGCGATGGAATTGGCGGAACGGGGCTTGCTGGACAGCGATTTGCGCTTTGGGCAGGCGGACAAACTGCAAAACCTCATTCGCGCCACCGCGTATCGGGACGGCCTCGGCGATGAAATGGCCGAAGGCAGCTACCGTATGGCCGAAAAACATGGCGCGCCGGAACTTTCGATGACGGCCAAAAAATTGGAACTACCTGCCTATGATCCGCGCGGGATGCAGGGACAGGGGTTGGTATTTGCCACCGGCAATCGAGGCGCATGTCATGAAGAGGGCAATATGTTGGGGCCGGAAGTGTTGGCTTTGCCCCGCCTGATTGACCGTTTTGCCACGCAAGGTAAGGCGGGGATCGTGTCTGTCCACCAAAATTCGGCTGCGGTGATTGACAGCCTGGTTTACTGCAAGTTTGCCAATATGGCGGTGGCTGAGGAGTTTTTTGCGCGCACGTTGACGGCCGTTACCGGTCAACCCTTCAGCGCCGACGACCTGATGCGAGTAGGCGAGCGTGTCTGGAATCTGGAACGGCTCTACAACCTGCGCGAAGGATTCACCAAAGAAGATGACACGCTGCCCGACCGCCTGATCAACGACCCCATCGCCGAAGGGCCAAGCGCCGGCTTTACCGTCAAACTGGCTCCCATGCTGCAAGAGTATTACCAATTCCGAGGCTGGAATGAGGACGGCGTACCCAAGCCGGAGAAGTTAAAGGAATTGGAATTAGAGGGTTTGGAGATTGGAGATTAAGAGACTGGAGACTAGAAAATCTCCAATCTATAGTCTCCAATCTTAGGGATTTCATTATGATTGACGAACGATTATTTGAAGAATTTCGCACCATTGGGCGCGATATTTTGGTAACGGGGCTGACCAGTTCACATGGCGGTAATATGAGCGTGCGCGTGGGCGACAAAATCATTATCAAGCGGCGCGGGGCACAGTTGGGACAGTTAAAGCCAACTGATTTTGTGGAGACGAGTTTATACGGCCGTGACAGCGGCATCGCACGGGCCAGTACTGAACTGATTGTCCATCGCGCTATTTATCACAACACTTCCGCACTGGCCGTTATCCACAGCCATCCGCGCACCGCCATCGCCCTCAGCCTCAGCCGGGACGAGATTATCCCCATTGACGTGGAAGGCTCCTACTTGCTGCGTAAAATTCCGGTTGTGTCTGTTGAATTTGCGTCTGGCTCTACCCAGATGGCGGACACCGTTTCAGCCGCTTTGAAACAATATAAAATCATTATGCAGCGGGGACACGGCTGCTTTTCCACCGGACAAACGCTGGAGGAAGCATACCACTGGATTTCGACGCTGGAAGAGATTAGCGACATCATTTTGGAACATAAGCTGCTGGGCGAACCGCTGATTGAGTATCGTAAGCACAGCGAATCGTATAAAAAATGGTAACAAGCGCATATGTTACGGGAATTGGAATTCCCGCAACCTCTTCGTGAGCAGGTATCAGGAACTCCAGTCCCGATATACCATCAAAGATAAGGATAGTCATGGCGAAGAAAACGGTTTTGGCGGTGGATTTAGGAGCCGAATCGGGAAGGGTGATGGCGGTTCATTTTGATGGGGCGCGGCTGGCGTTGGAGGAGCTGCACCGCTTCCCGAATACCACCGTCGTCATCAACGGAACCTTGCACTGGAACTTTTTGCGCCTGTGGAGCGACATTCAGGCGGGCATTGAGAAAGGGAAAGCGCTCAATCCCGCCAGTATCGGCGTGGATACGTGGGGGGTGGATTTTGGCTTGCTGGATAAACAGGGGGGCTTGATTGGCAATCCGGTGCATTATCGTGACGGCCGTACCGCTAACATGATGGAAAAAGCGTTCGCCCGCGTCCCCAAAGCGGAGATATTCGCCCAAACCGGCATCCAATTCATGCCCATCAACACCCTGTACCAGATGTTGAGCCTCGTCGAAAGCAAATCGCCCCAGCTAGAAATCGCCCACACCTTCCTCACCGCGCCCGATTTGCTCAACTATTGGCTCACCGGCGCCAAAGTGTGCGAGTTTAGCAACGCCACTACGACGCAAATGGTAAACCCGCGCTCGGGAACATGGGCTATTGAGATGCTGGAAAAGTTGGGTATTCCCACCCATATTTTCCCCGAAATCGTCCAGCCGGGAACGCGCCTGGGCGAGTATGATGGCATTCCGGTGATTGCGCCCGCTTGTCACGATACGGGCAGCGCGGTTGCGGCTGTGCCTGCACAGACGGAAAACTTTGCCTACATCAGCAGCGGCACATGGAGTTTGGTTGGCTTGGAGACGGATGCACCGATTTTGACGGAAGCGGCTCTTGCGGCCAACGTGACTAATGAAGGCGGCGTTTACGGCACGAATCGGCTGCTCAAGAATGTGATGGGCTTGTGGATTTTGCAGCAATGCCGGGTGACATGGGCGGGGGAAGGGAAGGCGTTTTCTTACGGGGAGTTGGTGGAGATGGCAGAGAATGTCACCGTTGAAACGGCCGTTTTCAATCCCAATGACGGCCGTTTCCTCACCCCCGGCGACCACCCGCAGCGTATCCGGGAGCTATGCCGAGAAATCGGCCAGCCCATCCCGCAGACGCCAGGCGAAACGGCGCGGGCGACGCTGCAAAGTTTAGCCTATGCGTATCGGGATGTATTGAATGAATTGCAGGCAATCTCTAACCGTACCGTTGATGTCGTCCACATTGTTGGCGGCGGTTCTCAGAACACCCTACTTAATCGGATGACGGCCGTTGCCGCCGGCATGTCCGTCGTTACCGGCCCCATCGAAGCCACCGTCATTGGCAACGCACTCGTCCAGTTAATCGCTTTAGGGGAAATAAAAGATATTCAAGAAGCACGGCAGATCGTTAAAGAAGGGCTGGTTGTGTAACCGGATCCGACAGGCGGATGCTTTGCTTCCGTTCATACAGTTCATGCGCCCCCATCAGGAAGACGATATAGAACAGAGATTTCTCTCTGGCAACTTTCGATTCTTTGTGTCCTTTGCGTCTTTACAGACGTTTTACATCAATCGCTTGCCGGTGAATCTGATAACTGCCCGATTTGGCTAATACCTGCCCGACAAATTGTTCCGGCACATCCACCCATGTAGATTCTGGCTGGATGTGAATGGCCCCAATGCTGCGGCCAGGTATGTCGGCGTGGAAAGCGATGGTTCCAACGACATCGTTGGGACGAACGCCCTGCGCTTTTCCGGCGTTTAGCTGTAAGCGTACCATGCCGTTTTCATGTGATTTTTTGGATTGGAAGCGACTGCGGGAACGGCCGTTCCCATTCTGATGATTCTGGCGATGTTGCCCTTGATGACGGCCGTTACGCCGACGCCCATTTCCAGAACGAAAATCTCGTTCAATCACTTCCGAAACACGCGGAATCGGTCGCTGCTTTTCCTCAGCGCGTGCCAATTTTAGTGCGGCGGCGGCAACATCAATCATGTTGTACCCAGATTCGACTAACTGAGCCACTATTTCCCGCTCCCGCCGCGCTCGATCACGCTTTAACCAAACCTCCATCCGTTCAATTAACCGCGCTTCCCGTCGCATTTGAACATCTTCCACCGTAGGCAATGCTGTCTTAACAGCTTTGCTACCCGAATACTGTTCAATTTTACGCAAACGCCACTGCTCCTGCGGCGTCAACAGTGAAATGGCAATGCCCGTTTTACCGGCCCGCCCGGTGCGGCCAATACGATGTACGTATACCTCTGGGTCTTGCGGCAAATCATAGTTGAAAACGTGGGAAATATCATCAATATCCAATCCCCGTGCAGCCACATCTGTTGCCACCAACACCTGAATCTGTCCACGCCGGAAGCGATTCATCACGCGCTCACGGGCATCCTGGCTCAAATCGCCGTTTAACGCCTCGGCAGGAAAGCCGCGCACAGTCAATTCGTTAGCTAGTTCGCCTGTGCCAATGCGGGTACGGGCAAAAATCAATGTCGAGGTCATCTCTTCCATCTCAAAAAGGCGTGTCAACACAGCCAATTTATCTTTGGCATTAACCAAATAATATCGTTGCTCAATGGCGGCAACGGTCAATTGCTTACGCTTAATGGTGACAGCTTGTGGATCGCGCATATATTTGTCGGCCAACTGTCGAACGCGGACAGGCAGTGTGGCGGAGAAAAGCGCGGTTTGTCGTTCTTCCGGGGTCTCATCCAGGATAGTTTTGATGTCTTCTATGAAACCCATGCTTAACATTTCGTCAGCTTCATCTAAAACAACGGTTTGCACCCGGCTTAAATCGAGGGCTTTTTGTTTGATGAGGTCTAGCAGTCGTCCAGGTGTGCCCACGATGATATCTACACCTTTTTTGAGCCGGTTAATTTGACGGCCGTATGCCTGTCCGCCGTATATGGAAAGAACACGAATTTGACGATAACGGCCGTATGCATAAATTGCCTTCGATACCTGCATAGCCAGCTCCCGCGTGGGAGCCATTACCAGCGCCTGTACGTAACCCTGACCGGGTTCGATGGTATGAAGAATGGGAAGGGAAAAAGCGGCCGTTTTGCCAGTTCCCGTTTGCGCCTGTCCCAACACATCATGTCCAACCAGCATCAACGGAATCATTGCTGACTGGATAGGTGTTGGCTCAGTATAGCCAAGTTCGGTTACAGCCTGCACCAACTGCGGATGCAGATCTAATTGGGTAAATTCAGTTGTCATATTACTCCTACTTTATGCGCCAATGCGACAATCACTTTGGAATTTGCATCGCATCAGCGTCAGATGAGTCCACAGCGTGGCGCAGCCCTCGCGGGCTGTGCCCCCATTTCCTGCTAACAGCAGACTCGTCCCAAAAGTAGAAGTCCGGCCGTTGCAACAAAAATGTCTTGCCAACATGGACAAGACATCTTGGAATCAAAATATTCTATTAAAAATGCCATCCTGGGACGGATAACGACGTTGAGTATAGCAGGTTACTCACACATCGCCCAATTTGGAGATCATCAGAACCGAACTACTCTAACCCAACCCCAAACAGGAACAACGAGTCAGCGACACCCGGCAGGTCACCAATCGCGGCTGTCCGACCACCTGAAGCAAGACACAGCACACCAGGTTTGTGAGTCCTACCCCATTCCACGTAAGACAATGACCGATAGAGTGCGTCATATAGCACAGAGCAAATTTAACGAAGGAACCGTCCATGTCCTCAACAGCCGAACACCAAAGATTACTCGCCCATCGCCAGCAAAAAGCTAACTGGAAAAACTGGGGCCGTACCTGAGCGAACGCGCCTGGGGCAAAGAACGCCTGTTTGGCCTGAGCGGAAAGCAACCGTGCCGGGTGTTATTCTTGGCGGGCAGTTGGGAACGCTCGTTGCCAACCGCATTTCACAGCGTACAATGGAAACGGCCGTTGCCGTTCTCTTCATCCTGGTCGGCGCACTGACATTGGGCGAGGTGATTTTATGATCAACGCCATGATCTTTGGACTGAACGGCGCGTTGGGTTGTGAATGACTTGGCGGCCTTGATTGGTGTGGCACAATAAAAATTGGGTCTCTAGGATTTCACGGGGTTGGTATAAGTGGCGAGTGGCGGGTAGCGAGTATGTTCTCTGGACGCGCCACCCGCTACTCGCTACTCGCAACCTAAAACCCCGCGAATTCCCAAAGAGCCTAAAAATTTAATAATCGTCACCGATAGGAGAATTAAAATGGAAATAGGCATGATTGGATTAGGCAAGATGGGCGCGAATATGACGAAGCGTCTGTTACATGGGGGACACCGGGTCGTGGTGTCGGATTTGAATAAGGATGCGGTGCAAACGGCCGTTTCCGCCGGCGCGGTTGCGGCTGAATCAATGGCTGACCTGGTCCACAAACTCAGCCCACCGCGCGCTGTATGGGTTATGGTTCCCTCCGGCAAGCCAACCGAGGGGGTAGTCGCCGCGCTGGGCGATATTTTGGATGAAGGCGACATTGTAATTGACGGCGGTAACAGCAATTACAAAGATACGATGCGGCGCGGCGAGATGCTGCGCGAAAAGGGCATCGCTTTTGTGGATGTGGGCACCAGCGGCGGCGTTTGGGGGCTGGCCGAGGGGTACAGCATGATGATTGGCGGAACGGAAACGGCCGTTACCCACATCAGCCCCATCCTCAAAACCCTCGCGCCCGGCTCTGACAAAGGCTGGGGTCATGTTGGCCCCAGCGGTTCCGGTCACTTTGTCAAAATGGTTCATAACGGCATCGAATACGGCCTGATGCAAGCCTACGCCGAAGGGTTTGACATCATGAAAGCCAAGACAGATTTCAGTTTGGACTTGCACCAGATCGCCGAAATCTGGCGTTTTGGCAGCGTGGTCCGCTCCTGGCTGCTGGATTTAACGGCCAACGCGCTGGCCGACGATCAGGAATTGAGCGGCATCAAAGGTTGGGTGTCCGACAGCGGCGAAGGACGCTGGACGGTGTTTGAAGCGATTGATTTAGATGTGCCCGCGCCAGTGATTACCGCTTCCCTGATGGCCCGTTTTGTCAGCCGGGTAGAAGAAAGTTACGCCGCCAAACTGTTGGCAGCGATGCGTAATCAATTTGGCGGCCATGCCGTGAAAAGCGCGGATTAAAACAATGACGCATTTTAACGAAAAACCAGCTATAAACATAAATTTGGAGACTCAAGCCCATGACCCAGACCATTTTCCCGCCACTTCCTTTGAATGAATGGCGCGGTACGCGCGATACGCTAAATCATTATGCACAAGTGATTGGTAAAATTCGGCGGGCGCTGACTCCGAAACAAAAACATTGGTGGCATGTCAGTTTGCATGTTACGGCCGTCGGTTTAACAACGACGCCCATCATGGCCGATGGGCAACTGTTTGAAATCGTAATGGACTTCACCAATCATCAAACCCGCATCACGACCAGTACGGGCCAACGCCAGACGATCCCTATGGCCGGGCAGTCGGCCGCCGAGTATTGCCGGCAAATCAAATCGGCCTTTTTAGCGTTAGGGCTGACTGTAGACTTTGACGAAAGTGTATGTGACGGCACAGCGGCGGGAGCGTATGACGTCACGGCCGTTTCTCGTTTTTGGCAGGCGTTTGCCCAAGTAACGGCCGTGTTCACCACCTTCAAGCACAGTTTTCGCGGCGAAACCAGCCCCGTACAATTATGGCCTCACCATTTTGATCTGGCGCTGTTATGGTTATCAGGGCGGCTCGTTCCCAACCAAGACCCAAACGATCCCGAATTTGCCGACGAACAAATGAATTTTGGCTTTGTCACTGGCGATGAAGGAATCCCCGAACCCTACTTTTACGCTACCGCCTATCCCGTACCAGCAGGCTTTACCAACCAATCCTTACCCAAAGCCGCTTACTGGCATACCGAAGGGTGGACAGGCGCGATTTTGCCTTATGCGGCTTTGACAACGGCCGTTAACCCACGTGAAATGCTGCTCGATTTCCTGCAAACGGCTCACGCAGCCGGCAAAAGTTTGATGAAATAAGGAGAAAGATTGATGAGTACGATGGTTGCCGAAAAAGTTCAAAAAATAAAGGTAGCTGCCTGGAGCGAATTGGCCGACCGGCAACCAGCATATGCCCTGGTCGCCAATGTAGATTTGGTCGTTGTTCGGTATGGCGATGAGGTGTCGGTGTTGTACGGCCGCTGCCTGCATCGCGGTGCGTTATTGTCCGATGGCTCCATTCACGGCGACGACCTGATTTGCGGCGTTCATAATTGGGATTACCAACTCGACACCGGCGTCAGCGCCTACAACAACGAGGAAGCGCTGCCCAAATTCACTGCCTGGGTTGATGTGGAAGCAGACGCAGTTTACGTAAACAAAACCGAAATCGCCGTCTGGCACGACAAAAATCCACAGCCCTACCAACGGGACAGCTACCTGGGGCTGTACGAAGATACGCATGGCACAGCCGACGAGCCGCACAATCGCTACATCCGCGATTTGGCGAAAAATGGGCTGGAAAAGGTGGGCCATCACGGCCATGTATCGGCAATGGGCGTGCCGCTGACGGAACTGCCCCGCTGGGATGATATTCAGATTTTGACAGGGCAGTTGGCGAAACGGCCGTTGCTCGACGACGCTCTCGTAGCCACCGAACTCATCATTGGGCCGGGAGCCAAAAAACCGCTGCGGCTAGACATCCCCATCTTCGTCAGCGACATGAGCTTTGGCGCATTGAGCGAAGAAGCCAAAGTCGCCCTGGCCATGGGCGCAGAACTGGCCGGAACCGGCATCTGCTCTGGGGAAGGCGGGATGCTGCCCGAAGAACAAGCGGCCAACTCCCGCTATTTTTATGAACTGGCTTCCGCCAAATTCGGCTGGGATATTGAGAAAGTGAAGCAGGTGCAAGCCTTCCATTTCAAAGGCGGCCAGGGGGCTAAAACCGGTACCGGCGGCCATCTGCCGGGCAGCAAGGTAGTAGGCAAAATCGCCCAGGTGCGCGGGTTGGAAGAGGGCCAAGACGCCATCAGCCCGGCTACTTTCCCCGACCTCATCACCGTCGCTGATTATCGTCGCATAGCGGATGAAGTACGCGCCGTTTCTGGCGGCATTCCGGTGGGCTTCAAGCTGTCGGCCCAACACATAGAAGCCGACATTGATTTTGCACTGGAGATTGGCGTGGATTACATCATTCTTGATGGACGCGGCGGCGGTACGGGAGCGGCGCCCAATCTGTTCAAAAATAATATCTCCGTACCGACGATGGTCGCTTTGCCTCGCGCCCGCCGCCATCTGGACAAACGGGGTGTGAGCGGGCAAGTAACGCTCATCATCACCGGCGGATTGCGTACGGAATCTGATTTTGTGAAGGCGTTGGCGCTGGGAGCCGATGGCGTAGCGATCGCCAACTCGGCAATGCAGGCGATTGGCTGTTTGGGAATGCGGGCTTGCCACACCAATAACTGTCCGGTAGGCATCGCCACACAGAAGCAAGATTTACGGTTGCGGCTAATTGTACGCCAGTCGGCTAAACAATTGCATAATTTTTTGCAAGCCTCCGTACATTTGATGCAGGTATTGGCGCGGGCCTGCGGGCACAATCACTTGAACCAGTTCGCGCTAGATGATTTGACGACATGGAACCGGGATGTTGCTTATTTGACCGGAACGCCTTACGGGGGCGTACTGCCCTTAATCGCAGAATAAGAAGATGATGATGCCCAGAACGGCCGTACACAAAAGATTAGCAGCCCGACGCCAATGACAGGCCAACTGGAAAAACTGGGAAACGGTGCGGGAAGATTACAGCGAGCATGACGAGGCAACTATTCAGGTACCCTCTTAGATTTGTCAAATTTGGCCTGGTAACGGCTTTCACCAGTGTTGGCGCTCCGCTTAGCTATAAGCGCTCACAAAACGCCGGAGAGAAGACAGGAGAGCAAATTAAAGCCAAGGGGATTTTTCGGGATACGGTACGTCCATTATTCCCTTGCGGCCTTACTGAATAGCGTTTACAGTAACGGCCGTCCCCCATCCACCGGGACCACATTTCCCGTCATAAACGTCAATGAAGTCGCAATTGCCCAAATCGTCTCAGCCACATCCTCCGGCGTTGCCAGCCGATTGAGCGGCGTCAAATCAACCTGCTGCTGTAAATAGGCCGGATCCATCCGCTTGGCATATTCGCCTAGCACCCAGCCTGGCGCCACCGCCACCATACGAATTTTAGGCGCCAATGCCCGCGCCAAAGAGCGCGTCATCGAATCAATCGCCGCTTTAGAGGCGCAATAGGCGACATTGCTACCTACGCCCGTCGTTCCAGCGATAGACGACAGGTTGACGACGGTTCCACCTTCCCCCGCTGCCAACAAATCCTTAAAAGCGCGCACACAGGCAAACGAACCGCGCCAGTTCACCTGGAAAATGCGGTCAATCCATTCATCGGTCAGGCTGTCCAAATCATCGTGCGTGACCGGCGTGGTGATGCCGGCGTTGTTGACCAGCAAATCTATTTTGCCGAACCGCTCTTGTAGTTGGGCGGCCAGATTTTTCAATTCGTCGCTGTTGGTGATGGAAACATCGGAGACGAAATGACCTGCACCGGGCAGCGAATCAGCCAGCTCCAACGCTTTTTCTTTTGCCAGATCAATAATGACAAGCGTCGCCCCCGCCTGGGCCAGACGACGGCAAATCGCTGTGCCAATACCGCCCGCCCCACCGGTGACGACGGCCGTACGGCCGTTCATTGAAGTATCAGACATAAACATCCTTGCGTGATACGTGATACGTGATGCGTAAAATAGTCACGCATTACGCATCACGATTCAAATTAAGATCCGTATCTTTTTACCCGCAAATCGGCCTGTTCCTTGTGCGCCCAAAAACGCTCAATGGCGCAGAGACGGGAGCAGTATTCGCCCACCATCGCGCTGGCCTCATCTGTCAAGACCCGTTGGTAGGTGACCGTTTTGATATATTTGCCAACCCAAAGACCGCCAGTGTAACGCGCTGCCTTTTTAGTTGGCAAGGTGTGGTTGGTGCCAATCACCTTATCGCCGTAGGCCACATTGGTGCGTGGGCCAATGAAGAGCGCGCCATAATTGGTCATGTTTTCCAGAAAATAATCGTCGTCGGCCGTCATGATTTGGACATGTTCACTGGCGATTTTGTCCGCTTCAATACAGGCTTCTTCCAGAGAGTCTACCAGAATAATTTGGCCATAATCGCGCCAGGAAACGCTGGCAATAGCGGCCGTCGGCAATGTCTCTAACTGCCGCGCGATTTCAGCTTCCGTTTCGTGGGCCAATTTTTCGCTGGTGGTGATGAGGACGGCCGGAGAAGTGGGGCCGTGTTCCGCCTGACCCAGTAAATCGGTGGCAACCATTTCGGCGTCCACCGTCTCATCGGCCACAACCAGCACCTCAGTCGGCCCGGCTAGCAAATCAATACCCACTTTGCCGAATAACTGCCGTTTGGCTTCAGCCACATAGGCATTGCCGGGGCCAACGAGCATGTCCACCGGCTCCATTGTTTCCGTGCCCAACGCCATACGGGCGATGGCTTGTACGCCGCCGATGATGTGAATCTCATCCGCGCCGGCAAAGTGCATGGCGGTGATGGTTTCGGCCGGGAGTTCCCCTTTGATGGGGGGCGTGCAGGCGATGATGCGCTTGACGCCGGCGACTTTGGCCGTTAACACGCTCATGTGCGCCGAAGCCACCATCGGATATTCGCCGCCGGGAATGTAGCAGCCGACGCTGTTGACGGGGATGTTTTTGTGGCCCAATATCACGCCAGGCAGCGTTTCTACTTCGACATTCTGCAACGCCGCTTTCTGCACTTCGGCGAAGTTGCGGATTTGCGCCTGGGCAAATTTGAGGTCTTCGATGGTTTGAGGGGCAACCTGGGCAATGAGTTCGTCAATTTGCTCTTGTGATAGTTTGAAACTGGGCGGATCCCACTTATCAAAGCGAATGGATAGTTCACGCACCGCTTCGTCGCCGCGCAAACGAATATCATTCAGAATACCAGCTACAATTTCCTGTACTTTTACATCGGCAGCATAGGCATCGGCATCGCTAATGCCCGGTTTTAAGATTTTAGCCATGTTTTTTCTCCACTTTTGAGAAATTGGTAAATGGTAATTAGTAATTGGTAATTGGTAATTAGCCGCTCAATTACTTAATTCCTCAATTACCAATTACATTCTTACTTGTTTCACAATATTTTTCGCGGCGGCGCTGAGCAGCCGCGTGTCGGTTGAAATGGTGATGAATTGGTAGCCTAAGGCCATCATTTGTTTGGCGATTTCGGGAGTGGGCGTCCAGATACCGGCGATACGGCCGTTTGCCCGCGTCGTTTTGCCAATATGAGCCAGCGCTTCAGCTAACGCCGGTTCGCCCATGTCCATGCCCGTCTGCCCGGTCAGCGATAGTCCTAAATCGCCAGGGCCGACAAACACGCCATCCAGACCGGGCGTCGCTAAAATATCTTCCAAATTGTCTAAAGCTTGTTGGGTTTCCACCATCGCCAGGGTGACGATGGTCTCGTTGGCATATTGGGCATAATCGGCTCCGGCGTAAACGCTGGCTCGCGTCGGCCCCAGACTGCGATAGCCCATGGGTGGGTAGCGGCAAGCTCCTACAAAGGCCTCGGCTTCGGCCCGCGTGTTGATCATGGGGCAGATGATGCCATACGCGCCCGCATCCAGCAGGCGCATGATTTGGGCGGGGTCGTTCCAGGTGGCGCGGGCCATGGGAACGGCATCCGTCAAGCCGATGGCCTGGAACATGGTCACAGTGGCTTGATACCCGGCTAATCCATGCTGTAAATCCACTGTCACGCTGTCCCAGCCGGCATGGGCCATGACCTCGGCCGACCATGAACTAGGAATATGCAGCCAGCCGTTTACGGCCGTGCCGTCCTCAGCCCAAATTTCCCGCAATTTATTTACTCGCATAATGTCCCCTATTGCGTTTTTGCTGCGATGTTGTGAATGAAGTCGCCAATTGCATACGTATTCATGTATACGTATGCAATACTTTAATATAAGGTCTTCATCTTGTCAACAATTTTCCGTGGTCAAATTACAAGCTTGGGTTTAGAATCTTCTGCGTGCGATCCAGTACATCCAGGCCTTGCTGCTTCAGCCAGTAAGGCAGGTCAATCAACACCCAATTTTCGGCCAATTTGTCCCCTTCCCGACGGTAAACGTCTACTACCTGCATTTGGGCGTTCACATCGCTGCCGGGCAAGCCCAAAAAACCGCCAATCGGGCGATTGGACAGGTTCGGCCAGCCAAAGAAACAGGCAAAATTCCCTTCGGCAAAGCGGCAAACGTGACCGTGAAACACTTTGTCATCTAAGTTGTTACGGAAGGGTAACTGATGTTGTTCTTGATAGCGGGGGATAGTGTAGGTAGCGCCAATTCCGGCCGGGCCGTACCAAATCATATTTTTGGACCAGGTTTTTTCCAGCACTTCCGGCGGACAGCCCATTGAGCCACTTTTGTTTAGCGCGCTCAAATCGTCAACCATTTTATTGACCAAAGCCAATGTCGCCACGCCTTCTTCTTCCGGCGCGTCGTCAAAAAGCAGCCCGTCATGGGTGCGTGGGCCGGGATAATTGAAATAAACGCCGGTAGATGGCGGCAATGGGTAGACGCCTGCCTGAACCATCAGCCCGATGATGTCAATGAACAGGCCGGTTTGGCTGATTTTGCCATCTTCAACGCAGTTAAATTCGGCGTAGCGCAGGTTGGCGATTTTGCGCGTGCGCGGGATGCCCAGCCAGTCGGCGTCGAACAGGCCCATGAAGTTGCCCATGCTCATCACCCACTGCTCGCCGCTGATTTCGTTGGTTCCGCCGATGAAGATATCCTGCCGCCGCTGCATGTGGCGCAGGGACTGCATCAAGGGCTGCCAAAATATCTCGGCAACCGTCTCTGCGCCGCGCTGTTCCCTAAAGGGGTAGACGCCGCGCCAGAGGTAGTTATCGCCAGTGAATTTATTTAGAACGTCGGCGACGGTTTCCGGGGAACTATTTTCCAGCGCTTCAAAATAGTCGCGCACGAGGGTTTTTGCTGCCTGATATTTACTCATATGTCATTCCATCTTTTGAAATTGGTTACAGGATTTTGACATGAATGGCACGAACTTCACGAATGATGGTTCTTATTAGGTGTCATTCGTGAATTCGTGTCGAATTGTTCTTCTTAATTTTGCCAACAAATCAATTTTTGATTCCAGCGCCGCCCCAATCAGGTCAATCATGACCCAGTTTCCCAGCAGTTTGCCGCCGTCTCGTTTCCAGAAATCCATGATGTTCCAGCCAATACGTTTGCCGGTTGGTTCCCAATCCATGTATTTGTTGAGATGGGTTCCGGCGAGGCTGGGCCAACCGGTGGAGGCGGCGAAACGGCCGTCTCCCACCCTTGCTTGATGTCCTACTCCTCTCCGGTCGGGAAAGGCGCGGACGATGGGGCCTTGCGCGTTCTGCTTGAATTCATCGAGTCCATAAGCCGAGCCAATGCCGACGGGGCCGTGCCAGACCATGTGCGGATGCCAGTACAGTTCTAAGCCTTGACTGGCCTGGTCTTTCCCGTCGTATTTATTGAGGCCGCCGAAAATCATCGCCTCGACGAGATGGAGTGATTTTTCTGATTCGGCAGGTTCTTGTTCAGCCAACAACACACCATCGCCCGCCAGCGGGCCGGGGATCCAGCGGTCACGGCCGTAGCTGGGCGGCAGTAAGTTGATTCCGGCCTGCCGCATCAAATCGGGCAGGTCTACGATGATGCGGATTTCGACGATTTTGCCATTTTCTACCCGGCAAAATTCGCCAAAACGAAAGTGGACGCTGCTTCCACCAGCGGGAATGGCAACATCGCCCAGCGCCCAATCACGGGCGAATGTGCCGATGAAATCGCCCGTGCCACAAACCCAATCACCGCCCTCAAAATGGCCGCCGAGAAAGATGTACGGCCGTCTCACCAAATCGGGTATCGCCTGGAGAAGCGGCCGCCAAAATCGCGCCCAAATTTCATCCTCGCCGTACAAATGACGCAGCGGTTGGAAGCCATGCCAGACCGTATCAGGTGTAAGGGCCTTGGAGACGATGTTGGCGTGGGGACGGCCGTTCATCTGCTGCCAATAATCCCAAACGAGGGTTTTGTTTTGTTGGTTCATTTGAGTGGCAACAACGGATGGGGAAATCAACGGATGAAAAAACCCGTTCATTCCCCCATCCGCTGTAGTCTTAACTATTGCCGCGCCACCGTCAACTCCCGCATCCGCGAGAAAACATCCACGCCAATCTGGTTGTAAACATGCAAAATGTCCACCAGTACCCAATTTTCGCGGATCAGGCCATTCTCAATGCGCCAGAAATCAAGGCTGCGCATTGTGATTTTCTTGTTCGATGGCGCGATGCCCAGCCAGCCGTCGCCGCTAAGTGTCATCTGCATGTTGGGCCAGCCGGTCGTGCCCACATAATTGCCATCGCCAAAGAAAATATCGGCGTCCGTCACCGCGCCGCGGCGGTCAGGCATGGCCTTCAGGAAGGGAATTTGGTGCCAGTTGCGGAAACCCTGAATGCGGCGGTTGGTTCCAATCCCGGCCGGGCCGTACCAGGTCATTTTGGGATGCCAATACTTTTCCAACTGCATGACAGCAGGGTCGCTGTTCTGCGGATGCTTGCCCATGTCGGTCAGCATAGCCAAAATATGATCTTTGCTGGCCTCGGCCTGCGCCTCGTCGTAGGGGGCGGTGATGATACCGTCTTGCGTGGCTGGGCCGGGAACGAACCATTCGACGCCGAGGCTGGGGGTCATCGGCCAGGCGTTGGCCTGCATCATCAGTTGGGGGATGTCCCAAATGGCCTGCATCTCGACGATTTGGTCGCCTTCGATGCGGAAGAATTCGGCGTAGCGCATGTAGATGGGGTGCTGCGTGGGCGGGATGTGGAGGAACGGCCGTTCCATCACCCCCAAATAATGCCCTGCGCAGCCCACCCAGTTGGCCCCGGCAGACCCGCCAGCCATCACAATAAAATCACGCCGTTCCAGGTCGGGAACGGCCGTTAACAACGACCGGTACGCCTCCTCAAACAACCCCTCCGGCCCGTCCAAATCCTCAAACGGGAACGCCAAATGAACTTCACAATCCGGCGCAAAAACCTCGCGCAGTTGGCCCGGCAGCGCCGACGCATCAACGTCATACATCGCCGCCCTAAACTTCCCAATCAATTGTTTGTTTCGTTGATGGATGCTCACAATCGTCTTCTCTTTTTAGATTGCGGACACAGATTTTCACGGATAAATACAGATTTATTTCACCCACATCAATAAATCCGCGTTCATCCGCGTTCATCCGCGTCCCGTTACCCCTTGACAGCTCCAGCCGCCAAGCCCTTCACCAAATTCTTCTGGAAGAACAAAATCACCAGCACAATCGGAATCGTCGCCGAAACGGCCGAAGCCGCCGCCAACGTCAAATGGCGTGGGTCCTCGCCACCCGTAAAGCGGGAAATCGCCACCGGCAGCGTCCAATTCGTCTGTGTCAGCAAGCGTACCAGCAAGAACTCATTGTACGCCAGCAGCAGCGAGAACAAGGCTGTCGAGATAATCCCCGGCCACATAATCGGAATAATCACCTTGATAAACGCCGTCAGCCGGTTTGCGCCATCCACCATCGCCGATTCTTCCAGTTCGCGTGGAATTTCCATAAAAAAGCTGCGTAACATCCAAATGGTGAACGGCTGATTGACCGCCACCATCGTCAGGATGACCAGCAAATGCGTGTCCAGTAAATGCGTCGCCGTACCAATCCAGTAATAAGGCAAAATAAAAGCCAATCGCGGCAGCGCCCGAAATCCCAACGCCGCTACCAACACAACCACGCCAGCCATCCCCGTATAACGCGCCAATGAATACCCTGCCAAACAGCCAATACTAATCGAAACAACCACCGTCCCCACCGTCACAATAATGGTGTTGATGAAGTAATCGTAGAATTTGGCCGTCTCTACCAACCGCGGGATTCCCCATAACAGGGCGATGAACCCAAAGGTAACGAAAGCATAAATCACGCCGTTGCGAATAGGAATATATTGGGCAAACAACAACAGACAGATGAGTACCACGACCGCCATCAACAAAAAGTAGGCAATCGTCGCCCCATTTTCAGGCACGGCACGCAGCCAAAGGTCTGTGTAATTATCCCAGGTGGGCGTAAAGATGAATTTTGGCGTCCGAGAATTGGCGTCTTTTAATGATTTGAACGACTGCAAAGCCGTCCAGAAAAAGGGGATAAAACTGTAGATGGCGAACAGAACTAAAAAGCCATGAATTAAACTGCGGCCAAGCGGACTTTTTACCTTATCCATGGTTAACGCTCCTCAATTTGCTGCCGGTATGATTGAATCAAATTGGGAATAAGCACAATCATGACGCCGACAACAGTCAGAATCGCCATCGCATTTGCCTTTCCCAACCGCTGCACGGTAATGGCTGTCTGGAAGGTATAAGTCATCACCGTGTCGGCTTTGTAAATGGGATTCATCTCTGACAGGACGAACACGCTGTCAAATACCCGGTAAGCATCCATGATGGAAATCAAAAGGATCAAGATGGTCAATGACTGCACATGAGGGATGACGATGTGGCGGATTTTTTGCCAGCGGGTAGCGCCGTCCATGGAAGCCGCTTCCAATTGATCCTGAGAGAGCGTTTGCAGCCCGGCAAAATAGGTCACCAGTGCAAACGGAGTCACATACCAGATGCCGTAGAGAAGAATCAACACCTTGACGGATACGTCTGTGTAGCGAAATTTGGTATCCAAAATGGTCTGGTACAGGTAAGTGAAAAGACCGGATGGCTCAAACAACTGCTTGAACATCAACGTGCCAACAATAGGGACGATGATGAAGGGCAGTAAGAAGATGGAAAGATAAATTCCACGGGTGAATTGTGATACCTGATCCAGCAGAAGGGCAACGGTGAAGCCAATGACGATTGTGGATGGTACGACCACGGCGACATACAGCGCAGTAAAGCGGAAAGATTGCCAGAAACGGCCGTCGCTCAGCACATCAATATAATTCCGCAAACCCACAAATTGAGGCTCTGTGATATTGGCGAACGTCATAAACTGCATCCCCAGCCAGATGGCCATGATCAATGGGATCACCATCAACACCGTCATCATAAAAATGCTGGGAGCAGCAAACCGGAAAAAGGTGCTGCGTTTCATGCCATCCTCCTTTCCACCAATAAAAATGTAGGGGCGGTTCGCGAACCGCCCCTACGCCAGTAAAGCTGCTTATTCGATATATCCTTGCGCTGTCGCCTCTTCGGTATAGGCAGCAGCGGCGGCATCCAGCGCTTCTTGCGCGCTCATTTCGCCAGTGCCCACCAGCGGTAAGAACTCGCCTAGTTTGGCGCGGACAATGCCGATGGCCGGGTTCTTGTCGTAGATACCAATCCCCTCGGCAATGGTTTGCCCGGCAGCGGCCAGGTAAGGGCCGCCATATTCGGCAACAGAGAGCCGGGTAGTCATGCCGACTTCGGCCGCATCCCGCTGGCTGCGTTCATCGGCGGCCTGCATAATAACGCGGAAGATGAGGTCGGGGTCGTTGGTCGTCGTTGCCGGAATGCCATAGAAGTCATTCCAGGCGGAGCCGGCGCGAGGACTGTCGGCCGTTACACGCGGGGCCGGCGCATAGGCAATGACATCTACCAAATCGGTGCGCTCCGGATCGCTCATATTGGCTGCGCGGCTGGCCCACATGTTTGTCGCCGGCAAAGTCCCAATCTGCATAGCCACTTCCTGGTCGTTGAGGCTGAAGGAGTAACCATCCTGCCCCATGCAGGCATCGGCTACCTCGATAAGTTTATTGACAGCGTTGACGCCGGCTTCGCCATTGAAAGCGGCCGTGTTATCCGCGTTGAGGTAATCGCCGCCATAAGCGCGCAGCATCTGGAAGAACTCGATTTCCCACGCCCAACCGGCTGAAAGGTTAATGGTGAAGGGCATGTCAAAATCGGGATTGTCCAAGCCAATGGTGTTGCAGGCTGCGATGACATCGTCGTAGGTTTCGGGCACGTCTATGCCATACTCGTCAAAAACATCCTGGCGGTAGATGAGATGAAGAGTGTTACCAACGATGGGCACGCCGTAAATTTGGCCATCAATGGTGGCGCCTTCCCATGCCTTTTCCGGAATATCGCCTAGGTTGTATTCATCCCAATACTTGTCTACCAAGTCGTTGAGGGGCAGCATCCAACCTACACCGGCCCACTCGCCAACCTGAGAATTGGCGAAGTGAACGATGTCATATGGTGAATCGCCGCCGGAGGACAGGGCCAATCGCACCTGTTCCTGGGCATCTGCTGAAGCCAACAAGTTAGTGTTGACGGTGAGATTTTCAACCTTACTGCATTTATTCAATTCTTCGGCGTAGTAATCCGTGATGGGGAATGACCAGCCGATCATGTTAAGTTCGGTTGCTTCGGCCGGGGGTTCCAGGTTACATTCAGTGGGGTCAACGATGGTTTCTACCACGCGGGTGACTTCCACTTCTTGGATTTCGGTCACCACTTCACCTTCGACGATGCGGGTGACTTCCACCGGTTCGGTGACGGTTTCGGTGACAACTTCGGTCTCGGTGACGACGCGGGTCACTTCTACGGTCTGGGGTTGGCAGGCAGCCAAAATGAGGCTGCCAGCCAGTAAAACTAATATGATCATCAAATGCCGTTTTTGCATGTTCCTTCTCCTTAAATTTGTCAAACTATTCGGTCATCAACAGATAGATTTCTTGGTTGCAGTTTTGATTCAA
Source organism: Anaerolineae bacterium (assembly GCA_024762395.1). Lineage (GTDB taxonomy): Bacteria > Chloroflexota > Anaerolineae > Promineifilales > Promineifilaceae > JACKCC01. Next base: position 3,487 of record JANTHP010000034.1, on the reverse strand, counting down.
TTTTTGGATTGCTGCACCTCCTCTTCGGTTATTTCCTTGGGGATGCGCTTAGGGGGACAAAAACGGCCGTATATCTGCTATACTTGTTGCCGTTCAAAGACACATCCGTCTTTGGATTTCCTTGAGCCACCCATTTTGCTTGCCGGCGGACTGGGTGGCTCATCCCAATTCTAAAATTGGCTTAATCCGGTCTATACAATTGTTTCAGTAAGGCGAATTCATCGAAGAGCGTCCACTCTTGGATGAATTGGCCGTTGTCCACTAAATGATGGCTGACGCCCATGATGCGGATTTGTTTGCCGGTGGGCGGGCCGTAGATGCCGGGGCCGGTGTGGGTTCCGATCATTGTCCAGCGGGTGGCGGTGCGGTAACGGCCGTTTCCCTCCCTTAACGCGCAAAAATGATCCACCGACACAGCCAGGTCAGGGAAGGGAGAAAGCAAGGAGAGAATGTAAGTGGTGAATTGGTTACGGCCGTACAGCGCCCGCCCCGACGCCGATTCACAGACAAACTGCGGGCTGTAATACACATTCACTTTGTTCAACAAACGCCAGTTCCACACCTCGTGAATCGCCCGCTTCACAAACTGTTCAATGTTAAACTCGGCCGATTCAGCGGGCGCGGCCTCAGCCCGTTCGGGGGGCAGTTGACCGCGTAAACGGTCTGGTTCCGCCGGAACCGTTAGCTGCTGGCCGATATTTGCCTCGCCCTGCGCCATCTTTTGCGCCATCTCATGCACATCAAAACCAAGCTGGTAAATCAGCGACAACTCATCGCGCACCAGCCATTCCTCCACAATTACCCCTTCCTTGACCACGCAGTCGGCGATAGCGCGGTAGCTGACTTTTTTGCCCGTCGGCGGGCCATACGCCGTATGCCCCCAGTTATGCCCCTCATGCGTCAACCGATGGGAGGAGAAATAGCCCGTCGCATCATCCCCGCTCCAAATCACCTCATCGCCGTACAAACGACGGTCGGGAAAGGCGGCCAACGCCTGAATCGTGCCTTCAATCACCTTATCCCGCGTGTAAATATCGCCGCTGGAGGTATGAATCCGCATATTGGTGCCGTAATAGTCGTACAGACGGCCGATTGCCCGCTCCTCCCAAATTTCATGTGTAATCTTGATGATGTACTCCACAATGTCCTGAAATTGCGGGGCAAAACCACGCATAGCCATTTTATCGTTATGGTTCGCCGAGATAATTTGGGCTAAATCTCCCTTTTGTGGGAGGGTGATGTCTGTGCCGCCGGGTTGGGATTCGGTCTCTTTTTGTTTCGCCATGAAATAAAAACCTAATTTTCCAGTTGATAACGGGTAGATTGTCGGATGATGAGTTCGACGGGGAAAATCTCAGATACAGATGGCTGAGCGTTATCTTTGATGCGGGTAAACAAGAGTTCCATTGCCCGCCGCCCCATTAAATTCAAGGGCTGTTGGACAGTTGTAATGCGCGGTTTGGTAATGAGGGAGGAGCGTAAACCATCAAATCCGGCGACAGCGATCTCTTCGGGGACACGCAGCCCCCGGTCATGGGCGGCATCCAACGCCTGAACAGCCATTAAATCATAAAAAGTAAAAACGGCCGTTGGCGGTTCCGCCATATCCAAAAAACGGTTCATCGCCTTATAGCCACTTCTCTCCTCAATCGTCGTTTCCACAACCAAATCAGGATTGAAGGAGATGTCCGCATCAGCTAACGCCTTCTGATACCCGGCAAACCGGTCGTCGCTGACGGTCCCCAAAATCGGCCGCGTCGTAAAACCAATCCGCGTATGTCCTTGAGTGATGAGATGCTGGGTCAGCGCATACGCCCCAGCCCAATTATCGGGAGCCACAAACGAGACGCCGGGCTGTTCCACCCGACGGCCAAACACGATAAACGGCATATTTTCCCGTTCCAACACACCCACTACATCCGGCTCCGGCGAAAAGATGATCATTAAACCATCCACTTCCCGCGCGCGGCAAATGCGTCTGATTTCATCGGGATGGGTAACGGCCGTTGTATACAAAACAAGATTGTTGCCCTGCTGTTCGGCCGTTAGCGCCGCGCCGGAAATAATCTCCGCGATATATTCGCTAATAAAAGAAAGGGGATTGTTGATAAGAAGACCGATTTTCCCGGTTCGGCCCCGCCGCAAACTCTGCGCGGCCAGGTTGGGGTGGTAATCCAGTTCACGCGCCATCTCCAAGATACGCTCCCGCGTCCCCTCCGACACGTCAGGATAACCGTTCAACGCCTTTGAGACGGTGGAAACGGAAATTCCAAGTCTTTTGGAAATGTCTTTAATCGTAATAGACATAATTGGAGATGGATTGTGAAATGTACTAAATCGTTTTTATGAATACGTATACATTACAACGAAAACGTTTTCGTGTCAAGGGAATTTTTGAGAGAATTTGTGATTTTACCTAAAAACAAAACCACGAATTACACGAATCATGACCTGAAATCCATGAAATTCGTGTAATTCGCGGCAAAAATACTTTTTTTGAGATTTATTGTCTGTGCTTGTGTCGCCGTTCCCCTACCCCATCTGCTTTTCTGGGACGCGGCAGCAGCCCCGCCTCCTCCACAATTTGGGCCACCAACTCTTCCTGCCGGTAAGCCATCACATGCACGCCAGCTACCCCATCAATCTCCCGCACCTGCTGGATGATTTCGGTGCAAATACGCTTGCCTTCAGCCTGTTTTTGTTTCTTAGGCGTTTTACGCAGCCGCTCAATGATGGCGTCGGGGATGACGACTCCGGGCACATTCGAGCGCATAAATTCGGCAGCCCGTTCAGAACGCAGTGGGCCAACACCAACCAAAATAAACGCTTTTTCGTGCAACCCCAAATCACGCACACGCTGCATATAGTTTTCAAAACGCGGCACATCAAAGCAATACTGCGTCTGGATAAAGTCGGCGCCGGCAGCAATTTTTTTAGCTAATCGTAACGGCCGCCAGTCATAGGGCGGTACAAAGGGATTGGCTGCAGCGCCCAAGAACAGGCGAGGCGGGGTGGTAAGCTTGCGCCCACTCAAAAATACCGCTTCGTCTCGCATCATCCGCGCCGTGCGCAAAAGCTGGATGGAATCCAAGTCAAAAACGCGCTTGGCTTCCGGCTGGTCGCCGGCGCTCACATCGTCGCCGGTGATACAGAGGACGTTGCGCACGCCCATCGCCGCCGCGCCCAGCAAATCCCCCTGAATGGCGATGCGGTTGCGGTCGCGGCAGCCGATCTGGAAAACCGGCTCGTAACCGGCGCGGGTGAGCAGGGCGCAGATGGCGACGCTGGACATGTGGCAGTGCGCGCCAGATGCATCCACCGCATTGATGCCATCGCACACTTCAGAGAGAACGAGGGCGGCTTTGTAAACGTCTTCAGGGTCGGCGCTGTCGGGTGGGTTGAGTTCGGCGGTGACGGCAAAACGGCCGCTTCGCAAAACACGCTCTAATCGACTGCCGGATTTCATATTTTCGTCCATAAGGCTTTT
>JANTHP010000033.1 GCA_024762395.1 Anaerolineae bacterium | reverse complement strand
GGATGATTGTGGGGATGGCAGACGGCCGTTACCGCCGCGAAATGATAGCCAACCTCATCCCCTTACTCAGCGACATCATCCAACAAAACAACATCCCCACCAACGAAATCGCCATCATCGCCCCTTACCTGGACGGCGCCTTACGTTACACCTTAACCCAGGCGCTGCGGCAAGCCGGACTGCCCTACCGGCTGCTGCGCCGCCGTTCCAGCCCCCGCGAAGAACCGCGCGTACGCGCCTGGCTCACCTGGCTGGCCCTCGCTCATCCCAATTGGGACAGCCGCCCCGCCGCTTACGATGTAGCCGAAGCCTTAACCCTGAGCATCCACGACCTGGACCCAGCCCGCGCCGAACTGCTCACCGAGCGCCTTTACCGTCCAGACGTTCCGGAGCTAAGACCCACTGCCGATCTGCCCGACCGATTCCTTGAGCGGATAGGAACGCCATTTATCGCATTAGTCGAAGAACTGCGGCTGTGGCTGGAAAATACAAACCAAGACAAAACCATTGACACATTTCTTTATGAATTGTTTAACCAACTGCTCTCCCAAAAACGATTCCAACCGACCCCCGATGCAGCCGGAGCGGCCGTATGTGATTGGTTAGTTCAAGCCGCAGCGCGGCTGCGTCAATCAGCCCCGTCCATCGGCTTCCACACGCCGGCCGAAATCGGCCGCGCCTTCATTGACGGCATCAATCAAGGATTAGTCACCGCCAACCCGCCCGAATTAGGCGACCCACCCGATCCAAACGGGATCATGATTTCGACAATTTACGGCTATTTACTGGCCGGTAAACCGGTTCGGCTGCAAATTTGGCTGGAAACGGCCGCAACCGGCTGGTGGGACATCCCCAATCAACCCCTCAGCAACGCCTTCGTTTTATCGCCAGGGTGGAACAGCCAACAAACCTGGACAACGGACGAAGATTTCCGCATTCGGAATGAGCTGCTCAGCCGCATCGTGCGCGGCTTGACCAGCCGTTGTAAAAATGGCATTATTCTAGCTAACAGCGACCTGGATCGGCGCGGACAACGACAAGACAGCCCCCTCTGGCGTGCCTTACAACCAGCCTACGCATTACAATATATCCCGACAAGAGAGTAATCAATGACAACGATTTTGATAACTGATGACGATATAACCATGCAAAAAATCTTCCAGCAGTGGCTTGAAGCTCAAGGCTATCACACGTTAACTGCCGGGGATGGACATGAAGCTGTCACATTAGCTCGTTCAGCCAGGCCGGAATTGATTCTGATGGATTTGCGTTTACCAGGAATGGACGGTTGGGAAGCAATACGCAGGATTAGAGCAGATCAAGATACAGGCCACATTCCTATCATTGCCTTAACGGGGGCTGCTACAACGGAAGAATATCAAACCTGCTTTGATGCGGGGTGTGACGCATACCTGATCAAGCCCGTATCTTTGACAGAATTATCAGCGCGTGTTAATTCACTACTCCAAAGATAATTTGATTTGTTGCTTAACCCTGCCATTTCCCAGTTGACACAACGAAACCGATACCAGTATACTTCCATTATGTTAATGGGGAGAGAAATCCCTGGCAATGGAATACAATTCCCCACCAGCAAGAAAAGAGAACAGGACTCAAGCAAATTCTGAAAAACACCAAGCTTTCCACACTCATTTTTAGAATTCGCCTCAACAGAATTGCAAAAGGAGATTCCGATGACCGTCACATACGCCGACAAGCCCTGGATAAAACATTATGATCCCGGTGTACCAGAAATGGTTGACATCCCCAACCATTCTTTACATCATTTCTTAACAGAATCTGCAAACAAATACCCGGATCACCCGGCCATGATTCTGAAAGGCAAAACCATAAGTTATCGCCAATTGGATCAAGAAACAGACGCCGTCGCCGCCGCACTCATTGCCAACGGGTTCAAAAAGGGGGATCGCGCCGTCATCTACATGCCCAACACCCCCCAATTCGTCATCAGCTACTTCGGCATCCTCAAAGCAGGCGGCATCGTCATCGCCACCAACCCCCTTTACACCGAACGCGAACTGGAACACCAACTGGCCGACTGCGGCGCCGAAACCGTCTTTGTCATGAGCTTGTACTACAACACCCTCAAAAACGTACAGCGCAAAGGCAATACAAAAGTCAAGCGAGTCATTGTCACCAACATCAAAAACTACCTGCCCGGCATGTTAAAAATCCTCTTTAGCTTGCTCAAAGAAAAGAAAGAAGGCCATCACGCCGTCCTTGAACCGGGCGACATGTGGTTCCAGGATCTCTTGGCTGCCGGTAAACGCGCTCCCAAACCCAACGTCGAAGTCACAGGCGACGACATCGCTTTGTTGCAATACACCGGCGGCACGACCGGGCTGGCCAAAGGCGCTGTGGGACTGCATCGCAACCTGGTCGCCAACACTATCCAGTTGGAAGCCTGGATTGATTGGGAGTATGGAAAAGAAGTTTTCCTGGGCGCAATCCCGTTTTTCCATGTTTACGGTATGGTTACGGCGATGATTTTTTCTATCGCCACCGCCGGAACGCTGGTCATTATTCCCAACCCGCGCGACCAGAAAGATTTGCTTGGCAGCATTAATAAGTACAAACCGGGCATTTTCCCCGGTGTACCGGCGCTGTACATCGCCATCAATAACAACCCGGATGTAGCCGCCGGTAAATACGATGTTCGCTCCATTCGCGCCTGCATCTCCGGTTCGGCTCCGCTGTTGGTGGAGACGAAGAGACGATTTGAAGAGTTGACGGGCGGCACGCTGGTTGAAGGATTCGGTATGACGGAAACATTGGTTGCCACCCACGCCAACCCTTTGAAGGGGGAGAACCGGGCCGGGTCCATTGGTATGCCTCTTCCCAATGTTGAGTGCCGCATTGTAGATGCTGACACAGGCGAAAAAGATATGCCGGTGGGTGAAATTGGCGAGATTATCATTAAAAGCCCCTCGGTAATGCAGGGGTATTGGCAAATGCCAACGGAAACGGCCAATTCGCTGCGCGACGGCTGGCTCTATTCCGGCGATATTGCCCGCATGGACGAGGATGGCTATTTTTATATTGAAGACCGCAAGAAGGATATGATTATTGCCGGCGGTTATAACATTTATCCGCGCGAGGTGGAGGAGGTGTTTGCCAATCATCCGGCCGTTTTGGAAGTGTCAGTGGCGGGTGTGACCGACCCCCGACGCGGCGAAACGGTGAAGGCATGGATTGTAAAGCGCCCTGGCGATACAACGACGGAACAAGAACTGATTGAGTGGAGCAAAACCCAATTAGCCAAGTATAAGTACCCGCGTATTATTGAGTTCCGCAATGAGCTGCCCAAAACGACGGTGGGCAAGGTGCTAAAACGCGAATTAGTCAAAGAACATGAGGCGGCGGCCAGTTGATTTTGCCCCGCTTTTGATTTGTTGATAGGCAGGAGGCTGGAGGTTGGAGATTGGAGATTGTACGGGTCTCCAGTCTCAAATCTCCAGTCTCTATTTTTTCCCAGAAGTACCCATGAGTAGTTTTGACGATACGCTTTTTGTAGATCGAGTCAAGAAGCTAAAAGGCTTCGAGAAATTGTTGCTGCCACAAACGCGACAGTCGGTGATGGTGATTGAAGCGCCGCCGGATATGGGTAAGACGTGGTTGGCGAGTAAAATGCGGCAGTATTGTCAACAGCCTACGGTTGATGTACCTGCCGCACAAATTGATTTTCGTAACCCGCGCGAGATTCATGAGATTCAAGATATGCTGGGGTTGGTGCGGCTGCTTTCAAATAAGTTGGGACATGACGCTTATTTTGAACATTTGACGGCCGTTATCAGCAACTTCACAGAACCGGATGTGGGTATGGGCAGCAGCGCGTTGTCCGGTTTGCGCCAGAATGTGGAAAGGTATTTTAATCTGGATGAAGTGCAGGGGCTTTGTTTTGACCTGGGTATTACTTATGAAAACCTGGCTGGGGCGACGCTGTATGCCAAGTCGCGCAGTTTGGTGACATATTGCTGGCGCCGGAACATGGTAGGCCGGTTGGTTGACGCTTGTTTGGCTTTACGGCCGGAAATTGATTGGCGGGCAGGGTTGGATGACTTTTTGGATGGCGGAGATGGCGGCGGGGTAACGGCCGTTACCCCCTCCAATGCCCCCCTTCGCGCCGACAGCGACCGGGAACGCGCCAATGCCGAACGCCAAATCAATAACGCCTTCTTCGATTGCCTGAGCGCGCTACTGACCGACAAACAGCCCGTCGTCCTCCTGTTTGACGCTTACGAAGCCGCGCCGCCGGAAGTCCAGCGCTGGATTCGAGACATCTTTTTGCCGCGCCTGACCGATGATGCCCTAAAAGACATCGTTGCCATCATCACCGGGCGTAAAACGCCCGATTTAACCGATTTAGACATCAAGCCCATCCTCGTTGAAACCAAATTAGACCCCTTCGTCGAAGCCGACATCCGCGAATACTTTGAGGAGCGGCGCAAAATTACCAATCTTGATATTCGCACCATCATTCTTACCAGCGGCGGCGTTCCCGGCGCGCTGGCGATGATGGCCGACCACGCCATGCCGGCGGCAGCCGACGATGACGATTTCTTTAGCGATTTGTAGGTAGTTGCTGGCAGTTGGCGGCTGGTAATTGGTCACCAGCCACCAGCAACCGGCAACCGGCAACCAAAATGACCCAAAGCACCACCGAAACCATCACCTTCTTCCTGGAAAAAATCCTCAACGATGTCCATCCGTTGATGGCTGAGGGGATTTATCTGGCGGCGATACCCAATTGGTACGATGCTGATTTGTTTGCAGCGATACGGAATCAGGATGACGGCCGTAACCAGGGACTCATCGAACGCCTCACACGCTACTCCTTCATCATGCGCTGGGAAGAAGATGACGGCACAGAAATTTACGCCGTTCGCGCTGAAGAACGGGCGCTCATCCAGCGCCAATGGATTGCTAAAGACCCGGATGCGTACCGGCAGGCGCACCGCCGCGCCCTGGCTTACTGGGAAGCGCATCCCGATCCCAACCCCTTCGCGCATGATCAAAACCGGCTTTACCACCAACTCTTTGTAGACCGGACGGCGGCGGCTGATTATTTAATTGATCGCTTTCGCGCGTATCACAATGAACGGCAGTTGGCGGCCATTGACCGCCTATTGGATACGGTGAACAAAGCGCGGTTTTACCTCACCCTGCTTAATGAATCGGATACAGAGCTGGACGATCTGGTGACGCATTTGCAGGCGCGGCTGGATCAACTGCGCGGCAATTGGGACGCCAGCCTTGAGCAGTTGCAGATTTTGCGGCGCAAGGAAAGCCTCCCCCCGGCTTTGCAGCCGTATGTGACCCGCGCTTATGGCTTTGCCCTGGCGCATACGGGCGATTTTGTCGGCGCAATCGCCGAATATGAAACGGCGCTGACCACATTTGAGACGCAAGCAAAAAGCGCAGAAACGGCCGCTTCGACATCGCTTACTACATTACAAGCAGAACAAGCCCAAACGATGATCGCCCTGGGAGACGCCTATGTCGGATTGGCAACGGCCGTTCATTCAGCTTTTCACGGGCGGCCAACAGAAAACGTAGGGTTGGTAGAGCGGTTCGGTAAGGCCATACGGCCGTTACACCATCTCCTCTCCTTCATCCTTTCCCTGCCCCTCATCATTTACCTCAGCTTTTACCTGGGCCGGCGCGTCTGGCGCCCCCGCTTTTGGCCCGCCGCTGCCGGCCTGGATTGGATCATCGCCCGCTTGTTCGCCACCGGCGCCCGCTGCTACCGCCGCGCCGACCCCATTTTGGAGCGGGTTGGCGACCCAGGCGAAGCCGTTGCCGCCGACGAAAAATTAGCTTACCTTTACCTGGCAATGGGCGACGTGGGCGGAGCGCAAGCCCAATTTGACCAGTTGCTGCAAGAAACAGAAGCGCCATTGGGCGAATTTAGGCGGGCGGCCGTACGTGTGGGGCTGGGGCAGGCCTGGCTGCAACAAGACCATCCGGCCGCCGCCCGCGAGCAGTTGGAACTGGCGCTGCCTGCGCTGCGGCAGTACGAAGACGCAAATTTAGAAGCCACGGCGCGGTTGGCTTTAGCTGAGGCTTTGTATGATATTGGTGAAAAAGAAACGGCCGTCACCCAATTTAGCCAGGCCGCTCAACTGCGCCAGGCACGGGGCGATTGGGCGGCGGCAACGGATGCGCTGGAACGGCTGGAGGCGCTGGTCGCAGCGGATAAAGAAGCAGCGCAATCTGATATTGTCGAAGCGGCTGTTACCTACAAACTTCCCCAACGCCAATACACCACCCAATTCCACCATCCCCTGCTCGTCGCCTTCCGACGTTTCGTCCTGTTCTTGCTGCCGTTGGTCGCACTGCTCATGCCCCTGTTCGTCATCCGCATAGACACCGGCAGCGCCCTGACCCCCATTATCCAATTCAAAGCCGCACCCATTTTTGATCCGTCGCAAACCGTTTCCTCCCAATTGAGCCAGGGCGTCACCACTGCCAATGTCAGCGCGGCCACCAACGCCGATCTCATCATGTGGCTGGCGATTGCCCTGCTGGTGGGATATGTGGCGCTTTCTTTATTGATGGGGTTGCTGCTCATCATCTTTACGCCGCTGCGGACAGTGCAGGCGCGGGGCAAGGCGGCGACGGTTCATTTGGACGACGAAGGCATCCGCGTAGGCGGCAAACAGGCAAAATGGGCGGACGTGACGACGTTTGTAAAAGGGGATATGCGGTTGTGGCAGCGGCCGTTACCCGATGAATCTGCTTTTGCCCTGGTTACGGCCCAAGACCGGCTGCTCGTTCAGGGCAGCGTCAACTGGTATCCCTCCCTGCGCCGCCGCGTGATGGCAAATTTGCCGGCCTCTACCCGGATAATTGACCGGGATACGGCCGTTTTCAAAAGTAAATGGGGCCGTCTTTACCTGCTAAACATCCTGTTCATTGGCGTGCTGGCTCTGATGACCTGGCTGGCGCCCGCGCCGCTTTGGTGGGAGATTCCCGGCCTGCCCTACAGCCTGGCCGATTTATACCCCTATTTTTACCTGGGATTGGTCATACTGCCGGTATGGTGGGCGGTGATACGGCCGTTGCAAACCCAGCTTCACCTCAATCCCAACAGCCGCCTGCCCTGGTTAGTACTGGGTGCTGGACTCGCGCTGGCGCTGTTCCAGACCGCCACCTTGTACCGCCCGCTGCTCACCGCCGTCAATTTGTATCCGCCGTTAGTCACATTAATTTTGATGATGGGCGCGGGTACGGCCGTTTGGCGGGCGCAGGATAAAGGCCGGCCGATTTATGCCAGGTGGATGCGGGTGGGAACGGCCGTACTCGCCATTGCCGTCAGCCTGCTCATGGCCATCCTGCTGTGGCGAGAAGTTGCCGCCTATCACTATCTGGCGCTGGGCAACGCTCGCCGCGACCACGCCCAACTGGCTGAAAACGCCGCCGACCGGGAAAAACTACTCGGCGAAGCCATCAACGCCTACTCAAAAGCCATTCAAATCGGCGGAACCCGCATAGTGGGCATTAATCCGCTTGCCGCCACCCGCATCCCCATAGGCCTGCCGGAACCGCACAGCTTTACCTGGTTGGCCGCCTTAACCAACCGGGCGACCCTGCAAGTGCAGCTCGGCCAGTATCCGGAAGCAATGGGCAGCTTCAGCGTCATCCTCGAATACACCAACCGCCCCGCCGAGATTTACGCCTGGCGGGCCATCGCTCGACAAAGTTGGCAAACCGCCAGCCCGGCCGAAGAGGATGCGGCAACAGTCGAAGAACAATATCAACTAACACCCGTCGCCGACCAATATCAATTGGCCCTTGACGACTTCGACAAAGCCATCAAACTCAGACCGCGCCGGGCCGTTTACTACCTGTGGCGCGGCGTGGCCTATCACGCCATCAATGATTTGGAATTGGCCTGGGGCAATTATAATGCGGCGCTAAAATTAACCGGGCCGGCAGATACGCCCTTAACGGACGAACAGCGCGAACGCGCCTATACCGGTTTGGGATGGATTGCCTATTCTAAAAAACAATACGCCGAAGCGCAGCAATTATTTGAGTTGGGAACGCAAGCCAACCCGATGCAGGCCGAAGCGTGGACGGGGCTGGGATATGCGGCCTTCTCGCAGCAGCTTTGGGATGAGGCCGGCCGCGCCTGGGAGCAAGCTTTTGCACTTGACCCTAACGATCCGGCCGTCCTCATTTCGTTGGGGACGCTGCATTGGAAATTGGGCGGCCTGGCGGAAGGGGAAGAGGCCAAGTGCGTCGAATATGAGCGGTCGGCCGATTTCTTTACGCGGGCGACGGAAGCGCCGGGGCAGGATGATGCGGCGCTGGCGTTTACGTTCCGCACGCGGGGGCAAGTGCAGTATTTGATTCGCACCTGCCCTAACCGGTCGTACACGGAGGGGGTAAGCGCGGCAATTGCCAGTTATGATGAGGCCATTGCGCTGGACCCGTCCGTCACGGCTTATTATCAGATGAAGGGACGGCTGGGGTATGTGCTGTGGTTGGGCGGCATTGTGGAAGATGAAACGGCCGTTCTCCTGGAAGCCCTCACCGCCATCAACGAAGCCTACCGGCGCGACCCCAACGATCAAGTCACCGTCAGCTTCCGCAGCGCCATTCTGACCGGTTTAGAGCCGCTGATTCCGGCTTACGTGCTAGAAAAATTTGAGGCGGGCGATTACGAAACGCTGCAAAAGGAGACCGCCTTGCTGGCAGAAGCGGAGCCTGATAACCCCGCCTTTGCCCTGCAAGCCGGGTTGGCTGCGTTGGCGGCCGGCGACACAGCCAGCGCGCAAAAATGGTATGACGCCGGCGCAGCCGCTGCCGCAAAGTCTGAAGACGGCGCGGCGCTGTTGACGCAAGCATTAGCTGACCTGGATGCGCTGGCCGAATCGCAGCCGGCGCTGGCGGATGACCCCATCCGCACGCAGTTGGAGGCCGCGCTGACCGATTTGCTGGCGCAAGACCCGGCCACTTTGTTTGCCGAGGGGCTGGCGGCGTTGGAAGCAGGCCGGACCGATGAGGCCATAACGGCTTACCAGGATGGCCTGGCATTTGCGGCGGAGAAGGGGTATGTATCGGCGGTGGCGGCGGCCCTGCTTGATTTACGCGCCCTGCCAAATTACCAGACAACCCGGATATTGACGCTGTTTTGGCGCGCTTTTCCCCGGTTAGAGGCGGCAGGTGAGGGGAATGAGGTTGTGGAAACGGCCGTTACTCTGGGATTCATCGCCGCCGCCCTGGAAGAATACGATACCGCCGCCGCCTGGTACAACGAATCCATCCACCGCACCTTCCTGGATAACACCCAATACGCGCAAATGCGCCATGCCCGCGAAGAACTGCGCGATTTATGGGCCGTCACCGGCGTAAACAGCGATCCCATCCTGCAAGCTCTGGACGCCCAACTCGCCTCGCAGCTCCAAGAACATGCCGGTTTAGCCGATGAGGGGTATTACTGGCGCTACCGCACCTGGTTCAAATATGGGCTGGGCCTTTCCGCCTTCCGGCTGGGCGATGAAGCCGCCGCCGCCGCCGCTCTGAAATCTGCCCAGGTAGACGCCAATCGCGCTTACCAGATTGACCCCGACCGCCAATCATACGGCAAAACCTATCTGGAAGAATCCGCCTGGGGCTGGTATCACATCGAGCGGGGCAACGATGCCTATGACGCCGGCGATTACGAAGCGGCGCTGGCCGATTACGCCGCCGCTGCCGAACTCATCAAACCGGTCGTCAACCGCGACGCCCAAGCTGAAACGACGGTGGCGGCCTTCAAAGCCGGATTGGCGTCGGCTCAATTGGAAGCGTTTGCGCAGGCGGCTGCGTGGTACAAAGAGGGCGTTGCCCGCGCCGACAAGTACGATGTACCGGTACAAATCAAATACGCCCGTGACGAACTGCTGGAAGCGCAGTCGGAACGGCCGGAATTGGCTGATGAGATTGATACTTTGCTAGAATTGCTGTTAGAACAGTAAATGAAAAAAGGGTGTCTTCAGGATTTCGCGGGGTTTTGCAAAAAACCTGCGTGAAACGTGATGCGTGAAACGTGAAGGTTTTCTGGTCACGCATCACGTTTCACGTTTCACGGTTAGTCAACCCCGTGAATTCCCAAAGAGCCAAAAAGGGAAACGATGACTAAAAGTATTGTGGCATTTCAAGGAGAACCGGGCGCATATTCTGAACAGGCCATCCGGCAGCATTTTGGCGCGGAAGCGAACACCCTGCCCTGCCGCGATTTTAGCGACATATTTGCCAGCGTGCATGACGGCCGGGCGGCGTATGGCATGTTACCTGTTGAAAATTCGTTGGCCGGAACCGTCATCCCGGCCTATGATTTGTTGGTTGACCATGATTTGCGCGTGCAGGCGGAGGCGATTGTGCGCGTCGAACACTGCCTGATGGCTCCGCCTGGCGTAAAGTTGACCGACATTAAGCGCGTTAAGTCGCATCACCAGGCGCTGGCCCAATGCGTGCAAACGCTTAAGCGGATGGGGCTGGAGCCGGTTGATTATTATGACACGGCCGGCGCGGCGCGGGATTTGGCGGCGAATCCGGAGACGGGAACGGCCGTTATCGCCAGCGAACTAGCCGCCCAAACTTACGGCCTGGACATTTTAGCCCGCAATGTGGAAGATTTGGATTTCAACTACACCCGCTTCTTCGTCCTGGGCCGGGATGATCCGCCCCGGCAAGACCCCAGCAAAACATCTATCATTTTCACCACGCGGCATGTTCCCGGCGCGCTCTTTTCTGTCATGCAAGAACTGGCCGAGCGCGGGATTAACATGACTAAAATCGAGTCTCGACCGCGCCTTAACCGGCCCTGGCATTATCGTTTTTATGTGGATTTTGAAGGACATGAGAATGATACGGCCGTTCAAGAAGCGATGTTGGGTATTCTAAAAAAAGCCTCATTCCTCAAAGTGCTTGGCTCATACCCGGCAGCAAGGATAAAATAAAGGCAAATTTACAGGTGACAGTCACTTTCACCAGAAGCGTTGGCTGAAACCGCGATGATTATAAGTGACTGTCACCTCTGAGGCTGAGTAGTTACAATACAAATAAAGTTATGAAAGCATTTATTACCGGCGGTTCCGGTTTTATTGGTCAACATGTTGTTCGCAAGCTCATTGAGCGGGGCTATGCGGTTTTTGCCCTGGCCCGGTCAGATGAGAGCACTGCGATTGTAGAGGATTTGGGTGCAACGGCCGTTCTCGGCGATATTACCAATGCGGCCTCCATGCGAGAGGGCATGAAAGGCAGCGACATCGTCTTTCACATTGCCGCCTGGAATAAAATCGGCGCTCCCGATTGGTTAAAAGCCGAAACGATGAATGTGAGCGGTACGCGCAAAGTCCTGCGGCTGGCCCATGAACTAGGCGTCCCCAAAATCATCTACACCAGCAGCGTTATTGTTTTCGGCAACACAAAAGGCAAATTGGCCGATGAGACTTATTTTCAGAGCGACCCGCTGGAAACCGAATACGCGCGTACCAAATGGCTGGCCCATTACAAAGTAGCCCTGCCGCTCATCGAAAAAGGCGCGCCCATCATTATTGTCATGCCCGGCGCAGTGTATGGCCCCGGCGATACCGGCCCAATCGCCAACATCATGCGGCTTTTCTATCGCGGCCTGCCCGCTGTACCCGGCCCCGATTCGACTATCACTTACGCCCATGTGGAGGATATTGCCGAAGGACATTTGTTAGCGGCCGAAAAGGGTAAGATTGGCGAAAGCTACATTTTGGCCGGCCCAGCCGTCCCTTTGGGTGAAATGGTTGATTTTTGGGCGCATTTGACGGGCAAACGCGCCCCATCGCTGCGAATTCCGTCAGAATGGATACGGCCGTTCGCCCCCCTCGTGGGCATTCTCGAATCCTTCATCCCCCTGCCATCCATGTTGAGCCGTGAAGCCATTGCCAGCCTGGGTACAACGCACATAGCTCGTTCAGACAAGGCGCGGGCGGAGTTGGGATGGCAGACCCGCCCCCTGCAAACAGGTATGCTGGAGACATTCGAGTGGATTGCGGAAACGGAAGTGGAACAGGCGATGACGGCCGTTCCCCCCTCCCGTGAAAAACAAATGGCCGGAGTCGCTTTAACGGCCGCCTTTGCCCTCTTTTTAGCCTGGTTGTTATTTGGCCGCCGCCGCCAATAGCCATCTTTTGACATTAACAGGCACTGTCCATGCCGCTCGTACACCTCAATCGGCCCCGTTTTTCTGTTGATGCGGCACAAGAAATGGCGCGGACGTTGTATGGGTTGGCTGTTACGGCCGTTTCCCTCCCCAGCGACCGCGACCAAAATTTCAAACTCACGACCGAGTCCGGCAAGCAGTTTGTCCTCAAAATCGCCAGCGCCGCCGAATCGCCCGACAATCTGGATTTACAAAACCAGGCGATGCGCCATTTGGGCGGGAGCCATCTGCTGGCTTGTCCCCAATTGGTTCCCGCCCTGTCCGGCGAACAGATGGTTCGCGCTGGGGCTGAGCAGGACGGCCGTTACTTCATCCGGTTAGTTACCTACTTACCCGGCGCGGCGCTGGCCGAAACTGCGCCTCATTCGCCCCTGCTGCTGCACGAAATCGGCCGCGCGGTGGGCGGCATGGACAAGGCGTTGGCCGGCTTTGATCATCCGGCCGCCCACCGGCTGCTGCACTGGGACATCCGCCACGCGCCAACGATCATCCGCCGCCACTTGCTGCACATAGCCCAACCCGACCGGCGCGAACTGGTGGCACGGTTTCTGGCCGACTTTGAAACGGCCGTCATCCCCCATCTGCCCCAACTGCGCACCCAAATCATCCACAACGACGCCAACGATTACAACCTAATCATCTCCAACCAGCGCCAAATCGGCATCATTGATTTTGGCGACATGCTGCACACCATCACCGCCGCCGAACCGGCCATTGCCGCCGCCTACCTCATGCTGGATAAATCCGAACCGCTGGCGGTCCTGGCCCATTTCATCGGCGGCTACCACACCATTTACCCCCTCACCGAGCTTGAGCGCCAATTACTCAACGACTTAATTGCCATCCGCCTCAGCGCCAGCGTCGTCATGTCCGCCTACCAGCGCAGTTTGGAACCGGAAAATGATTACCTGTCCATCTCCGAACGCCCCGCCTGGGAGCTGCTGCATAAATTGGCCGACATTCCGGCTGAGCGCATCCGGCAAACCATCCACGCGGCCTGTTTTACGCCCCCGCCCGGCGCCAACAAAGCCGACATTCGCGCCGTCCGCCGGAAACATCTGGGGCCGTCTCTAAGCGTTTCTTACCAGGAACCGCTCAAAATTGTGCGCGGCCGGGGGCAGTTTTTGTATGACGAGGCGGGACGGCCGTATCTCGACTGCGTGAACAATGTTTGTCATGTGGGCCACAGCCACCCCCGCGTGGTTGACGCTGCACTTAAGCAAATGGCCGTCCTCAACACCAACACCCGCTACCTGCACGACAACATCGTGCAGTACGCCGAACGCCTCGCCGCCACCCTGCCCGACCCGCTGACCGTCTGCTTCTTCGTCAACTCCGGCAGCGAAGCCAACGATTTGGCGCTGCGGTTGGCCCGCACGCACACCGGTCGGCAAGACATCATCGTTCTGGATGGAGCCTATCACGGGAACCTCACCTCGCTCATCGAAATCAGCCCCTACAAATTCAAAGGCCCTGGCGGGCAAGGCAAACCGGCCCACACCCACATCGCCTCTATGCCCGATCCGTATCGCGGCCTCTACAAGGGCGCCCAATCAGGCGAGCAGTATGCCCGGCATGTGCAGCGGCTAATTGAGGAGATGGGGAAGAACGGCCGTAACCCCGCCGCCTTCATTGCCGAATCCCTCCTGGGCTGCGGCGGGCAGATTGTTTTACCCAACGGCTACCTGAAAGCCGCATACCAACACGTCCGCGCCGCCGGCGGCGTCTGCATTGCCGATGAGGTGCAGGTGGGCTTTGGCCGCGTGGGAACCCATTTTTGGGGCTTCCAAACCCAGGGCGTCGTCCCCGACATTGTGACGATGGGCAAACCGATTGGCAACGGCCATCCGTTGGCGGCGGTTGTGACAACGGCCGAAATTGCCCAATCGTTCCACAACGGGATGGAGTATTTCAATACCTTTGGCGGCAATCCGGTTTCTTGTGCGGTGGGAACGGCCGTTTTGGATGTGATTGAAGATGAACAATTGCAGCAAAACGCTCTGCAAGTCGGGAACTATTTACAAAACAAACTACATGGGTTGATAGATGAACACACCCTCATCGGCGACGTGCGCGGCGCGGGGCTGTTTATGGGCATTGAACTGGTTCGAGATCGAGACACATTGGAACCGGCGGCAGAGGAGGCAACGGCCGTCATCGAACAAATGAAACAGCGCGGCATCCTCCTCAGCACCGATGGCCCGCTGCACAACGTCATCAAAATCAAGCCGCCCATCGTTTTTACCACTGCTGACGCTGATTTTTTGGTGGCGGCATTGGATCAAGTTTTGTCGGTCATGGGTAAACGCGGATAAACACGGATTTTCGATCTGTTTTCATCCATGTCTGAAAAGGAACTCTTTTGCGCGTTTTATATTTGGGGATGCTAGGGGAATTTTCACGACTGCCGCTGGCTCAATTGCAGCCTGATGCAGCGCTAGCGGCCTGCTTCTCGCGCATTATTCCACCCAATCTATTGGCGCTGCCCCGGCATGGTTTCTTCAATATGGGATGTTGGAAAATATGGTAGTGGGGAACGGCCGTCAAGCCCACATTCAGTTTAATGCTGGCATTTTGCACGCCCGATTACAAGCTGGTTAATCGAGTTGGGAAAATTTAGTGAAGCGGGAAACGGCCGTTTCACTTGCTATTGCCCCCATCTTTCCCGTACAATGTGCCTATCCCATCGCACGCTTCCATTGATGCCTCACAAATAAAACATCTATTTTGGGAGAACAACAAATGAATAGCAAGGCCTCTTTCGGGCAGATTGTCCGTGAACGGAGGGGGGGCCTGGGCTTGACCCAATCTGAACTGGCGCGGCGTGCCGGCTGTGCGCCGGTTACAGTGCGCAAGATCGAGAAAGATGCGTTACGGCCGTCCGTCCAGCTTGCCGAATTGTTGGCATTGGCGCTCGCCATCCCCGAAAAAGAGCAACTGGCATTCGTCCGGTTGGCCCGTTCGGATAAAACACGGTCGCCCATCCCCAAACCAACGCCGGCCCCGGATGAAATCGGACAAGCCGACCTCAGCGGCCGGGCCGTAAAAGAGTTCCAGCTTGCCGAGCAGATTGGTTCCGGCGGCTTTGGCGTGGTTTACCGCGCCGTCCAGCCATCGGTGCAGCGCGATGTGGCCGTCAAAATCATCCTGCCGCGCTTTGCCAACCATCCCGCCTTCATCCGCCGCTTTGAGGCCGAAGCCCATCTCGTCGCCCGGCTGGAACATCCGCACATCGTGCCGCTGTACGACTATTGGCGCGAGCCAAACGCCGCCTACCTGATTATGCGCCTGCTGCGTGGCGGCAGTCTGGATCAGCTTTTGCAGCAAGGGCCGCTGCCGCTGGACGTTTTTCAGCAGATGGGGCAGCAGGTGGGGCAGGCATTGGCCGCCGCCCACGCGCATGACGTGCTGCATCAGGACATTAAACCGGCTAACGTGCTGCTGGATGATGGGCAAAATGCTTATCTGGCCGATTTTGGTATTGCCAAAAACCTGGCCTTTGCCGATGGCGGCAGTCTGACAAAAGATGGCGTGTTAATCAGCTCTCCGGCTTACCTTTCGCCAGAGCAAATTCGGGATGACCCGTTACGGCCGTCTAGCGATGTCTACTGCTTCGGTCTGCTGTTGTACGAAATGCTCACCGGGCAAAAAGCGTTTCAGGGGCCGACGCCGGTGAGCTTGCTGCAGCAGCATTTACATACGCCGCTGCCGCTTTTGCGCGATGCCATGTCCGATTTACCCCCAGCGTTGGATAACGTTTTACAGCGGGCCACCGCCAAACAACCGCAGCAGCGTTACGCAGATGTGGCGGCTGTACTAAATGATTTGAATGAGGCGTTACAGCCTTCCGTTTTGAAGGTCGCGCCGCCGGATTTGTCGGAAACGGCATCCCTTTCCATCCAAGAAATCGCTGCTCTGGAAAACCCATATCGCGGCCTGCGCGCCTTCACCGAGGCCGACGCCGCCCACTTCTTTGGCCGCGAAGCGCTGGTACAAGAACTGCTGGGGCTGCTGTCCAATGGTTCCGATCTGGAGCGGTTTGTGGCTGTCGTCGGCCCCAGCGGCAGCGGCAAATCATCGCTGGTGAAGGCGGGGCTGCTGCCCGCGCTGCGCCGCGGCGGCCTGCCCGGTTCCGACAATTGGTATATTGTAGATTTTACCCCCGGCAGCCACCCCTGGGCCGAAGTGGAAGCGGCGCTGCTGCGCGTGGGCGTCAATCCACCCGAAGATTTCCAGGCTCTTTTGCAAGCCGATAATCGCGGGCTGCTGCGCGCCGTCCGCCACTGCCTGCCCGACGATGGCGCGACGGAACTGCTGCTGCTGATTGACCAGTTTGAGGAGCTGTTCACGTTGGTGGAGGAGGAGACGGTTCGGGCGCAGTTTTTGGAGAGTTTGGTAACGGCCGTTCTCGACCCCGGCTCCCGTTTGCGGCTGGTCATCACCCTGCGCGCCGATTTCACCGACCGGCCGCTGCAATACGTAGATTTTGGCGAACTTTTACGCCAGCGATTGACGC
Organism: Anaerolineae bacterium; assembly: GCA_024762395.1. Lineage (GTDB taxonomy): Bacteria > Chloroflexota > Anaerolineae > Promineifilales > Promineifilaceae > JACKCC01. The sequence continues at coordinate 8,903 of JANTHP010000033.1, read as the reverse complement.
TGCTGCTGCCCTTGACCCCGGACGAATTAATCCGCGCCATTACCCAGCCCATCGAAAATTTGGGTTTGACGATGGCCCCGGAGCTGACAGCGACCATCATCCGGGAGGTGGGCGACCAGCCGGGAATGCTGCCCCTGCTGCAATACGCCCTGACAGAACTGTTTGAGCGGCGCGCCGGGGCAACGCTGGCGCTGGCTGAATACCAGGCCGCCGGCGGCGTGACGGGCGCGCTAGCCGGCCGCGCCGATGCCATTTATGACCGTCTCGATCCGCCCGCCCAGGCTGCCACCCGCCAATTGTTCCTCCGCCTCGTCACCCTGGGCGAGGGGGTGGAAGATACGCGAAGGCGTGTGCCGCTGGCGGAGTTGGAAGCGCTGGCGGTGAACGGTAATCAGTTATCGGTAAACAGTAATCCGATTACCGATTACCGATTACCGAACACCGGTTACCGAACACTGATTACCGAATACGGCCGTCACCGTCTCCTCACCTTCGATCATGACCCGGTGACGCGGGGGCCAACGGTGGAAGTGGCACATGAAGCGCTGCTGCGCGAGTGGCCCCGTTTGCGCGGTTGGCTGCGCGAGAGCCGTGAGGATGTGCGGCGGCAGCGGGAACTGGCGCGGGGCGCGATTCGTTGGCAGGCCAATAAGCGGGATGAAAGTTACCTGCTGCGCGGCAGTCGCCTGGTTGCCTTTGAAGACTGGGCAGAAACGACGACTGTCGCCCCGACCACAGATGAGCAGGATTTTTTGCAAACCAGCGTCACGGCGCGGGATACCCGGCAGGCGGCCGAAGAAGCGCGGCGGCAGCGCGAACTGGAGACGGCGCAAAAGCTGGCGGGAACGCTGCGCCAGCGGGCATTGATTTTGGGTGTGGGGTTGGCGGTGGCGGCGATTTTGACGGTAACGGCCGTTCTTTTCGCCCGCGCCTCCAACATCAACGCTAACCTGGCAGCGGCGCAGGAAGCGGAAGCGATGCAGTCGTACAGCCTGGCGCTGGCCGCCAATGCCCGGCAGGCGCTGGATGCCGACAACCAGCCGCTGGCCCTGCTGCTGGCGTTGGCCGCTAACAGTGAAGCCGGTCAGCCGCTGGCCGCCTGGCAAACGCTGGTGGACATCGCCTACGCGCCGGGCGTCAGCCGCCAGTTTACGCATGACAGCCCCCTCAACGCTGTTGCCGTCAGCCCGGATGGGAGATTTTTGCTGACCGGCTCCGACGATGGGCTGGCGCTGGTCTGGAATCTGGCCAGCGGCGAAGTAGAACAGCGGTTGGACGGCCATCAAGCCCCAGTCATGGCGGTGGCCTTCAGCCCGGATGGGCGGCTGGCGCTGTCCGGCTCTGCGGACGACACGGCCGTTCTCTGGAATTTGTCCACCGGCGAGATCGTTCACCGGCTGGCAGGGCACAAGGGAGACGTCAGCGGCGTGGCGTTCACGCCGGACGGGAAGCGCGCCGTTACCAGCGAGGACACCGCCGCCGCGCCCGGCGACTTGATTGTGTGGGATGTGGCAACGGGCGAGCCGATTCGCCGTTTTGGGGGCGAGGAGGGGGGCAACCAGGAGGGGATTTTGGACATGGCTTTGAGCGCGGACGGCCGTTTCGCCCTCGTCGGCCAGTTTAGTTTTGCCGATACCAATGAACGGCCGTTTGCCCTGTGGCGTGTGGACAGCGGCGAACCAGTTCACTTTTTCGCCGGATTAGACCGGGCGGTTAACGGCGTGGCGCTCAGCCCGGACGGCCGTCTGGCGCTGGCGGCCTCGTCGGACGGGTCGCTTTATCTTTGGGATACAGAAACAGGCGCGTTGAAACGGCGGCTGCAAGGGCATGAAGGGCCGGTAACGGCCGTAACCTTCAGTCCAGACGGCGCCCAAGCCCTCTCTGCCAGTCTGGACCAGACGCTCATTCTTTGGGATGTGGCGACGGGGGCAATCATCCGCCGCCTGCGGACGGGCACGGGCGAGATTGACAGCCTCCGCTTTTTGAACGAGGCGCAGGCGGTGACGGCGGCCTCGGACGGCGCGGCGCTAATCTGGGATTTGACCAGCGGCTGGCAGATGGCGCACTGGGGCGCGGACGGAACCGGTCATTTGCCGCCTGATCCGGGCACAGAGAACCGGGGCATGGGGCTGGCGATCAGTCCAGACGGCCGTTTCGCCCTTTCCGGCGGCAATGAACCCGACCACAGCCTGATTTTGTGGGATTACGAAACAGGGGAAGCCGTGCGCCGGATGGATGGGCCAGGGGGCAGCATCTTCGCCATCGCCTTTACGCCCGACGGCCAACAGGCGCTGACCGCCATGCAGGACGGCACGCTGGTTTTGTGGGAATTGGCGACCGGGGAGCAGGTACGGGTGTTTACCGGCCATCAGGGCAGCGTAAACAGTGTGGCCATCAGCGAGGACGGCCGTACCGCGCTTTCCGGCGCCCTGGGCGGGGCGGTGATTTATTGGGATTTACAAACCGGCCAGATTTTACAGCGCATGATCGGCCATTTTGAAGGACGGGGCGTGTACGACGTGGCCTTTTTGCCCGGCGAACAGCAGGCCGTCTCCAGTTCGTGGGACGGCACGATGATCATCTGGGATTTGGCCAGCGGTGAGCAAATCCGGCGGCTGACAGGGCTGGAGGGGAACGCGGGCAGCCATTTTGCCGCCGGCGGCGACTGGGGTATTCACGGCATTGCCCTCAGCCCGGACGGGATGCTGCTCTCCGCCGGGCGCGACGAGTCGCTGCTGCTGTGGAATCCGGCGACAGGCCAGTCGCTGCGCCGCTTTTCCGGCCATACCGCTTTTGTGGTGGATGTGGCCTTTGCCCCGGACGGCCGTACTGCCCTTTCTTCGGCGCGCAACGACGCCCTGATTGTGTGGGATACTTCGACGCCGCTCAGTACAGGTGTGGGGTCCGGCGCACCCATCCGCCGTCTGCCCATCAACAACCATTTGAACAGCTCTTTCCGCCCGACGGTGGCCATCAGCCCGGACGGCCGTACCGCCCTCTCCACGGAGGCGGACGGCACGATTTTGCAGTGGCGGCTGGCCGAACCATCGCCAGAGGCGCTGCTGGATTGGTTGGCGGCGAACCGGGTTTTGGGCGAATTGAGCTGCGCCGAGCGGGAGGCGTATGGGATTGAGCCGCTGTGTGTGGATGGCATCATGCCGGCGATTGATTGGCTGGCGTTGGTGGGGGAGGCGGCGCGGTCGTTGGAGACGGCCGTTCCTGCTGAACCAGCCACGCCGGAACCAATGGCGCCGCAGCCAATGGCGGGGCAGATGGGGCATACGGCCGTGTTGGGCGACAATCCCGGCACGCTTTCCCGCCACCAGTTCGACGTGTGGACGTATGAGGGCAAAGCGGGCGAGGTCTTGCAGTTCCAGATGCTGGCCGACCGGCCGCTGACCGACGCCACCCTGCCCCTGGCGGCGCGCGCCGAATCGGGGATGCTGGACACGCTGCTCTTCCTCATCGCCCCGGACGGGACGCTGCTGGCCAAAGCCAACGACGACCCGGCGGGCGACGGCGCGACCCAGTCCGACGCCAACATCGAGGCGATTGTTTTGCCGGAGGATGGGACGTACCGGATTGAAGCGCGCAGTTACCTGGACGACGGCGCGGGCGGCTACACGCTGCGGATCACGTCGCGGGCGTATGCGGTGGATACGGCCGTTTTGCAGGAGTATGTCGGACATTTTTTAGAGGGGCCTTGGAAATATGATGTGATTTTTAGTGTGGAAGACGGCCGTTTAATCATATACACGCTGCAAATAGCCGACACAACCACACTGATTCCACTCAACGACCAAGAATTTCTGATGACGGACGGCACGCGCATCCTTTTCACGCGGGATGAAAGCGGCGCGGTAAACGGCTACCGGATATGGGTTTCGCTGGTGCATCCCATTGGCGGCCAGTGGTATGAGGCGGTGAAGCTGGAAGAGTAGCTCATCTGTCTCTCAGGAAAGCGATATAAAAGTGATACAAACGGCCGTTTTGGGTTGAAACGGCCGTTTTCCTTTTCTATACTGCCGCTACTGGTCCGCTAAACGCTGGCAAAAGTCAGCAGCTATGGTTGGTTTGGTAACAACACCATCAACTAAAAAATGGAGATTAAAATGCATACAAAACGATTTTTCAAAGTATTGGCTTTACTGGCCATTGTGGCCGTGATTGGGCTGGCTGTTTTCACGATCCTCGCCCCGGACGTCTTTGCTTCCAACGGGAATCAAAACATCAGAAAGCTCCGTGAGATTGAGGTAGCGGAAGACGGCACCCGGTTTGTATCCGATGAAGCGCCGGTGTTTGACGAAGATGGCTTCCCAGCTTACGGCGCGGCCTTCGTCACCCAGGGCTACATTTATCCGGCCGGAACTATCACCTGCGTCAACAATGATTGTAACGGTGTCAATCCCGACGGTTCGCCGGAGTTCCCCGACCTGGTCATGGGCGAATGGACGTGCTGGGGTTACCACGTCGGCGACGGCGCGCATACGCTCACCGGGCCGATTGTGGTCACGAACCAGTTGTTCAGCTTCGGCGAGGAGTTTGGCGATGTGATGCTGACGACGACTGGCTATGAGCTGGCTGATTTTGACACATCTTTCCGGCGCGCCATCACCGGCGGCACCGGCCCCTTTGCCAAGGCGCGTGGTGAGATGGTTCAAACTGTCCTCGGGTTTGACGGTGACCCATTTGGTGTCAGTCTGGGTTTTGAGCTTGACGTGAAGTGATTGGCTGATGATCTTGGGCTAGTTTGAGGGTAACGGCCGTTCGCCACTGTGTGGGGACGGCCGTTTTTCTATTTCACATTCCACATGCCATATTAGCAGAGAGATTCACGGGGTAACGGGCAGGGTTTTTCAGCAGCCGTCGTTCACCTGCCTTCGCCCGGACGTAAACGACCGGGCTATTGAACAACACCGGGTGAACCCGGCTAAAAACCCGGTTTACCGGGTGCTGTTTTGTAGCCCGGCGATTTATCGCTGGGCGGTTGAGGATAAAAACCCGACTGCTGAAAAACCTTGCCCGTTACCCCTCTCTCCCCCACATCTGTTAAACTTCCTCCATGAAAAAACAGATCTACATCGCCTACACTGGGGGCACGATTGGGATGAAGCGGGTTAACGGCCGTTATCAACCCGTCCCCCACTATTTACAAGAGCTGATGGCGGCCAACCCCGTTTTCCAGCGTCCCCAATTGCCCCACTACACGATTAACCAATACGATCCATTACTCGATTCTTCCAACATGGCCCCGACCGATTGGAGCCGCATTGGCCGGGACATTTGCCGCAATTACGATGATTACGATGGTTTCATCGTCCTGCACGGCACAGACACGATGGCCTACACCGCTTCGGCGCTGGCCTTCATGCTGCAAAATTTAGACAAGCCGGTCATCCTCACCGGCTCCCAAATCCCGCTGTGCGAAATTCGCAATGATGCTCAAGACAATTTGATTACGTCGCTGCTCATCGCCGCCAATGAAACGATTCCTGAAGTGTGCCTGTTCTTTGACAGCCATCTGCTCCGCGGCTGCCGGGCAGTGAAGGTGAATGCCAGCGGTTTTGACGCCTTTGACTCGCCCAATTTTCCGCCGTTGGCAAAAGCGGGGACAAACATCACCGTTAATAAACGCCTGGTACGTCAGGCCGCGCGGTTTTCCGGGGTTCGTTTGCAGCTAATTGGGGAAACGGCCGTTGTCGGCGCCCTTCGTCTTTTTCCCGGCATCTCGGCCAACATTGTCGAAAATATGCTGCATCCCCCTTTGCGCGGCCTGGTGTTAGAAACCTACGGCAGCGGCAATGCCCCTACCAACGATCAACGCTTCCTTGATGCTTTGGCCGAAGCGGCGGCGCGGGGCGTCGTCATTGTAGACTGCACCCAATGTTTGCGCGGCACAGTCAACCTGACCCAATACGCCACCGGTTCGGCGCTGGCTGAGGCCGGCGTCATCAGCGGCTATGACATGACGGCCGAAGCAGCGCTGACTAAGCTGGCCTACTTACTCAGCCAGGATTTACCATTGGACGAAGTGAAACGGTTAATGCAGGAGGATTTACGGGGAGAGTTGACGCGAGGTGCGTGAAATGTGGTACGTTGGCAGCTTGTCGTAAAATCTAGTTCCGATCATGCCAGCCGATGTCCGAATGCGTTGGCGGTGTGGGGGAAAGAAACGGCCGTATTGCGATCAATAAGACCCCTCAATTTCTTTGTATGACCAATACATCTTCAGGGCCGTAGAGATGGCGGGCAATGAGGGCCAGGTAACGGCCGTCTGCCGACAACAATGCCTCATGATGACGAATCGCCAAATCGCGTGACCAGGGTTCTACCTCTTTTGGGCGAACCCCGTTAGCATAGACCCAATTTAGAGCTTCCTTTTGCGGAACGACATTCCGATTCAACATTTCAGGCGCATCACTCACCCGTTCTGCTTCTTGTCCCGGCGTGTACGCCCAATAAACCGGTTCGTTTGCCTGGCAAGTTGCCCCGTAATACAACGCGCCATCATCCGACCAACCCAATAGCCGATAGGTGCAGGGGCGCGTCTCAAATCTTACCGCCATTTGCTTACCCATACCTTCAAACAAACCGGGTTTTGTTGGTGTAAATAATTGATACTCATCAGCGGCTATGACAGCCGGTTGGTAGGGGATAAAGATGGGAAAGAATACAAGGAGCATTATTCCCAGAAATACAATTAGCACAGGTCGCATTTGTCTTGACCGGTTGTGCATAGTCATGCTTCTTTATCTCGCAGGTAAAAGTAGACGGCCGTTCCCACCGCCGCAATCATCACCCCGCCCCCACAAACCAGCGCCGCTAACACAACCACACTAACGTTCATCTGTCAGCTCCACATAAATACCAGCCGCAAAACTGGCCGCTAACAAACCAAATCCAATCACCAACGTCATTAAGCCAATAATATACATCCTTGCCTCCAATTTCTCTCTTTGCAATTATTTCAACTGCGGCACAATCATAACCGATCGTCTACATAGAAATTCGTCGGCAAGCTGTCGCTTGGCTTACGTTTTGGCGACGGAGCCGGGGGTTAGAGGCTGCAGACTAGAAATTGGAGACCGGCATTGTCAATCTCTAGTCTCCAGTCTCCACTCTCTTTTCTACTCGTCCGTTACACACCCTTCCGAGGCCGATTTTACGTTCTTGATATATTTGTACAGCCGTCCGCGCGTATATTTGTACGGCGGCGGCGACCAATCGCCGCGGCGGGCCGCCATTTCCTCGTCGGGAACGGCCACTTCTATCGTATTAGCAATAGCGTTGATGGTGATGGTGTCGCCATCTTGAACCAGGGCGATGGGGCCGCCTTCTTGCGCCTCCGGCGTGATATGACCAACGATGAAGCCATGACTGCCGCCAGAGAAACGGCCGTCTGTCAACAACGCCACATCCTTACCCAGCCCCGCCCCCACAATCGCACTCGTCGGCGTCAGCATCTCCGGCATACCGGGGCCGCCCTTCGGCCCTTCGTAGCGGATGACCACCACATCCCCCTTCTGAATCTCCTTGCGTTCCAATCCGGCCAGCATCGCCTCTTCCGAATCATACACCCGCGCCGGGCCGGAGAAGCGTTCCCCTTCCTTGCCCGTGATTTTGGCAACAGCTCCGTCGGGCGCCAGATTGCCGAACAAAATTTGGATGTGGCCATTCTTTTTGATAGGGTTGGAAAACGGATGAATAATATCCTGTCCTGCCGCCAAATCCGGCAGATCAGCCAGATTTTCGGCCAGCGTCTTACCCGTCACCGTCAGGCAGTCGCCATGCAGCAGGCCATGCTTGAGCAGCCGCTTCATCACAGCCGGCGTGCCGCCTACCGCATGTAAATCCTCCATCACATAGCGGCCGCTGGGCTTCAAATCTGCTAAAAACGCTGTCCGGTCGCTAATCGTCTGGAAATCATTCAGCGTTAGCTCCACATTCGCCGTCCGCGCCATCGCCAGCAGATGCAGCACCGCATTCGTCGAGCCGCCCAACGCCATCACCACCGTCATCGCATTCTCAAACGCTTCCCGCGTCATGATGTCACTCGGTTTGATGTCCCGTTCCAGCAAAATGCGAATCGCCTTGCCCGCTCGCACCGCCTCGTCCTCTTTTTCGGGTGATTCGGCGGGATAGGAGGCGCTGTAAGGCAAACTCATCCCCAACGCTTCAATGGCCGAAGCCATCGTGTTAGCCGTGTACATACCGCCGCACGCGCCAGGGCCGGGGCAAGAATTCCGCACAATCGCCCGCCGCTCCTCATCGCTGATCGTTCCGGCAATAAATTCGCCGTAGCTCTGAAAGGCGGAAACAATGTCTAATTTCAGGTCGCCCAGGCAGCCCGCCCGAATCGTGCCGCCATAAACCATGAGCGACGGCCGATTCAACCGCGACATGGCCATGATGCAGCCCGGCATATTTTTGTCGCAGCCGGGCAAAGAGATGTTGGCATCGTACCAATGCGCCGCCATCGCCGTCTCGACAGAATCGGCGATGATTTCGCGGGAGGGCAGCGAGTAGCTCATCCCATCCGTGCCCATACTAATGCCGTCGCTGACGCCGATGGTGTTGAAGCGCATCCCTACCAACCCGGCGGCGGTGACGCCTTCCTTCACTTTGGCCGCCAAATCGTTGAGGTGCATGTTGCAGGTGTTGCCCTCATACCAGACGCTGGCAATCCCCACCTGCGGCTTTTCCATATCGGCATCAGTCATTCCCGTGCCATACAACATCGCCTGCGATGCTCCTTGCGATTTGGGCTGCGTGATGCGTGAACTGTATTTGTTGAGTTGTGTCATTTTTTCTCCTCGTATAAAGTAATTCCATAAATAGTTCTCAAACAATTGAATAGCGGGTCAGCATCATAGGGGTACATCCCAACATCAGATACAATTTAT
>JANTHP010000032.1 GCA_024762395.1 Anaerolineae bacterium | reverse complement strand
CTCTTTTTTTCTTACCTTGCTTCTTTTGTACTCTTTTTGCTGACCCCAAACGAGTGCGGCAACGGCCGTTATCCCCATCGCCATTGCCCCCGGACACAATCCCGAACCGCCTGGTTCAGTTTCAGGAACGGCTGCAGCCGGCTCAGCCATATCAGATTCAGCCGGCGGCGAAGAGTCTGCCTCCGCCGGCGCATCGGTGAGTGGGGATGAATCTTCAAGCGCAGGCGGCGCATCCGTCAAAAAACCGATCTCATCCACCCACCATTGACCGGTAGAACGGCCGTCTTCCTCTCCCTCAAACGAAAAAGCCAGCCCCACAACCTGAGCCGGGTCAAAAGCGACCTCGGAACCCTGCCACGCCGGCTCCACAAACTGCGCCCATGAAACCGTTACCGGCTGCCAATCATCCGCCATCGCCTGCGCCGCTGTGACCGGATGCTCAAACAACAGCAGTTCGCCGGAAGGGGATTGTTGAAACAGAGTGATCCGTATTGACTGGCCTGCCTGCTCCGCCCGCAAATAGGCGGTAAGGCCAAACGCATCCTGCCAATTCCGGGGCGCGTCAAACATACGGCTGCAATTGGCCCATTCCTGGGGAGCCACATCATACTGAACGGCCAGCGAAAACTGCCCCGCGTAAGACGCAGCCGCGTCTTGCGAACAGGTGATGCGCGTATCGCTGCCGGCGTCGAACTGCGCCTGCCACGACCATGCAGTTTGTTCAAAATCGTCTATTTGTGCGTTGGTGACGGCCGTTTCCGCCTCAAAAAGCTCCGGTTCCATCGTGGGTTCCGGTTCCATCGTAGGTTCCGGCGCCGGTTCCGCTGCGGGCGGCTCATCCACAACGACCGGCTCCGCGCCTCCCTGCCAGCGATGGTAATAAACATTCAGCAGCGGCACAAACTCCTCCGTCGCCTTACGATTTCCCGCCGGGTTGGGATGATTATCACCGTCGGAATCGTAGTACAACACGTCTTCACCCCGGTCGGTGATGTATTCGATACGGCCGTCTACCACGCGGTGATGGTTATCCGGGCCAGTCAGCACATTGTAAAAATCAAAAACGGCCACATTGTTACCCTCATAATCTTGCAGCCATTCCGTGACCAGCCAGGTATTAAACGCGCGGGCGTTAGCCGAATAGGTATAATCCAGCTCCGGCGGCGCGGTAACAGCTATGAATAACTTATCCGGCCGCGAAGCAAAATAATCCAGCAGCTCATTATAAATCGCTTTAGCATTCCCCACCGTCAGGCCATACCCCCGGTCAGGCGGATCGTCGGGATTCCCTTCCAAATTGGAATTGGGGAAGCAGGATTTGAACATGATGATTTGATTTTCGCCGCCGGGGTCGGCCAGCGGGCGCGAATAAGATGAACTCGGCTCACTTTCATTGTACAAAGCCGCCAGATAACGGCCGCTTTCCGGCCCGGTAAACCACTGCGGCCAATCGGTGATGTCTGTATGATCGCCAATGCCATCCGGCCCCCAGCCATAATTGGTATCGCTGACAAAATAATTATTGTCGGCCAAAGCAAGCGCCAAACCGCCATGACCATCTCGCAGCCAATTAGCGCCGCAAGAATGATGAATGAAAATGAGTTTCACCGGCTCCGCTGGCGGTGTCGCATCATCCGATTGCGCCTGCACCGAAACAACGCTTGTCCCCAGCAAAACAAACAGCCAAACCGCTAACCTGCCAAATCGAGAAAATTTAGAGAAAGTAGATGTGAGCATAAAACTCCCCTTGTACGTTCAGTTACACAGAGATTCACAGAGAAACCACGGAGATTCACAGAGAAAAAAGAGAAAAACTCCCTATTCGCCGTGTAACTCATAAGAGTTGACAAATTTCATTAGCGCTTCGTCTTACGCGAATACTATAGGAAAATTTGTCAACTCTCCTAACTGATATACTAATGCGCCGCGCCCCCGACCAAACGGGGCGGCGGGCAAAAGCTCGTCCTCCCCACACTGTACCATAACGACGACCGGCCTTCTGACAACCGCTTGACAAAAAGCGCCGTCTATCGGTTGCCGGTCGTTACCAACAAGTTACAATTGCCGGTATGAAAACGATTGATTTTGATTACACACTGCCGCAAGAGTTGATTGCGCAACGGCCGTTAACCCCCAGAGACGCCTCCCGATTACTGGTGCTGAGCCGGGAAGACGGCCGTATCCAACACAAACAGTTCACCGACATCCTCAACTACCTCAATCCCGGCGACATATTAGTCGCCAACAACAGCCGCGTCATTCCCGCCCGATTGTACGGCCGTAAACCCACCGGCGGCAAAGTCGAAATTCTGCTGCTGAAACAACGCGACGATACCCGTTGGAAAGCGTTAGTCGGCGGTAAAAAGATGAACGAAGGCGCCGTCGTCTTACTTGATGGCGATGAGGAGCTGACAGGGACGGTAACGGCCGTACTCAACGGCCCCCAGCGCGAAATCACCTTCAACCGGCCGATTGACAATTACCTATACGAACACGGGCACACCCCCCTGCCCCCCTACATCCACGAAACCCTCGACGACCCCGAACGGTACCAAACCATCTACGCCCGTCCCGAAGGCTCCGCCGCCGCCCCCACCGCCGGGCTGCACTTCAGCGGCGATTTACTGTTCGCTTTGCGCGAAAAAGGGGTCATCTTTGAAACCGTCACCCTGCACGTGGGGCTGGACACCTTCAAACCGGTAGAAGCCGAATTCGTCAAAGACCACGCCATCCACACCGAATGGGCGACCATCAGCTCCGCCGCCGCCAAACGGATTAACGAAGCCAAACTGGCCGGCGGGCGCATTTTCGCCGTCGGCACAACCACCGTGCGCGTTTTGGAAACGGGCGCGCTCCGTTCCGCCGGACTAACAGGCGATTTTTACAACATTTCCGCCCGCGACGCCGCCGGAGAAACAAGCAAAATGTGCCCCTGGAAGCCGGTGACGGCCTTTGAAGGGCCAACCGACCTGTTCATCTATCCCGGCTATAAATTTCGCGCCGTCACCGGCATGATCACCAATTTTCACTTACCGCAGTCCAGCCTGCTCATGCTGGTGGCTGCGTTTGCCGGTAAAGAAAATATGATGCGGGCGTATGAAACGGCCGTTGCCGAACAATACCGTTTCTACTCCTTTGGCGACGCCATGTTCATCATGTAGAAAAGCGGCAAAGCGGCAAAGCAGCAAAACATTTACTTACTACGCACCTTACCACCTTACCGCCTTGCAACTTCGCCACCCTGCAACTCAAAAAAATTATGTCTCCAACAATCACCTTAATCCTTTCAACCATCGCCGCCCTCATCCCCACCCTGTTTTACGTCGCCATCATTTACTGGGTAGACCGGTATGAAAAAGAACCCTGGTGGTTGTTGGTTTCCGCATTCCTGTGGGGAGCCATCCCCAGCATCATCGTCGCCTACATCGCCAACAGCCTGCTCAGCATCCCCTTTTACTGGCTGGCCGGGCAAACCGGCGGCGATGCGCTGGCCGCCAGCCTCATCGCCCCGCCGGTTGAGGAAACGATTAAGGGGCTGGCCGTTCTAGGCATTTTCTTGTTATGGCGGCACGAAATTGACAGCCCGTTGGACGGCATCATTTATGGCGCAATGGTAGGGATGGGCTTCGCCATGATTGAAAACGTCTACTACTTCGTCAACACCTACCAAACAAGCGGCGCTGAGGCGTTAGGAATGAACATCTTCATGCGCGGCATCATTTTTGGCCTCAACCACGCCCTGTTCACCAGCATGACCGGCCTGGGCGTGGCTCTGGCGCGCATGACGACCAATCAATTTGCCCGTTTTGCCGCGCCGATTGGGGGCTGGATGGCGGCAATGTTTTTGCATTTTGTGCATAACACGGCCGTTTCCAGCGGCAATGCGCTGTGCCTGCTGGCCTTCCTCAGCGATTGGGGCGGCGTGACGCTGGTATTGGTCATCATCATCTGGGCGTTGGTTCAAGAACGCCGTTGGCTCAAGCAGTATCTGGTCGAGGAGGTGAGCAACTACACCCTAACCGTCAACCAATACAAATTGGCCTCATCCAGCCGCCAACGGGCGAAATATACATGGAATCAATTGTTGACTCAGGGGCCGGGCGCTTACTTCGCAGCAGCCCGTTTCTTCCGCAAATGCAGCGAATTAGCCTACAAAAAACATCATCACACGCTCTTTGCCGATGAAAAAAGCGGGGAGCTGATTGAATCATTACGCGCTGATCTGCGCGAGAGCAATCATTTAATCACGTAAAGCGTAATGCGTAATGCGTAATGCGTAAAGCGTAATGCGTAACCAGCAGCGCATCGCGCTTCACACCGCTTTTACCTGATGGCGCAAAGCTATCAATTGGTCAAAATGGGCTTTGTCGTGTTGAACGGCAAGATTGAGGAGTTCGTGCAGGCTGGTGGGGCCAAAAAAGGCGTGTTGGCCGCGCCGATCCCATCCGTTTTCGGGCACATTCTCAAGCAACGCGAGGGTTTGGCGGCGGGCGCAGAGGAAATCAGCCAGCGCCATTTTGCCGTCCTGGAACTGGTACTGCCGCTCTAAAATCCAATCGTCGGCGACGACGCCGGGCAGGAAAACATTTTCGGCGGCGATGATGTCGCGGAAACGGGGCTGATGAACTTCATGTTCCACGTCCCGCAAATGGCAGACGACTTCGGTGATGGACCATTCGTCGGGTTTGGGCCGCCACTGCCATTCGATGTCATCGCCGGTCAAGAGTTGTTCAACGGCCGTTGCAAATGCCGCCAACTCAATCAACAACGACGAAACCGAGGCGGGCGACTGCATGGCTAAGCCAACGTCTCCAGCCACCCCGCTCGCAAACGGTGCAGCAAATCCGCCAGCGAACCATACCCGGCGATAAGCGCATCATCCGGCGGCTCCTCCCCGTTCGGCGAAATCCAATACGTTTGCATCCCCACAGCGGCGGCGGGCGCAATATCGTTTTTCCAATCGTCGCCCACCATAAGCGCATTTTGCGGCAAACAATCAATGTCCGCCAAAATTTCTTTGTAGTAGGCCAAACTGGGTTTAGTGGCGTGCATGTTTTCGTAAGTCGTCACTAAATCATAATTGAACATGCTGACCGGCACGCCGGCCCACGCCAACCGCTCTTCAATGGCGCGCGCCGGAAACAGCGGATTGGTGGCGATAACGATTGTCAGCCCCGCCGCAAAGCAAAATTGGATGAGGGGAAGGGCGGACGGCCGTTTCTCGGTCGTGCTGCGCAGTTGGGGGAAAATTTCGCGGTAAAACCGGTCAAAAAATGGCTCCAATTCAGCCGGATCAAGTCCGGTCCGCTCTTGGAAAGTATGCCAGAAAACGTCGCGGTTGGAAACGGCCGTGTCCTCACTGGCAATCATCGCCTGCGTGCCAAACAACAGTTCCTGCAAAAAGCGCTCCCGATCCAAATACGGAGCTGCATGCTGCCCCAACAGACCAAAATACGCCGGCAAAAACTTATCCATATCATTGCCCAGCAGCGTATCATCCAAATCAAACAAAATCGCTTCAATCATAAAAGTAATTGGCGGCGGGTATAATCACCAGTCGCCAGCCGCCAGCAGCTAGCCGCCACTCCCAAACAACTCCTGCAGCCCCGGCCGTTCCATCGCGCACTGAGGACAGCCCACATGCGGTTTCGGCACATCAATCAAATGCTTACTGCAAAACGCCTTCACCTCAATTCGCCGATTAAACCCTAAGACGCCGCTCTTCACAACACCTTCCAACACCAAATCCGGGCTGCTGTTCGCCTGCAGAATCTCCGGCACAGGGCAGTTAGAACAATCCTGAGGCCGCCATTCCGCCGAACGCGGATTGGCGTCAATCAACCGGCACTCCTGCTCCGAATGCCCCCGATGGAAATTCTGATAATAGAAACGACATTCTTTCCCGGCTGGTGTTCTCATAATTTCAATATGCGCGTGTGCGAATCGCTTGTCTACTCGCACACGCGCACACTCACTTACTCCGCCGTATTCTCAGCGCCGGCAATAAACGCTTCCGTCTTTTCCAAACAAACGCTGTCGGCATACTGCACCGGAGGCGACTTCATAAAATAGCTGCTGGGGCCATATAACGGCCCGCTAATGCCCCGATCCAGGCCCAATTTAGCGCAGCGCACCGCATCAATCATCACGCCGGCAGAATTGGGGCTGTCCCATACCTCCAACTTCATTTCCAAATTAAGGGGCACATCGCCAAACGTGCGCCCTTCCAGCCGAATGTGCGCCCATTTACGGTCAGTCAACCAGGGCACGTAATCGCTGGGGCCAATGTACACATCAGTTTTCGGCAGTTCATAATCCAATTGGGACGTAACCGAGTTGGTTTTGCTGATTTTTTTACTTTCCAGCCGTTCCCGTTCCAACATATTGTAGAAATCCATATTGCCGCCCACATTTAACTGGCTGGTGCGTTCCAGGCGCACGCCGCGGTCGCGGAACAAACGAGTCAAAACACGGTGTACAATCGTCGCCCCGACCTGGCTTTTAATGTCGTCGCCAATCACCGGTAAATTATGTCTGCGGAAACGTTCCTGCCAATACGGCTCGCGGCCGATGAAGACCGGAATGCCGTTCACAAAAGCACAGCCGGCATTCAAAACCTGCTCAACGTACCATTTGGTCGCCTGCTCGCTGCCCACCGGCAAGAAATTAACGACCACATCCGTTTTAGTATCCTGCAAAATCTGGCGGATGGGAGCCGTCGGGCCAGGCGCCTTCGTGATTTTTTGTTTCAGGTAATAACCCAATCCATCATGCGTCATGCCGCGCACAACCGTCACGCCCAAATGGGGCACGTCGGCAAACTTGATAGTGTTATTTTGACCTGACCAGATGGCTTCGGATAAATCTTTACCAACTTTATCAGCGTCAATATCAATAGCGGCGCTAAATTCTATATCACGGACGTGATACCCGCCTAAATTGACGTGCATCAACCCCGGTACAAACTCATCGTCGGCCGCGTTTTTGTAAAATTCGACGCCCTGCACCAAAGAGGCCGCGCAGTTCCCAATGCCAATGATGGCAACCCTGACTTTTTTATCCTTCTCGCTCAACATACACCTCGTTTATTAGTTAATTGTTGGTGGCTGGTTGTTGGCGGCTGGTAAGAATGACTAACAACCAGCTACCAATAACCAATCACCAATATCTCAAACAAAAAAGCGACCCGCAAGGGAGTCGCTTTTGGATACGCCCTGAGAGATTCGAACTCCCGACCTTCCGGTTCGTAGCCGGATGCTCTAATCCACTGAGCTAAGGGCGCATATCTGTATAATCAGACCACAGAAATTTACCACAATTGGGAAGTTTTGAACACCTTTTGGCAGGATCAATCTTCCTAGCGGGGAGGCAGGGATTCGAACCCTGGAACGGCTTTTTAAACCGTTAACCGCTTAGCAGGCGGCCCCAATCGTCCACTCTGGCACCTCCCCTGATCGTTATACAAACCCTTACAGAGGTTGGTCTGATATAAAATGTTAAAGGTGACTACTCAGGTGACAGTCACTTTTCCCAGAGGCATTGGTCACAACTTGCTATATTCTAAGTGACTGTCACCTCTGAGGCTGAGTAGTTACTGTTAAAGGACTTGAAATATCAAAGTCCACAGCGGAGGGAGAGGGATTCGAACCCCCGGTGAGCCTAAACCCACTACGGTTTTCAAGACCGTCGCCATCGTCCACTCGGCCATCCCTCCATGTTTCGGAGGGCCTTTTTGCAGGCGAAAAAGTATAGCACGGGCATGGGTGGCTGTCAAAAAAAGATTGGGGGCTTTTGGGGGATTAAAGCGGGGATGAGGCGGATAGGGGATTTTCTTTTGTGATGGCTAGATCGGCAACTTCCAGCCATTGGGGCGTGGTGATTGGCAGGGTTCCCCAACGGAAACGGCCGTTTCCCTGCAAAACCATATACTGATTATCCAGCCAGCAAACAAATCCCAGCGGGCCGCGCGGGCTGAACGGCGTTTGTAAAACAGGCGCGCCATCCACAAAAAAGGAACTGCCATGCGGCCGCCAATGCAGCTCATACAGATGCCATGCCGTCATGTCGGCTAAAATCGGCGCGAAACTGATGCTGAATTGGCGGCGCAAGCCCGGCCACAGGCGTTTTTGCCAACGCGGGAATTGATTGGCTAACAGGATGAACGGCGCGGCGGGCAGCATGGCTAAGGCGTGGGGTGGTGTGGCGTCCAACGTTGCTGCGAACCATCCTCGTCCCGGCCCATGCGGAGCCAACGGTAAATCAGATGGCTCTGAAGCGTAGAAAAACCATACTGCTTGCGGCAGGGCGGGCCAGGGCACAGTAGGGTCGCCAAAGGGAGCGTTCCAAAAGCCAAAACCGGCTGTGCCGCGCAGTTTGCCATCAGGATGGGAGAAGCGGGCGCGAAGTTGCAGTTTAACGCCGGGACGCCAGGGGTAATGGCGGCGCGATTTGCGGCGGCGGCCCCCTCCAGGGCCGTAATCATCAATTTGGGCGTCGGCGTAACCGTGCGGTGTGGGCGGCAGATAAAATTGCCAATGGGGTTGACGGCTGACTCGCCCGCCGTTTATTTCTAACTGCCGCCAATCGGCGCCAGTGGTTGTTTGGGAGCATTTCATTTGGTCAGGATGTCAGCGATTGGTAGAGGGCGATGATTTGGTTAACGGCCGTTTCCCAGCTATACACCTTCTCTGCCCGCAAACGAAGACTGGCCCCCAACGCGCTCATGCGGGCCGGGTCGCGCAAAAGGGCCAAAATGGCGGCGGCGAACGCATCCACATCTCCCACCGGGACGTACACGCCCAAATCGGCCAGATATTCACGGTGAACGGCCGTGTCATACGCCACCACCGGCTGCGCCAACGCCATGTAATTGAGCAGTTTGCCGCTCCCTTCCGTGCTGGAGATTTTGGGGGCAACGCCAATGTCGCCCAACGAAAGCAGGGCCGGCGCGTGCCGGTATTCGACTTTGCCGGTGAATGTGACCCGATCGGCCACGCCAATCTGCTTCGCCATTTGCCGGTAATGCGCCACATTGGGATAGCCCATGATGAGAAAATGGGCATTTTGACCGGCTTGTTTGACCTGGGCCGCCGCTTGGAGCAGATGCGGAATGCCTTGATAGTCGGTAAGCAAACCGAGGTAAGCGACAATCGGCCGGTCATCGGGAATACCTAATCGTCGGCGCAAGGCCAGTTTGTCGTGGGGGGAAAATTTGGTTGGATCGAAGCGGAAGGTATCGGCGCAGTCAGGTAAGGGGTGGATGCGGTCAGGAGGCACCCGGAATTCGTTTTGCAGCAATTTTTGGGCGCGGATGGAGCTGGTCAGGATGGCGTGGGGCAGCCGGTTGCTGATGAATTGTTCTAATCGGTGCGTCCAGGCGTAGATACGGCCGTTTGGATTCAAAAAGTCGTGGTCTACCATTTCGGCCGTCAGGCTGCCCTGGAAATCAAACACCAGCGGGACCCGCAGCAGCCGCGCCAACACTCCGCCGATGAGCGCCCCTTCGTGCATGTGTCCGTGAATCACATCCGGCTCAAATCGCAGCCCTTCCACCAACGATTTGGCCGCCAGGTACAAATCAAAAGCCAGCTTATGGCGCGAGGAACCCACTTCGTAATCGGTGCGCCAGGGCAGCGGCCAGGTACGCCGAATATCCAGCCCAGGCATATCGCTGCCTTTGTAGTAGGTCACAATGGCAACCTTTTGCCCGGCCGCCTGAAGGTGGCGCGTTTCCTCCAAAATACGAATATGCCCCCCGTAATCGGAAAAAAACGAGGTGGGGGCAATCATGAGGATACGAAATGGTTTCATTAAACTAATCTTCTGTTCCTTTTCTGCCGCGAGGGCGGGCTAATCCGCCAAAAAGGGTCCCCATCATAGAAATAGAATCCAAATCAGGCCCTTTTTCTTCCAGCCAATCGTTTTTGGCCCGATTATGCAGCCAACGGTCACGCTCTAATTGCAGGCCTTCGATTTGGGCCGACAGCAGTTCTTCTTCGCCTTCATAAATCAATTGGCGCACCTGCTGCATTTCTTCAATGAGCGCGTTGAGCCAGCGCAGGGTTGCCTCTTTGTTGTTGAAAGCCAGACGGGTAATGTCCGGGCCGGTGTTTAACGGCAGTGTGGAGAGGGCGAAGGGCAGTCCGGCAAAGCGGAGCATATCGCGCCAGCCGCCGGCTTTGTGAACGGCGCCAAAAAGGGCGGCGGCGATGAGGCCGGGCAGGGTTTCGGTACCCTGTACCAGGTTGTCATATTCAGCAATGTCTACGAAGTAGGGCACAGCGCCCAACAATTTGCCGAAGTTTACGGCCGTATCCACCGCTTTCTCATCCACGTCCACAGAAGGCATGACGCAAAACAGGCTGTCCTTGAACAGGCTGGGGTCGGCTAAATCGGTATCGGAACGGCCGTCTGCCAACGCAGAAGCAGCCAATACCAAACTGCCGCCGACATAGTGACCTTGTTCCATATATTTCTCGGCCCAGGCCACGCCCGGCCCTTTGAGGCTGGACAAATCCAACACGAGCGTATGCGGTTGAACCGCGCCCCCCACAATTTGCATCGTCTCTTCCAATTCGGCAGCCGGGACGGTGATGATCAGAATATCGGCGGCGGCGGCAGTGCGGCTCAGGTTGCGCCGGACAGCGTCAATGGCGCCGATGGCTTGGGCGGCTTCAGCCATGCTGTTGTCCCGATCGTTGCCAATGATAGTCAATTCCAATGATGATTGTTGCAGCGCTAACCCAATGGATGCGCCCAGTCTGTCCATGCCGATAATGGCAATTGTTTGTGCTTTCATAGTGTCTCCGTAAAGATTGAAACGTGAAACGTGATCAGTGCCGCATTACGTTTTACGCATTACGTTTTTAATTTTGGTTGTCGGCCCATTGCAGCAAACGCAGTAATTTGTCTTCCGCGGTAACGGCCGTTCCGGCTTCGCTCAGCGCAGGCGTTTCCGGCAAATCATCCTGGTGGCGGCGAATGAGGGCAGTGGTAAGGGGGCTGCTGCCGGCAGCTTGGGCCATCTCTGCGCCCCAGGCCGGATGCTGTTGTTTGACAACGAACGGCCGTTGCCATCCCCCCGCCGTGCCCTGGCCCCAGGCAGCGGATTTTTCGGGCAGCAGGGCCTGCGCCAACACAATCAACGACCGTTCCCAAATGGTGAGGGCCACCCGCGTTTTGCCCACATCATGCAGCAGCGCCGCCGTCAACAAGTCGGGATGGGTTTGCCCGGCTGATTGTAATGCTGTTAAAACCCGATAGCTGTGCTGCTGATCGCTCGCCGAAAAACGGTTAAACAATTCGACTTCCTTGTCAGTCAGGATGGATTTGATGTGCGTGACGGCCGTTTCCGGTAACGGCCGTGCCCGCCACACACGCCAAAACTGGCCCAACCGGTAACCAATCCCCATTTAATACCCAATCAGCAACGGCCGTATAAAATCAATAACAGGCAAAACCGCAAGAGAAATCACATCAATCCTGGCCAGTGGCAGCAAAAAAAAGACCACCAAAAAAATCTGCATCCCATATTGGCGCAGCGGTTGAATCTGGTAAGCCATTTCCGACGGTAACAAGCCGGACAAAATCGTAAATCCGTCCAACGGCGGAATCGGCAGCAAGTTAAAAGCAAAAAGCAGCAAATTGTAATAAACGCCAAAATTCAGGAAAAAATAGGGCGAGGGTAAAATTTTCCCTGGCGGCACGCCCCATTGAACCAGATGAAAACGCAGTGGCAACGCAAACAACACCGCCATTACCAAATTAGCCAACGGCCCCGCCACCGCCACAATCATGTGCGAAGTGCGCGGGTTCCCCTTCATCCGGTTTGGGTTAATGGGCGTAAAAGCAAAGCCAAACCCAATCAACAAGGCAAAAATAAACCCGGTACGGTCAAGGTGGGCAAACGGATTCAGCGTCATCCGGCCAAATGAACGGGGCGTAGGGTCGCCCAATTTATCCGCCACAACAGCATGAGCTAATTCATGGTAAGCAAAAGCAAAAAGCAGCACAATGGCAAATGTGATAGCTGTTGGAATGATATACGGCGTACCGCGCAAAAAATAAAACATGATAAATCCTCAAGTCAGAGTAACTACTCAGGTGACAGTCACTTTCCCCGGAGACGCTGGTCACAACCATTGGCGTTTTAAGTGCCTGTCACCTCTGGGGCTGAGTAGTTACAACTCAGACAACAATAACGGCAAAAAGTATACCTTGCCAATTTACGGCAGGCGAATTGGAATAAGGAACGGGGATTTAATAACTGTGGCTAACACCTCCGGAGGAAGTGACTGTCACCTGTGTAGTCCGTAAGCTTCGCCGTATGGTGTAGGACTATAATATAGTAGCGAACAGCCCGTAATAAGGTAAAATGTATTATGCTAGTTGTTCATCGTTACAGGAGAAGCGAATAGTTTATTGGCTCGATTTCGATTTATTCGCCAGGTTTTTTCGTTTTTTATGGAGGTTCATCATGTTTAAGTTACCGGCGCGTGAAGAAGGGCAAGGTTTAGTAGAATATGCCCTCGTCCTGGTACTCATTGCAGTCGTCGTAATCCTCATTCTCACCGTTTTAGGCTCAACAGTAGGATTGGTATATGCCCGCGTCGTCGGCGGCTTTTACGGGCAGTCCATCACAGGCACAGGTACAGAGTTTGTTGTGCTAAAGGCCAACGTCTCCGTGACTGGCGGCGGCGGCACATGCAATGTCGCCATCAGTGACGCAACTGTGGCGGTGGCGCAGGACGGCGCACTGCTGGAAAACAGCGCCGTAAGCGGCATTACCATCTCGGCGCCGGGCGGTTCCAGTTCCATGTCCGGCACAACCAATAATTTTGGGTTAGCGACGGGGTTAAGCGGCTCGCTTAGCGGCGTGAGCTGCCCATCTAAATTAACGATTGGCAACACAGGGTATAGTTCACCTATTAAGCCGTAACGGCCGTTTCTGAATCAGATCAATCGGTAATCAGCGTCTAATCAACAACTGATTACCGATTGCCGTTTACAAATAATTATAGTTCGGGGTTGCCAAAATTGGGGATTGCGCTATGTCAAATTTAAGTTTCTCCGTGTTCGGTTCATCTTCGTCAAATGCCAGCCGTGACATAAAACGACTGCGGCATCTGGGATTAGCGCCGCTAGTCGCTTTAAGCGCACTAGCCGCGCTTTTTTGGTTAATTGGAGCCTCACCATCACAGGCCAAACCAAACGCCGCTACCCGTTTTGTCATCCCCAATGGGAGTGGCGACTGTTCAATGGGTGCGCCTTGTTCGCTGCAAACGGCCGTCTCCCTTTCCGCTGATGGCGATGAGATTCGAGCCGCAGCCGGGACATACACCAACACCGGCAGCGCCGTCATCACCCTCACCCTGTCCCTCAGCCTCACCGGCGGCTACGATGCCGGCGATTGGAATGCGCCGCCCAACCCGCAGCTAAACCCCACCATTTTGGACGGCGAATCCAGCCGCCGCGTCATTGGCATTACGGGCAATGTCAGCCCCATCATTCAAAATTTCATCATCGAAAACGGCCGTGCCCCCCAAGGCGCCGGCATCTACAACGAAAGCGGAACCCCCATCATCCGCAACAACGAAATCCACAGCAATGCGACCGACGCCGACCCTCGCCTCGGCAGCGGTATTTTCGACGGCGGTTACGCCACCATCGAAGGCAACGAAATTCACGACAACAGCGACGCCAATGGTTTGGGCGGCGGCGTTGTCATCCAAAACGGCGGAACCAGCGCAACCCAACTACGCTTAAACAACATTCACGATAACCAATCCCAAACAGGCGGCGGCGTCTACGTCCGCGATGGCAGCAGCGCCTTCCTGGAAGCCAACGAAATTTACAACAACTCGGCCGAATTCGGCGGCGGGCTGTACGCTTTCTCCGGCGGCAGTACGGCCGTCACCCTCTACAGCAACCTTTTCCACCACAACACCGCCACCAATGGCGACGGCGGCGCCATCTACACCTGGGCCAATGGCACATACTGGAATAACACCGTCGCCGATAACAGCGGCGGCAGCATCTACGTTCTCGGCGCTGCCGTCCAAATCAGCAACACCATCATCGCCTTCAACGATGGCGGCACAAACGACGGCATCGTCAACGACGGCGGAACCGTCACCGGCGGCTACAACAACATTTACAGCGACACAAACAGCAGCGGCGTCACTCTGACCAACCCCATCAACGGCGACCCGGCCTTTGTGGAACGCGCAGCCCAACCTTTCAACTACCACTTACTGCCCGGCAGCCCCGACATCAACACCGGCACAACCTCGCCCGCATTGGTGGATATAGATGGTCAGACACGGCCGTTCAACACCCTCTGGGACGTGGGCGCAGACGAATACGGCGACCTGGTTGAAGTTCTCATCACACCGCCCGACACAACCCGGTACGACAACCGGGGGACAACGGCCGTTTACACCCACACCGTCCGCAACAACGGCAATCTACCCGACAGCTACACCTTCACCTGTAACAACGCCTCCGGCTGGGCCGTTACCTGCCCCGCCCCGCTGGGAACACTTAACCCGCAAGAGACAGCCATCGTCAACACCATGATTGACATTCCGACAACGGCCGTCGCCCTGGAAGAAAGCCAGACCACCGTACAAGTCATTTCCAATTTATCGGCAACAGTTTCCAGTACGGCCGTCATCAACACCATCGTCAACCCCCAACCCGGCCTTCACTTCACCCCCAGCTACTCCGAAACCGTCCTGCCCGGCGACATCATCACCTTCACCCACTACCTCACCAACACCGGCGACTCAGCCGACACCTTCACCCTGCAAATGCTGCCCGGCAGCGAATGGGCCGAACTGCTGCCCACCGACCCCTACGTCGTCCCCCTGGGCATAGGCGACAGCCGTCTCATCCAGGTGCGCGTCACCGTACCGCCGGAAGCCCCGGCCGGATTAGCCGACATCGCCCAAATTCGCGCCGTATCCAGTTACGATGTGGACGTATCCGCCATCGTCACCGACACCATCACCGCCAAACCGACCACCGGCACGCGCTACGTAACCAAAGACGGCCACGATACCAACAACAACTGCACCGTCCAGGAAAATCCCTGCGAAACCATCGGCTACGCCGTCCTCCAGGCCTCCTTCGGCGACGAAATTCACATCGGCAGCGGCATTTATCAGGAATCCGACATCCCCATCAACGACGCCATTCACATCTCCGGCGGCTGGACGGCCGATTTCAAAACCCAGCTTGACCCCGATAAAACCGTCATAGACGCCCAGGGAGCCGCACTCATCCTCAACATCGCCCCCGGCAGCGCCATAGCCCCCAGCATCAGCAACCTCACCCTGCGCAACGGGAACAGCGCCGGGGCAGGCGGCGCGGTTTTAGTCGGCAGTTTTGCCCAGCCAACATTAGAAAAAGTAATTTTTGAGAACAATCATGCGCCGCGCGGCGGGGCTGTGTACGCCGACACCAATGCGCTGGTCACCATTCGCAAAAGCCAATTCATCAACAATACGGTCAATACCTGGGGCGGCGCGCTTTACGCCGAAAACAGCACGATCCTGCTGCAACAAAGCTCGTTTTACAACAACACCGCGCCAAACGACGGCGGTGCCGTATTCTTCACTGGCGGCCAATTGGAAGCGCAAAACAACCTGTTTGCCGGTAACGCCAGCGGCAGTAACGGCGGCGGCGTCTACGCTGCCGGCGGACTGTTCAATTTAATCAATAACACCTTCGTTCAAAATGATGCGACCGGGTCGGGCGGCGGTTTGTACAATGATGGGGCGACAGTAACGGCCGTCAACAACATCTTCTCCCAAAATACAGCCGCCAGCGGGGAAGCCATCTTCCAGGGCGCAGGCGGCTCAACCGACCTCTCCTACAGCAACCTGTGGCAAAACGACACCATCGGCGTCACGACGGGCAGCGGCAACATCAGCGCCGACCCGCTCTTCATTGATGCCGCCTACCGGCTGGGGCGCGGTTCCCCCTCGCTAGACATCGCCACCCCCACCGGCGCGCCAGGCGTAGACTTTGAAGACGACCCGCGCCCATCCGACGCCGGGTACGACATGGGCTACGACGAATTAGCCGGATGCCGCGCCCAACGCGACGGCATTGCCGAGCCGTTCGGCAGCATTCAGGAAGCCATCGCCGCCGACGCCGACAGTATGCTCATCCGCGTCACCGGCATTTGCCGCGGCGTTTCCGGCGTAGATATGGGCGGCAGCGTCATCAGCCAGACCGTCTACCTGACGCAAAGCTTCACCATTCAGGGCGGCTGGAAAAATGACTTCTCCGCCTGGACGAACGAACCCACTTACGTTGACCCGGAAGGCGCGGGGCGAGGTTTTTACATCAGCGGCCCGGTCACGCCGGTCATCGAAAGCCTGTACATCATCAACGGCAACGCCGCCGGATTGGGCGGCGGCCCCGGCGGCGAAGATGCAGGCGGCGGCGTTTACAATCTGGACAGCAGCACAATCTTTACCGATGTGCGGATTTTGACCAGTACGGCCACGCTGGGCGGCGGTTTTTACAACCATACCGGCGCGCCCAGTTTCCATGCCAATGCCGCCAGGGATGATTTATTTGAAACGCCCTACACGCATATTGCGGCCAACACGGCCGTTTCCGGCGGCGGCATTTACAACCATGCCGGCGCGTTGGTAGTGGATGGGGCGCGGCTATATGGCAATACGGCCGTTTCCGGCGGCGCACTCTACAACGACCAGGGCGACATCTTCGCTGCCAACGCCGCCATCTACGAAAACACAGCCAGCGGCAGCGGCGGCGGCATCTACAACAACGCCGCCGCCAACTACTGGCACCTCACCGTCTACAGCAACACGGCCGCGCTCAACGGCGGCGGTTTCTACAACGCTGGCAGCGATCCGGTCGTACACAGCGCCATCTTCCAAAGCAATCAGGCCAGCAGCGGCCCGGCCGTCTTCGTCAACAACGGCAGCGTCAACCTGGACTATAACTACTACCACGCTCACACCGCTCCGGCCGTCGTCGGCGCGGTGATGGGGCCAAACGACGTGTTGGACGACATCAATCCGCCCGGCCTGACCGACCCATTGGGCGGCAATTTCCATTTGCTGGATACGGCCGCTGCCGCCGACCTCGGCGACCCCGCCGCCCCCGTCCCCCACGACTTTGAAGGCGATTTGCGCCCCAGCAACCAGGCCCCCGACATCGGCGCGGACGAATTGGCCGGCTGTTTGGTGAAATTAAACGACGACGGCCCCATCTTCGGCAGCATCCAGGCGGCCATGCTCGTCGCCCAGACCGGCGACACACTCAACGTCTCCGGCGTATGCAGCGGCGTCCATGCGTACAACATCAGCACGCCTAGCGCTTGTAGCGACGGCAGCGGCGACATGCTCACCACCGTCCACATTGACAAAAACGTCCATCTCGTCGGCGGCTGGGATAACATCTTTGACATGCAGGATGAAGACACCTTCCTGGACGCGCAAGGGCTGGGACGAGTCGTCTATGTCGCTCCCGGCATCACAGCCACAGTCGAAGGGTTCCACATCATCAACGGCGCGGCCGATAATGGCGGCGGTATTTGCATTGACAACGCCGCCCCCGGCATCTTCGACAACAAAATTTACAGCAACACGGCTGCCAGCGGCGGCGCGATTTACAGTCTGAACAGCAACGCCCTCATTGACAAAGGCAACCGCATTACCCTGAATCAAGCGACAAATGGCGCGGCCGTAGCCGCCAGCGGCAGCGCGGCGACCACAGTGCAGAACAATTTTGTCTACTCCAACACAGCTGCCAGCGGCGGCGCCTTCTATAATGAAAGCGGCGATCATAATTTCTGGCACAACACGATCTACGCCAACAGCGCATCGGGCAATGGCGGCGCGGTGTACGCGGCGGCGGGCAGTCCGTCCATCCGCAGCAACATTGTGATGAGCAACAGCAGCGGCATTTTCGGCCAAACCGGCTCTACGCCCGGCCTGGATTACAATGATTATGTGGGCAACGGCAGCGATGTGGGGGGAACGGCCGTCATCGGCCCCCATCACCTCGCTGTAGACCCTGAATTCAAAGACCTGCCCGGTCTCAACTTCACCATCTTCTACACCTCTCCCGTCGCCGACATGGGCGACCCGACCTTACCCATTACCGGCGATTTCCAAACCGATATACGGCCGTCCCACCAAGGATTCGACATTGGCGCGGATGAGGTGGGCGGCTGCTTCGCCCGCGTCCTCAGCGACCCCGACACCATCTACGGCAGCGTGCAAACGGCCGTAGACGCCGCTCCCAATGGCGACACGGTGCAGGTAGACGGAACCTGCTACGGCGTCAACGTACAAAACATCGGCCAGGAAATTCGCCAAACCGTCTACATCAACAAAGATTTGACGCTGGACGGCGACTGGGATTACCAAAACACCGGCATCACAGCCACGCTGGACGCCCTCTACCGGGGGCGCGTCCTCTTCGTCGCCAACAACCGCACCGTCACCGTCACCAACATCATCCTGCTGCACGGCGATGCGGCCACAGCCGGGCTGCAAAATGGCAGCGGCGGCGCAGTTTGGAATGACGGCGACCTGACGCTGCTGCACGCCAACATTTTAACCAGCACAGCCACAAATGGCGGCGGCGTTTACAACAACGACACGCTGACGGTACGCGGCGCAACGTTTAACGGCGACACGGCCGTTTCCGGCGGCGCGCTCTACCAGGGGGCCGGACATCTCGTTTTAGATGGCAACCGGTTCTTTGGCAATGAAGCCGACAACGGCGGGGCCATTTACCTGGCGGGAACGGCCGGCATCCTCGATGTGTGGAACAACTTCATCCACCACAACACGGCCAACAGCCAGGGCGCAGGCGTTTACAATGTCAACACAGACGGCCGTATCTGGCACAACAGCTTCATCTTCAACAACGGCGACGGCCTCTACAGCGCCGCCGCAGCCACAGACGACATTCGCAGCAACATTTTTGACCGCAACAGTGGGGCCGGCATCCACACCACCGCCGCCAGCCCGGCCATTGATTACAACAATGTTTACAGCAACGGGACAAATTACGCGGGAACGGCCGTGCCCGGCCCCAGCGACATCTCCAGCCGACCCATCTACCGCGACGAATTCAACCGGGACTACCACCTCACCGAAGGCTCCCCCGGCGCCGACACCGCCGACCCTGCCCTGCCCGCTGCCAACCTCGACCACGACATAGACGGCGACATCCGACCCACCAACGGCGGCCCCGACATGGGCGCAGACGAAATCAACTCCTGCCTCATCCGCGTAGACACCGAAATCTTCGGCGTCTTCCAGGAGGCGATTGATTACGCCGAAAACAACTTCACCGCCCCCTTCCCCGATATCGAAATGGCGCGCGGCGCCTGCCGCGGCGTTCAACTCCGCAACGGAACCCTCCAGGTCGGTTACATCTCCGAAAACCTGAACATCATCGGATCCCTGCGCCGCAGCAACTTCTCCGATCCCAACGACTACCACAACCCGGATGTCGGCGCAGTCAGCAGCGTCATTGACGCCCAAAACGAAGGCCGCGTCATCGTCATCGCCAACAACGCCGAGGTTCACTTCACCCACGTCGCCATTGTCGGCGGCAACGCCTACGCCACCGACAGCAACGACAACGGCGGCGGCATCTACAACGCCGACGGCGGCTCATTCACCACCTCAGAATCGCAAACCTGCCAAAACAGCGCCCAAAACGGCGGCGGCTACTACGGCGCATCCGGCACATCCGCCTATTTCTCCGGCGCAGGCACAGGCGATTGTTGGGTCGCCCGATTCGACGACAAAGACGAACTCATCGGCTATGAAGCGTATGACGGCAATACTGCTAACGATGGCGCCGGATTCTACGTCGCCAACGGCGCGCAGGTGGACATCACTAATCATGGCATGGACGACAACAGCGCCACCAACAACGGCGGCGTTGTCTACAACAATGGGCAAATGACTATCATCAACGGCCTGTTCTGGAGCAACGATGCCGGAGGCAATGGCGGCGCTGTCTACAACATCGGCGACCTGGAAATGCTCCACAACACCCTGCGGGATAACATTGCTCTGGGTCAAGGCGGCGGTGTCTACAATGGCAGCGGCACAACATTGCATATCAACAGCACAATTGTGGTTACCAATACGTCCAGCAGCGGCGGCGGCGGCGTTCATTCCCTCAATGGCGGCACATCCAGCTACAACAACTTCTTCCAGAATATGCCGGCCGATGTCAGCGGCTTTACGCTGGACGCCAATACCCGCATCGGCGATCCTGGGCTGGGCTACCTCTACCTAAATCGCCATTCGCGCAACATTGACGTAGCCGACCCGGCCCTGCTGCAACCGCCATATTCCATAGATTTTGACGCCGACAATCTCCAGCGTCCCGACGGCCCTGCCCCCCACAACGGATTACACGGCACGGGCAGCGACATTGGCGCGCTGGAATACTGGAAAGATTTCGGCTGCGACATCCGGCCAAACGACCAGCACAGCACGGTCTCCCCCGGCGATGTCGTGACCTACACCATCGGAATTTACAACGTAGGCAACCCCTCGGTATTCGATGATTACTTCCATTCGCACGGCTTCACCGACACCCTCACTGTGACGCTTGCCAGCCAGACGCAGGGCTGGAGCGTTCTGGGCGGCGGCGCTTTGCAAAGCATCACACTTGACTATTACGACTATCCCAATTTCGAATATGTCACGCGAACATTGACGGTGACGGTTCCCGCCGACGCGCCGTATGGCATCAGCGAAGTCAGCGAACTGCGCTGCGAATCCGGCTCTATCCCAGGCCGCGTATCCGTTGAAAATGTGCGGACGGATGTTGGTTTGGTCAATTTGATTCTGGTTGAGCCGGAATATATCACCGTCGCCGATCCTGGCGATGTGATGACGTTCACCCATTGGATTACCAATCTGGGCAATGCCAGCGGCGACTTTTTGATGATTCCCAGCGCAGGTGCAGCCGGGCTTTCGACAGCGGCCGTTACCCGCATTGAAGAGGCCGACGGCAATGTCATCACCAGTACGACGGGAACGATTAACCAACCGGTAACACTGGACGTCGGGCAGGTAGTGACGGCGTTTCTAAAGGTTAACATTCTGGACACGGCGGCCGGCGGCGAAACAGCCAATCCGGGCCTCATTGCCCGCGACACGGCCGATCCTACCGTTCAAGGGCAGGTTATCAACCAAATCCTCATCAGCTACACCACCGGAACCCGCTATGTGGCTATCGGTGGCATTGATGAGGGCAACAACTGCACCGATGTTAACCAACCGTGCGCCACCATGCAGCGGGCTGTTGACCAGGCCGCCGACGGCGATCCGATTTTGGTCGCCAGCGGCGTGTATACCGATTCTGTCACCCGCACCGTCGGCATTGATGTATTGGATCAGAACCTGTTTATTGACAAATCAGTCGTCATTCAGGGCGGCTACAGCATCAATGATGGTTTTACCACTGTACAGCCCATCACTAACGCCGTCGTTTTGGATGCGGAAGGGCTGCGGCGCGGCATTTATGTGGCCGATGGCGTGACGGTCACGGTGAGTAATTTGTTTGTGCAGAACGGGTTGGCGTCGCCTGATTCCGGTTTGAATGGCAGTACACGGCCGTTTGGCGGCGGCGTTTACAATGCCGGAGCCAATCTCACCATCAGCGGCGTATGGGTGTTGACAAACACAGCCCGGTATGGCGGCGGCTTGTACCATCTAAATGGCAGCCTGACGGTGAATAACAGCGCCTTTGCCCACAACAGCAACAACACGCTCTTAGGCCCGCCGGGAGAAGGCGGCGGCTTGTATGTGGAGAACGGGCTGGCGTTGTTGGAAAACAACACGTTTGTTGACAATGTCACCTATCCCGATGATGGTGTGGAAGCGTTTGGCGGCGCTGTTTATCTGAACGGCGGCGAAGCGACCATTCTCAACCACATCTTCTCCAGCAATATCAATGATGCTGTCTTTGTCGCGGCAACGGCCGTCATCACCAACGACTTCAACCTGTTCGACAATCAGTTCAACAAGATTGTGGGCGGCAGTCCGGGACCGAACAGCATCACCGGCACGGCCGTCTTCATTGACAGCTACTTCCACATCGGCGTAGATTCAGACGCCAAAGATACGGGCACACCACTGGTCACGATTGTAGGCGGGCAAGATTTCGACATGGAAGCCCGCGTGCAAGGGCCGGGCATTGACATCGGCGCCGACGAGCGGACGCAAAACGCCAGCTTCATCTTTGAACCCATCTCGCAAACGGTGACGATTAACCCCGGCGCAGTGACAACATTCACCCATCGCCTGACCAACACGGGCGACTTCAGCAACGTCTACACGTTGACGATGAGCCACGATGTGCAGCCGCCGGGCGGCACGGGCTGGGGTTACACCCTATCGCCAACGGCAACGGGCAGCCTGAACAGCGGCGACGCCATCACGGTAACGCTGGTGGTGACGGGCGGAACGGCCGGATACCGGGACGCGACAACGATTGTCGCCACAAATGACTTTGGCAACAGCCGCAGCGTGCTGGATACGACGATTATCTCGCAAACGGCGGGGGTGGATATTGACCCGTCGCGCAGCGGCAGCGGCGATCCGGGAACGCAGGTCATCTACACGCACACGCTGACGAATACGGGCGACGGGGCGGATATGTTCTTGCTGCGGCCGATTACGACGACGGCCGTTCCCCCCGATTGGCCCATCAGCGTGACTCCGACAACGACCGGCTTCCTCCTGCCTGGCGAACAGATGCCGTTTACCACCACCGTTACCATCCCGCCGGGAACGACAGCGGGCAGCGAACATGTGGTAACGTTCGAGGCGGCGGCGGTTAGCGACCCGACGGTGACGGATACGCTGATGGTGACGACGACGGTCAACGCCGCCAATGGGCTGATGTTGTTCCCGGACAATTCAGGCACGTCGCCGGACAATGCAACGGCCGTTTACACGCACACGCTGCAAAATATCGGCAACATCACCGACACCATCACCCTGACCGGCACAGAAACGCCGGCCTGGGGGGTGGCAATTGCGCCGCCGACGGCAACGCTGGCTCCGGCAGAAATGACGACGGTGGTTGTCAGCGTAACGGTTCCGCCGGGAACAGGCGGGCAGGTGCATGTGGCAACGATTACGGCCGTTTCCAGCAATCCCGTCATCACAGCAACGGCCGTTGACACCACCACCGTCGGCGAAGTTCCCGGCGTTCTCATCGCGCCGGATCACACGCGGGATGTCGCTGCCGGTACAACTGAAATTTACACGCACACCGTGACCAATCTGGGCAATGTGCCGGATACGTTCACACTGACGCACAGCAGCAGTTTGGGCTGGCTGGATAACGTCGTCCATGACCCGCTGACATTGGCTCCCGGCGGTACGGCCGTCGTCACGGCAACGGTGATTGTGCCTGCCGGCGCTTTGGCCGGGCAGCAGGATGTGACGGTAATTACGGCAACATCGGGGTTGGACGCTGACGTTTTCGACACCGCCACCGACATTTCCCGCATTCCGGCCGCTGTGGGGCTGATTTTTGAGCCGGATAATGAGGCGCTGGTCAGCGAGGACAGCGTAGTCACGTACACGCATCATCTAACCAACACGGGCAACCAGCCGGATACATTCAGTTTTGCGGCTACGAGCAGCCAGGGGTGGGCAACAGATATGCCCGCACCCGTTGATCTGAATCCCGACGCCACAACCAGCATTGTCGTCACGCTAACCGTTCCGGCAGGGACGGGCGGCCTGGTGGACATCATGCAGGTCACGGCGACTTCGGCCATCAGCCCCGCCATCTCGGCCTCGGTGACAAATACGACGACGGTGATTATGCCCGCTTTCCGGGATGTGATTATCGCGCCGGATAACCAGGGGACAGGCGCGCCGGGCGATACGCTCACGTACACGCACACGGTCACGAACACGGGCGATGTGCCGGATACGTTCACGCTCTCGCCGTCGTCCAGTCTGGGCTGGGTAACGGCCGTTACGCCCACCAACATCGCTCTTGCCAACGGCGCTTCGGCTCAAGTGACGGTAACGGTAACGATTCCGGGCGGGGCGACGAATGGACAAATTGATACGACGACGGTGACGGCCGTTTCCGACACCGATCCCATGGTTTCCGACACGGCCGAGGATGTGACCATCGTCCAACTGCCGCCGTCCGGCGTCCTTTTGGAACCGGATAACGCGGCGCAGGGTTTGCCGGGCGAGACGATTGTCTACGCTCACACGCTCACCAACACGGGCAGCATTAGCATGACGTTCTTGCTGACGGCGACATCCGGCCAGGGTTGGGCGGCGGCCGTCAACCTGACCCAGATTGATGATGTGCTGCCGGGTGTGGCCTATCCGGTGACGGTAACGGTGACGATTAGCGATACGGCCGTTAACGGCGAGGAAGATTTCACCACAGTTGTCGCCGTTGGAGCCACTGACCCCGGCGTCACTGATTTAGCAGTTGACCATACGACGGTCGCCATTAACTACGGCGTGATGATTGCGCCGAATAATGCCGCCTTCAGCGAACCGAATCAGCAGGCAGTTTACGCCCACACCATCACGAACACGGGCAACTACACGGAGACGTTTGCGTTGAGTGCGGCGTCGAGTCAAGGCTGGGTAACGGCCGTTGCGCCCACAGCCATCACTCTGGGAGCCAATGAAAGCGGCCCGGTGGCTGTAACGGTGACGGTTCCGGCCGGCGTGGTTTCGGGGACAGTGGATGTGACAACGGTAACGGCCGTGTCCACCGCGCCCGGTTCCAACGCATCCGACAACGCCAGCGATACAACGACGATTTCTTACACCGTCGGCGGCCCAACCACGCTTTACCTGCCCGTCATCATGAGTCCGTGCGGCGATCCCACCGGCGTTGACCTGGTTGTGACCAACATCGTCATCCACCCCAATCCGCCAACAGGCGGACAGGCAGCCACTGTGTTTGTCACAATCCGGAATCAAGGCACGGTGGATATGACGCCGGGCAACAACTTCTATCTGGACTTCTACGTAGACCGGGTTCCGGCTCCGTTCCTGGTTGGCGACATCCAGTGGGGCGTGCAAGCTGAACCGTTGACAGCCGGAGCCAGCGTCACTTACGAAGGACAGTTCACATTCAGCGGCGGCGCGCATCAAGTGTGGGCGCAGGTGGATACAGATAACACGGTCAATGAATGCCCCGATGAAAATAACAACGTCATGGGGCCAATCACAGTTAATGCAGCGGGCGCAGCGTCCGGCGATGGGCATGGACAAATTGCGCCACCGGTTGGCAGCTCGCCGCGCCAAACGCCGACGCCGGGCGCGCCGGAGGCGCGTTTGCCCAAATCCGGCATTATCGGTAAAAAAGCGAAGTAAAAGAGGTTCTCTGAGAAATTGTGTGGTTGAGGGTATTTGTATCGGGAATTCCAATTCCCGATACATGCTCAAGATGTGGTTCGGGAATTGAAATTCCCGAACCTCTACCCCACGAAAGCTTAAAGAACCGTAAAAGAGAGGGCAATTATGTCGCAACGAAAAATCTTTATCCTATTCGGATTCATCATGAGTCTGTTGTTGTGGGCCGGTTTTATGCCGGCTACACAAGCTCAGACGCCCCGCCCAACGCCAACCGTGCCGGTACCGGTTACGGACACGCCCGAACCTGTTCCAGCGCCGGCTCAACCGAGCGCCAGCAGCGGCACGCATGGCTCGATTCAGGGGGCGGTCTACAAGGATGTCAACGGCGATGGGCAGTGTGTTGGTACGGGCGTAGCCGGGGAGGATCCGATTGCGGGAGTGGATGTTGAGTTTGTCAGTGATGATAAGCAGACGGTTCTGACGTTGTACACGGGGGATGACGG
>JANTHP010000031.1 GCA_024762395.1 Anaerolineae bacterium | reverse complement strand
ACCGCAGATTACGCCGATTACACAGATTAAATCTGCGCCATCTGCGCAATCTGTGGATTTTCATTCATTCGTGGTGGGCTGTGCCCATGTTGTCTCTCTGGGAATTCCCCTGATAATCACGGCGTAAAACGTAAAACGTGAAACGTGACCAGAGGAGCATCACGTTTCATTCTTCACGTTTCACGCAAAATCACAGGAAAGCCTGAAGAATCCGCAAACTCATTACGCATACAAATGGCTGAGGCTCTTGTGCTTGGCGACCCAGAGGCCGACCAATTCGATTTTTAGTTCGTATAAAGCTGTCGTTCCTTCCGTGATTTCTTGCAGGATGTCGCGTTCAACCAGGCTTTTCAAAGCGGCTGTTACCTCTGCCGGGGGTAGATGGATGCCATATGGTTCCAAATACTGTACCAAATCGGCCGGGTGGAAGGCTGACTCGCGGTCCATCATGTGGGAAACGGCCGTCAACAGCGCCTTCTCCCCATAACTTGACCGCTGCCACAAATAAGCAAAGTGCATCTCCCCCAAACTCAACATCTCATCCAGCCCTGCGTTCACATTGGAAATAGTCACATAACTGCGCCGTTTGCTGTTGGCGCGTTTCACCAGCGTGTAGCAGACCAACTGTAAAAAGTAAGGATGCCCGGCCGTCACCCGTAAAATTTTATCAATGGCCAAATCATCATAAACCAGATTAGGCGCAACCGGTTCCTGAATGAGCCGCGCCGCCACTTCTTCCGACAAATAGCCGATTTTTTGGTACAGGGCAATGTTGAACAGCACCGACCAATAATCGGCGCTCATTTCCTCCAGGCGGCGTGTGCCCACAAAGACAAAACTCAAGTTGTTGCTGTGCTGCATCAAATGGCGCAGGTACGGGAACAGCGTGGGCGGCAAAATGCCGTCTCTTACCAGGTTTTCAAACGCTTCAAACTCATCAAAAACCAGCAGGATGGTTGTCCCTTCAGGCAGCAATGCTTTAACCTGGGGCAAAAATTGACGTTGGAAGTAGCGGGTGGGGTCGTCTTGCCAAACGGCCGTATCCGGCACATCCAAATCAATCCCCCGCAGCGCCAGCGCATCGGCAATCGTCCAGGCCAGGTCATACAGCAGGGCCGGCATTCCCGGCGTCACCCCCAGCGATTGGCAGTCAATGTACACCGGCAGCAAATCAGCGGGCAAATGCTGGTCCAACCGCAGCAAAATAGACGTTTTGCCGGTGCGCCGCTGCCCCACCAAAATAAGCACATTGCGCTGCATCAACCGGCCGGCGCTTTCGGCGATAAAATCAAACAAATCCTCCCGGCCAAAGAAGATGGCGCTGTCCTGCCGCAGCGGCGTGCCGGGCAAATAAGGGTTGGCGATGGGTTTGAAATGGCGCATGGGCGGTAGTAAATGCACCATATCGCCAAAAGCCAGCGTCTTGTCGCGTTGGTTGCGATCATCATAAGACAGGTTGAGGACGAGGCGGAACTGGTCTTTCACCTTGGGTTCGATGGCAAAGTTGACTTGGGCAGTTTGTCTGGGGGGGAGCAGGGGGATGTGTTGGGGACGGCCGTTACCTGCATAGGCTGCATTTTCCGCCAGCGCCGCAATGATATTTTCGGCTGCGGCACGGCCGTTATTGCGAATTTCCAGCGTCACATGCGTCATATCGGTGGAAATCAGCCGTTTCGTCTTCAACGTCACAACCAAATCCGCCCGCCCGCGCAGTTCCTCAATTTCAGCGCCTACCAGCCCCGACCATCGTTCCACAATCGCCTCAATCACCGGCTGCTCGACATTCGTTTCGTCAGGCATCTCCTCCCAAAACTCAGCCAGCCGCGCCGCCGCCTCATTCAAATACACCAGACTGTCATTTGCCAAATCAACACGCTTGCTGTCGCGTAGATTGGTCAAAATGGGCAGCAGTGCAGTGAGCGCCGGCGACCAACGGTCAGCTTCATCCAACAAGGACAGCATCTGTTCCAACTGGGGCCGCAGCAAACTCAGTTCCGTCACCGATGGCGCTTCCAGCAGCGCCTGGCCCAGCGTAAACGTTTGCTGCCAGCGGTTAAGGCATTGCCAGGGTGGGTGCGCGTATCGTTTAGCCTCATCCAGGGCGCTGATGATGATGGGCAGCCCTGCCCGCGGTTGATTCGACAGCAAAAACAAGCCGTCAACCAGACTGGCAATGTGGTCATCCTGCTGCTGCCTGGCCCAATTAGCCATAGAGAGCAAAAAGTCAGGCGAGCCGCCGTTGTGCCGGTATTTATTCTCCAATTTCACCAGCGTTTGGGCCGGTTCCTGGGCTAATTCGCGGTAAAAACGGCGAACTTTCGCGTCGGGCGATTGGGCTTGCCGCAGGTAAAAGATGACAAAAATGAGGCCGCTCAAAGCCAGCACAATAAAGCCGGTCAATGGCTGTCTGCTGAGGGTGGGCAGTGGGGTAGGCAGCGGCCCAGGAATCGGCGTTACGTCGCCTTGATGAAATCCATCATCATAATGAAAGCGGTAGCGCACGCCGTTTTCATCGGCAGGCGGGTTTTCCAGCAGCCAGAAAAGCTGCCCGCGGCCGCCATTCAACTGTTGTTCATTCTGGGCCAGCCATTGCTCCGCATCGGGGTCAAAAATTTCCAGCCGGACGGTCACATCGTCTTGCTCGACGTCTTGGATGGATACGATGAGGCTGTAGCCGCCTTGTGCGGCGTCAACGACGGGGTTGGTTAGCAGCGGCGGCAGGTTTTCTTGAACGCGAAACAACTGCACCACGCCGTTTTGGGTGATGGCGAGCAGGTCGGATTTTTGGCTTTTTTCGCGCTGCAGGATGGAGAGGGCGAATACGCTGCTGCCCAGTTCAAGCCGGTCGGTTAGTTCGGGGCGGCGGGTGTTGGCGGCGACGTTGTAAAGGTCAACACGGCCGTTTGCATTACCGGCTGCCATGTTGGGGACGCCGTCATTATCCAAATCACCCCAAAACAGGTTGGTGACATCGCCCAGGCCGGTGAGCAGCCAGGAGAGCCGAGGCCGGCTTTCTTCAATGACCAATTGGCGCAAAAGGCCGTCGCCGGTTGTGATGAGGAAGGCGTAATCGGACGTGTTTTGTTGGCGCGTGTTTTGCGGCAGCAGGTTTTCGACGGGGAGTTCTTGCGCGAACAGGCTGTGGGTGGGCGGGCCGTCAATGGTTAGCGGCCATTGGGGCAAGCGGCGGCCCAGCAGGGTGATGGCGTAAGAGTGGTTGTCGGCTACGAAGATGAGGAGGGCGTCCGGCTCATTGTTGGCCTGGCTAAAGGGGTAAATGGCTTGAATGGGCTGCGGGTAGTAGGCCAGGAGCCAGGGGACGGTGTGCGGGTTGATTTGGTACAGACGATGGGGGGTGATGGCGATGAGGCGCGGCGGGCGTGATGGGATGGTTTTTAGCTGCCGGACGCTTTCCGGCAGGGCCGCCCGCCACTGTTCGCTGCCGCCGCCGGTGTAGGCGATGACTTCGCCTTTGTTTGTGCCGATGATGATTTGGGGCTGGTTACGGCCGTTCACGTCGCTAACTTGCAAACTGGTTATTTGGGCGGGCAGGGCCAGCTCCCAGACCTGTTCGCCATTTGCCTGCCGCAAAGACAGCCAGCTTTGGCCGGTAGCGTTGTTGCCGGTAGCGTCGTCGCCGGCTTGGGGCAAAGGATTGTTGCGAACCACAACAACATCCGGCGCGCCTGTGTCAGGATTGGGTATGGCGGCAAAATGGGTAATGGTTGCGCCGGGGTTGAGTTTCCAGGGGACGGAACCGTCATTATTCAGGCGGTGGATACGGCCGTCTTCCGTTCCCACCAATAATTCATCTTCGCCATCTTCATCAAAATCTACTACCAGCATGGCGCGGGGCGATGCCAGCAAATCATATTCCCAATCGCTGGCGATTTCGTTGGCGCTGATGCCAATGCCATGCAGTTCCAAAATGGCAAATCGGGCCAGCAAAAGTTCGCCATGCTGGTCGCCATTGATGTCGGTTAGCTGGGGCGGCACGGTGGTTTCGATGGCTTCGATAGTTTCCTGGGTACGGCCGTTTCGGGATAATAAAACAACTTTTGCCCCGCCGGTTTCAACCTGCGCTTCAACCTCATTGGGAGGGCCAAGCGCCGCTGCCAGGACGGGTTGGTTAACCGGGGTGGTCATGGCCGCCGCCGACAGGCTTAAGAGGGGGCGGCTGGCGGTTGGCGACAGGTGGCGCGTCCACTGCCGCCGCCCTTGCCAGTTGTAGGCGATGAGGCTGCCTGCATCTGTGCCGATGACAAAACCGGGGCCATCTTCTAAAGATACGGCCGTCATGGCTGTTACCGGTTTGTTGACTGTCCGGTATAAAAGCCGCTGCCGGTCGGCATTGTAAAGGGTTACTTGCCCCAAACTGGTTCCCACAGCGATGGCCGGCTGGCTGTCCAGCAGAACATCTGTCATGGCGGTGATGCGGCCGGAGATGGGTTGTTCCTGGTCCCAAAGGAGACGGCCGTTGCGCCCGATGAGCGCTAAATGGCTAAAACGCAGTTGAGGATTGAAATATCCCAGCGCTACTTCGGTCTGGCCGTCTTGGTCTAAATCAATGACGCGCATGTGCGGTTCGGTTTTAAGGTCGGGGTTGGTGTTGCGCACGTAGCGCCAAATCAGGCTGCCATCGGCGCTGAACAGTTGTAGTTGGCCGGAATCGAGTAGAATGAGGATTTCGTTACGGTCGTCTCCATCCCAATCCAGGCTGTCTATAGCAGTCGGAACCGCTTCATACTGTTCTTGCCATTCAGCCTCTGAATCCTGGCTGCCGCCGGTCAATAAATCCGGCGGCGTTGCCACTGAGACCAGCGGCGTTTGCCAGATGGTCGCGCCGGTGGCTGAGAGCAAAATTAACCGGTTGCGCAGTCCCAGGACGATGCTCTGATTGGATTGAGGCGAACTGTCCGTGCGGGTGGTGTGAACGGCCGTTACCGGCCCCGGGGCAAGATAGCTGTGCTGCAATTGACCGTTCGCATCCAATATGGCGACACGGCCGTTTTCATCCACCGCAATGAAATTGTCAATCCCATCCCCATCCAAATCGGCTGTAAGTGCGTGCTGCAAACGGCCGGAGGCGCGGTATTGCCAGTAACTGGGGGGCTGGGTTTGGGCATTGGCAGAGGTTGAGGGGATGATGAGAAGGGCAAGTAGAAATAAAAGCGTGAAACGTGAAACGTGAAACGTGAAGCGTGAAGCGTGAAACGTAATGCGTGATGCGTGATGCGTGGAACGTGATACGTGATGCGTAATGCGTGATGCGTGATAGGATTTGCGACCTTGCAACCTCGCAACCCTGCAACCTTGCAACCCTGCAACCCTGCAACCTTGCAACCCTGCAACCTTGCAACCTTGCAACCCTGCAACCCTGCAACCTTGCAACCCTGCAACCCTGCAACCTTGCAACCCTGCAACCCTGCAACCTTGCAACCTTGCAACTCTGCAACCTTGCAGCCCTGCCACTAGTTCCCTACTCCGGCGGTCTGAGCGCATAGCCGACGCCGCGTTCGCTGATGATCCAGGTATCGTAGGGGGCAATGGCCCGGCGCAGCCGTTTGATGAGGGTTTTGAGCCGGTCGGGATCGTTAATGAGGACTTCGCCCCAAACGGCCGTTTCCAAATCCTCGCCCGGCACAACCTGGCCTTCCAGCTCGCATAATCGCACTAAAATGCTAAATTGGGATGTGGTCAGGCTCATTTCCTGCCCTTTGGCCCATACCTGATGTCGCTGCTGGTCAATCACAAACGGCCCGGCCTGAATCAACCCTGCCACCTCTTGCCGGCGGACAAACCGGCGCAGAATTTCATTGGCATAGCGGTAACCGTCGCCATCTTGAACAAGCAAGCATTGCTGTTCCAGCAGGCGCAGGCTGTCAATGGGGCCGTCGGCAATAGCCAGCGCATATTGTTCGGTGGGCGTCAGGTTTTGCCACAGGTAGCCTAAATGGGAACCGGCTTCCACTTCAATGGGCGCGTCCAATTGGGCTAACCCGTCGTCAGTTGTCAAATCTTGTCCTTGCGCCAACATTTGGAAGGCGTGATAACCGGCCACATGCAAGAAAAACGGATGCGGCCCTACCAGGAAAATCAAGTACTGTTGCAAGGCTGTCGAAAATTGGATATCGGAGGATGCCAGCCGGTTATGCAGCAGTTCTTCCGCTTCTTCATTTGAAAACAGCCCCAGCGGCAAGGTGACAAAGATGTTGAAGAAGGGGGAGCTGAGGATGGCTTCTTCGGCGGTGATGGCGAATAACGGCCGTTGACTGGCCGTGAGGTAAGCCAACCCGTATTTAGTTGTCAAACCGCGCAGCCGGGCAAAAAAGTAGGGGGTCAAATGTTTATTGACGGCCAACAGCTCAAATTCATCCAGCAAGACAACCACAGAGACGCCTTTTTGGCTGATTTGACGCAAGGCCCGATCCAACGCGCGATAGGTTCCCGGCTGCTGTACCGGCGCCAGCGGCACGCCCGCTTCATCAGCCGCATCCAGCAAGCCGGTCAACAGCGCTTCGTACACCTCTTCCGGCGGCGAGCCGCCCAATTCCTGGCAGTCTACCAGTACAAACAGGAAGCGGTCTGGCGTCAGCCCCATTTGCTTGCGAGTTTGGGGGCGGCACAAGTGCATCAGCAAGGAGCTTTTGCCAATGCGGCGCGGCCCAATGAGCGAAACGCTCTGCCCGTTGCGCAGCAGGCCCAGAATTTGACTGATTTCGGCTTCCCGGCCAATAAAATCGGCCGCATTACGGAGGGCGCCTCGGTGGTAGAAGGGGTTGTTTGTACTCATGAGGTTATTGTAAAACGTAATGCGTAAAACGTAAAGCGGGTGTGCGAGCGGCAAATATGCAAGTTAGCGAGTCTCTTGACAAACTTTGGCTAAAAATCCATACTGGAAGAAATTTGTATTACATAGTATTACGAGAGGTAAAAGATGACTGCACAACAGCGCGATTCGCGCATTATGAGTATTTCTGTTCCGCCAGACATGTTTGCGGCCATTGAGAATGCGGCCCAGATGGAGAATCGTACCAAAAGCGATTTGATGCGGGAGGCGTTCCGTCATTATCAATTTGCTCGACAGTGGCGATTGATACGGCAATGGGGTGAGGAAACGGCCGTTCGCCTTGACCTGGAAACGGATGATGAGTTAGAAGCATTCCTCGGCTAATGCCCCCATTACGAATCGTATTCGATACCAACGTATATATTTCCGCCGCGCTCTTTGGCCGCCGCGCCGAAAGGGTGATGCAGTTGGCTTCAGTGGGACTGGTGCAACTCATTGTTTCCGAGGCGATTTTATCTGAGCTGAGGCGCAAACTGCGGGAAAAGATGGGTTGGTCTGAAAGCCGAACGCAGCAGTTTGTTGACGTTGTGCGTGAATTGGCGGAACTGGTTGAACCGACAATCACGCTTGACGTTGTTCCCGATGATGCGGACGACAATCGCATTATTGAATGCGCGGTTGCCGGGGAAGCGGGGTTAATTGTGACTTTCGACAAGGATTTGCTGCGTTTGAAATCGTATGAAACGATTGGCATTATCACGCCGCGCCAGTTGACGTTTTATGGGTTGGAGGAGTGATACGGCCGTTCTCTCCCCACTCCCCCCTTTCGACAACAACCACACCTAACCCATTGTCATTTCGATGAGCGCAGCGAAGAGAAATCTTCTCTTGATGTGTGAGGAAGGATTTCTCCCTACGGTCGAAATGACGCTTGCATAGGTGTGGTGACTGGACGGCCGTTTTCTCTCTGCCACCCTGCTATGATTTGCAACCTATCGTAATTTGTAGCGGTTTATAATCACCAAGTTTGCGAGCAAAAGAATTGCTATTATTATTTGGCGGACCCAGATATTCCAGCCAGAAATATCTGTAAACCATACAATAGTGCTAATAAGTATCGCATCGGCAAAAAGAAGTCCAATAATTAAAAATTTTTTGTCCATTGCTTCGTTATCCCCTCGCTTCTTTCAAGTACCGATACAAAACACCCATCACTGTTGCCGGTTCGGCGTCGCGCTCCTTGTTGTATTGGCGGGTGGCGCGGCTGCGGCTGAGGTGCAGGTAGCGCCGGGCGCGGGTGATGCCCACGTACAGCAGGCGCAGCCGTTCGCTGATGATGTCTATGTGGGCTGATTCGGTGGCGGAACGGCCGTCATACAACCCCGATTCTCCCTCCATCAAAAAACGAAGCTGGGCCGCCGCCTCCGCCTCCGGGTCGCCGCCCAGAAAGTCGTGGACGCCCAAGAAAGACGCGTCCAAATTGCCCGGAATCCAAAAGCCGTCAATCCCCACCAGGAACACCGCGTCCCACTCCAGCCCTTTGGCGCTGTGCTGCGTGGTGAGCGTGATGCGGCCCGGCTCCGGCTCGTAGCCGATGTCGGCGGGGGTGGTGACAGGCAGTTTGCGTCTCCCCTCGGCGACGCTTTCCAGTTCGGCGGCCAGTTCCGGCAGCCGCCAATCGGGTTGCGTGTCGCGCCAGCGGCGCAAAACGGCCGCAATCTGGTACGCAATCGCTAAATCGGCCTCATGTACTTCGCCATGCGCGAACAGTTCGTCGCCCAGGGCTAAAGCGAGATCGTCAATGGGTAACGGCCGTAACGCAAACGCCCGCCGCAAAAACTCAGCTAATCGCTCCACCAGTTCCAAATCCATCTCGCTGGCGACATTGGCCGGAAGCGCGCGGGCAGCATCTCCGTCGGTGCGGGGGAAGAGTAAATCTTCAGGCCGGTAGACGCTGCGGAGGAGGGTGTGAAAGCGGGACAAGCCATCTTCGTCAAAGGACGCGGCGGCGGCGGGATGTTCCAGCGCGTGCAGACTGGCGTGGACGTTGACCAGCGCTTTTGTGTCCAACGGGTCGGCCAAAATCGCCAGAATTGCGTGCATGGCAGCGGCAATTTCCCGCTCCCGCGTGCCGCCGCGCAGCAGATTGTCGTAATCGGCGTCCAATTCATCCAGATGTTCGGCCAGCGTGTGGCCGGTTTGGTTGGTGGGAACGAGGATGGCGAGGGTGCGTTCCGGGTATTTCTTGGCGTAGGCGTTGGCAAGGCGGGCGATGTCGGGCAGTTCTTCATCTTCGCGGTGTTTGTACACCTTGATGCGGATGCCGGCTTCGCTGTCTGGCGGATTGGGTTGGGCGTCGCCGGGGGGCGTGGGCAGGATGTCCTGGCGGCGGAAGGTGTTTTCGCGTACTTCCAGGACGGGGTGCTTGTCCATCACCCAATGCAGCAGCGTATTGGCCGCGCCGATGATGAGCGGGGCGGAGCGGCCGGAGTTGGGCAGGGGCAGGGAGACGACATCGGGACGGTCGTTGAAGGCGTTGAAAAAGCGGGGATGGGCGGCGGTGAAGGTGCTGGTGATGGCTTGATTGGGATCGCCCACGCGCACCCAATTGCCATCGTGTCCGGTGAGTTGCTCCAACAAAACTTCTTGCAATGGCACGCTGTCCTGGGCCTCGTCTTCTAACACATACGGCCAACGCCGCCGCAGTTCGGCGGCAAAATCGGGCCGCTGTTCGATGAGATTGGTCGCCTGCCAGATGAGGTCGTCAAAGTCGAGTGTGGCCTGGCGGGTGAGGATGGATTGGTAACGGCCGTAAATCCCCGCCATCATGTGGAGCAAGGGGGACTGGGAGATTGGAGACTGGAGACTATCAGTCTCTAATCTCCCAGTCTCCAGTCTCCCCAAAATATCCTCCGGCAAATACCGCTCATTCTTTGCCGTGCGAATGAAGGCGCGGGCGGTGCGTTCGGTGATTTGCCGCCAGCGGGCGCGCATTTGGGGGCTGTTGTCGGGCAGGAAAGCGTGCCATTCGTCGGGATGGGTCTCGATCCAGCCGTCAACGGCAATGGCCAGGGCGTTGGCGGAGCGTACTTCGT
The DNA here is from genome assembly GCA_024762395.1 of Anaerolineae bacterium. GTDB lineage: Bacteria > Chloroflexota > Anaerolineae > Promineifilales > Promineifilaceae > JACKCC01. Next base: position 16,232 of record JANTHP010000031.1, on the reverse strand, counting down.
CCAGCACGTCGGGGTCGCTGTCATCCAGGCCGCTGCTGGAGAGGCGCACGATTTCCAGCGCCAGGCTGTGCAGCGTACGCACGTCGAACCCTGCGGCGGGCAAGCCCATCTCATCCAGCCGTTTGCGGATGCGGGCGCGGAAGGTGTCTACGCTGGCGTTGAGGTAGGTGACGATGAGGATTTGCTCTCCGGCATCCACATTGATGCTGTTGGCAATCAACTGCGCGGCTAACAGAGAGAGGGTAAAGGTTTTACCGCTCCCCGGCACGGCGCTGATGGCGAGACGGCCGTTTTCATATTTCAATATCTCGGCTTGGGCGGGACGGAGTTGCAATTGGATCATGACTCTATTGTAAAACGTGAAACGTGAAACGTAAAACGTGATGCGATATTGTTTGGTATAATGTTGCCCATTTGTGGATAGGAATGCTTGCATGAAGAAATTATGGTGGAAATTGGCGTTGGCTTTGTTGGGGATGACGGCCGTTTTCGCTCCCTTGTCGCAAAATAAAGAGGCAGCGGTGCAAACGGCAGTGGCGCAAACGGCCGTAGACCCCCGTTTTGGCGCTGTCGAATCCTTTTGGGCGCCCAACGAAGCCGCCGATTTGGGCGTGGGTTGGGAGCGGATTTTGTTTTATTGGAACGAAATCCAGCCCACTGGCCCCGGTGATTGGAACACCCTACATGTTTTGGAAGAATGGTTGACCGAAGCCAACGCGCAAGGTCGCACGGTGGTCGGCTTGCTGAAGAACACGCCCAATTGGGCTACCGATGGCGAATTTGCCGCCGGCGTACCGCGCGGTTTGTACCTGCCGATAGATGATCCTGGCAATTTGTGGGCCAATTATGTGCGTCAAATTGCCAATTATTACGGGCCGCGCGGCGTTCATCACTGGATTGTGTGGAATGAGCCAGACATCGCCCCAGATGTGTACGGCCATGAATTCAGCGGCTCGACGGAGGATTATTACCGGCTGGTCAAGGTGGCTTATCAAGTCATCAAACAAGCCGATCCCGCAGCGACGATTCATTTGGGCGGAATGACTTACTGGCATGACCCGCAATATCTGCGCCGCTATCTAAACGTGGTTGCGGCCGACCCGGAAGCGGCGGCTAACGATTATTTCTTCGATGTCATTTCGCTGCATATCTATTTTCGGCCGGAGACGATGAGCACGATTATCGGCAATGCGTTTGCGGCGCAGTCGGCGGCGGGTATCAGCCCGATGAAGGCGGTGTGGGTGAACGAGACGAACGCCCGCCCCAGCCAAGACCCGGAATGGCCGGTGGAGGTGCAGGCGTTTCCGCTGGATTTGGAGCAGCAGGCGTGGTACATCCCGCAGGCGTTTGCGCTGGGGTTTTATGCCGGGGCCGGGCGGATGGCGGTGTATAAGCTGGTGGATATTAACATTTTACCGGGCGAGGAGTCGTGGGGATTGATACGGCCGTATGACTTCTCCAAACGTCCCGCCTATTACGCCTACCAAACCACCATCAAATACCTCAGCGGATTTACCTACCCCATCCGGCGGGAAATGGGAACTAACTATTACATCATGAGTTTCAACCGCCCGCAGGGGGTGACGCGGGTGATGTGGGCGCGGAATCAAGTGGCTGTGTCTTTGCAAGTTCCGGCGTTGGCAGAATCGGCTCAGTTGGTGACTGTGACGGGTGAGGCGACGGAGTTGGTTCCTGTGAATGACGTTTACTCTATCACATTGGAAGGGGCGCGCTGTGATGGGGAATGTCTCATTGGCGGGCCGCCGCTGTTCCTGGTGGAGGAAGGGGTGACGGTGGAGCAGCTTCCGCCAGCAGTCCCGCCGCCAACGGTAACGCCTGGGGTAACCATCATGCCAACGGCAGTAATGACGCCTACGGCAGCGCTCCCGCCCACGCTTACGCCGACGGCCGTTCCGTCCTCCGTTCCAACGAACACGGCCGTTCCCAGCGTCACGCCAGCGCCAACGGAAACGGCAGCGGCAACGGAAACGGCCGTTCCCTCTCCCACAACCATCAACACACCCTTCCCAACGCCCTTTCCGACACCTCCGCTGGCCCCAAGCCCTCCGCCAGAGCCTCAAGCCTCCTGGTGGTTCCTGGGCGCAGGCATTGGCCTGGCCGGTCTCCTGCTAATTTTGACTCGAATGCGCCGCTCCGTCTAGCTATCTTGTCCCCATGCCCTGCGTGGGAACGCCAATCAGAACGCTCTACGTTCTCCCGACGACACAAAAAAGCCTCGCAAATCACACGATTTGCGAGGCTTTTTGACGGTTTAATTATGAACCCATCTACGGAAGATCAATAAACAAGCCGTCTATATTCTCGTTACCGAAGCCACCTGCTGAGCTGTCCCAGTAGAAGCTGAAGGTACAACTGGTTGAATTGCCCAGCGAGATTGGTGTGCAAACAAAGATGTCCGATTCATCACCGCTGACGCCGCTGACGCCGAAAGGCCCGCGGACGGTCAGGTAGATGTCGCCGGAAGCGGGATCAACCCAGGCCCCATTGACATCTTCATCGTTGCCATCAGAAAGGCCAACATCGGAGCCGTCAAAGTACATTTCCCAACTACCGCTGGTGTCAGCGCCAAGCTGGGTCGGCGTAAAGGCGAGCAGGTCTTCATCATTGCCGGAAACGCCGCTTACGTTGCTATTGCCGGTTGTGCTAACCAGGATACGGCCGTCAGCCAACACCGCCAGCGCATCAATATCCTCGCCATTTGCCGTCAGTCCCACATCCGAACCGTCAAAATACATTTCAAAACTACCGGATGTTGAACCGCCGGTTGATGCCGGAATAAAGCGCACGATGTCCGAATCATCCACCGTGCCCACACCAGGCACGTCAATTGCGTTGGCAAAGCTCATTAAGACAGAGCCATCGCCTAGAATCATAAGCGCCCGTAGATCGTCGTCTCTGACCTCCTGATCAGTATCGCCCATGTCCAGATACATGGCCCAATCATCAGGCCCGTCAGTGAAAGTCAGTACATCCTCATCGGCAAAGCTGACACTGCCGCCGGCCGTGCCGCCGGATGATGAACTGAGATAAATGACTGCACCCGGCGTTGGCGTATACGTCGGCGACGGCGTGGATGTCGCTGTTGGCGTAGCCGTCGCTGTGGCCGTATTGGTAGCCGTTGGCGTAGATGTGGGCATATCTGGTGGTTCCCCCGTACAGCCGGCCGGGGCAATGCTGCTGGCTGGGCCAATGGCCTGACTGCCAATGCCAATCGCGCCGCTGTCGGTACTCAACATCACCCGGTCAACAACCATCCCGTCCTCGCGCATCCAGATGTTGAGCGTGTGCTGCCCCGCAGCAAGGTTGACGGGCGTGTCCCAGCGCCGCCAATGGAAATTGTTGGCGTCATCGCTAAATCCGGTAAACCCTGTGCCGCTGAGCGTAACAGCATTGCCATTGAACCCGGCATGGAAAGAATCGTTACCACCCTGGCTAGGCGTTTCCGGCCGTCCGCGCACAAAAATATAATAATTTCCCGCATTAGCAATACGAACGAGATAGTCCATGCGCGGGCCATCGGTTGTTAACCCCATATTATCGCCATCATTTGGATTCGCGTACATAGCCGAAATATCGCTAAAGCCCGAAAAGTTCGCCGTCGAGACCCACAAATGACCGGCGCCGCTGCCTTGACCAAGCGTTTGACTGGCAAAATACTCCGCCTCAATCACAACCTCTCCGCCGACTTCCTGGTATTCGCAAGCAACAAAAGGCGGTGTGCTTGTGGCGGTAGGCGAGGATGTCCCGGTGGGCGTTTCTGTAGGCGTTTCCGTTGGCGTGCCCGTTTCCGTAGGCGTAGGCGATGGCGTGTCTGTGGCATTGGGATCGGTTGTTGCCGTAGCCGTATTCGTTGGTGGCGGCGTATACCCGGCCAGCGATGGCGGCGCCACCGAATTGTTGTAAACCAGGCGCGAAAATACATTGCCGATGACTGGTTCCATCACATTCACGATGGCAATAATAACCAAACCGGCAAACGCCAGAATCAGCACATATTCGACAATCCCTTGTCCGCGATCTTGCGATCGCCCTTTCGTGGTATGTTGCTTGATGTATGTTAGTAAATTGTTCATAGGATTATCTGCTTTGCTTGCAAGGTGACAGTCACCTCCAAAGTGACTGTCACCTCCATAACTATTTCACCAGGTAAGGCAGACCGGTCACGTTAATTTGCCAGCCATAGGTATCCTGGCTGCCGCCAATGTAGCGGGCCATCAGACGGCCGCCATAAAACGGCGTACAATCGTCTTGTGTTGGGTTGTCCCAATCGCAGTTGTCCAGTATGCCGGGAACTACGATTTCATAGGAGGGATCCACCCATTGAGTTTGGCAACTGCCTGGCAGGCATCGTCCGGAAACGCCGTCCGGGTCTGGGTCGCCGGCGCCAAAGGTCAACGACCAATCCTCTTCGGCCAGCGAATCGAAGTAGAAGATGATGGGCGGCTGTGCGCCGGCATCTGTGTCATACAAACTAACGAAAATAGATTGACCGGCCATCTCAGGGCCAACATAAATAAGCGGGATATCAACTGGGAAATCAACATTAGAGTTCATGGGCAGGTTGCCCATGGCGTATACCGTAGCCCCTTGGGAGGCATGAGAGCCGGGGGCGTTCAATACCTGGATGTTGCGCGTGTTGACATCGCTGGAAATATTGGGGTAAAGCGGCCCGGCCCATACTTCAAACCCATTTTCCGTAGCGCCGTTCAGAGCCGTAACATTAAGATAGATATATCTGTTGCCGGTGTTGGGGTCTACCAGAATACCGGGAACATCTTGTGTGAGATCCAATTCAAAATCGCCGGGCGAGCCGTCGTCAACTGGAACCGGGGCCGGTTGATCATAAAGGACTGTGCCGCCGGGGGAAACCCAGTGCATGTCGGTAAGATGATCGCCGGGATAGGCTGCGCCCCTGTCTGTATCGCGGCTGTCGCCGGTTTGGCCGGTGTACTGGGCCAGGGTTACTTCCGTGACGGTCCCGTCGCCGTTTTGTGTGTAGTAGGAAAGTTCATAAAGGGTGTCTGTATTGAATCCAGTATTATACGAACCGGGGCTGCCGCAGCCGTCATTGCCGGGGGGAGAGCCGGCGCCGCGATTTTCGTCAATACGAACAAACCAGAAGGGATTAACTTGATCTAACTCGGCCAATCCCGAATCTGCAAGGTTTTTTTCGCCGGTTGCGATGAGACAGGGATTCCTTTGATCGGTAGAACTGCATGTCTTGGTTTCGGGGGCAAGAGGAAAGTTGGCCGGGTCTAGCGCGTGAGCGTTAGCCGAGTAAGTAACGGCATGCGTATCTTCATCTTGATTGATGGAGTCGGGATCGAACAGTTCTACCCGCAAGATGTCGGATGGATAGTCTTCAGGAATGAGGATGCGATAACGATATGTATACTGATTGGGCGCCCATGGGCTGGTCCAGGGCGAGAAGGGATCGCCATAGTTGATGCAGATGCGCGGGCCGAAGACGCTTTGGTTAGAAGTGCTGAGAACGCCGGATTCGACGCGGCGGCTGGCGTAAATATCGGCCAGAGGGAAGTAAGCGGCTGTGGCCGATTTGGTCAGGTTGTTTACATCCCAGCCTACCAACTGCAGGAAGTAATGCTCAACCGGCCAGGTAACAGTAAGGGAGTACAACGTTTCGCCCAATTCCGTCTTGCGGGAGTTGCTGGCCATGGTGGTGGTGATGGGCACGCCGTTTTTAATGATGGTGGTGCCAACGGGAATGTTGTTAGCGTTTAGAAACTGGCTGGCCCTCATATCGGCTTGAGCCACACCGCCGCCGGTTAATTCGGTGACGCCTGCCAGGGCGGCTGCATCCACTGCCGCTTGCAGTTGCGAACTGCGGGCGAAGGTGAATCCTGTGTCAACGGCAATGCCGGCAAATGCCAATAAGCCAATTAACATAAAGGTGATGAGGACAATGCTTTGGCCGCGTTCATTTTGATTCTGTTTGTCAGAATCGGTTGGTTGTGGAGATTGATTTTTGTTCATATTGAATTACTCTCCAATAGTTTGTGTGTCGTGGTCGGTAACAAGAACTGTTGCCAAGACCGGTCACAGTCATAAGGTGTATAGACCTGCGAGGTTGGCAACTTTCGGCTGCCAACCTCGCAGGTCTAGGTGTACTTTAGGGCGCTAACTGACCGCAAGAATCATCCCAGCGGATGAATTCGGCCAGGATCCAGGGGCCGCCCTGCCCGGCGTTGCTGCGATAGCCATGAAAACGGAAGATGGCAAAACGTTTGACTTGATACCAGAGATTCACGCCAGTTCCGCCGTTTGTTGTGTCCCAGACTATCAGACGGAGTGTGCGTTCTCTGGAAACATGTTCTTCCATTTGCGTTTGTACAGCGTTGGCGCTAATTGCACCTGTGCTGCTGGCGACCCAATCATCAATGTTTAATGTGGTGTCGTTGGGATCGCCGGGTTCGTAATAGCCGTAAGTGGGGTAATTGCTGCTGTCGCCGGGCCAGGTTAAGCTGTCGGCTAATGTATTGGCGTTGGCGGATACGTAAAGGATGTTCCATACGAGCCAGGAAAAGTTACCTGTACCGGGAGCGCCTTGCCGAATTTTATAGATGTAGCCTTCCTGGGCGTCAGTTAATGGTATGTCGGAAACGTGGTTGGTGAATTGGTTGTAAGTTGGCGGGGTGTTCGGATAGGTGAATTCATTGGCTTCGGGATATGGATTTGCCCCTGTGCCGGGCGGGGTGACGGAGCGAATTTCCTCGTTGACGGCGATGGGGAAGGCGTCGCAGCCGGCGGTTGTGTCCAGATCAACGCCGGTGACGCGCATGACGTTGAGAGCGCGGACGGAGCTGGCTTTGGCCAGGGGCGGGAAGGCGTCTAATCCCAGAATGGAATCTACGTCATGCAGCATGTATGACCCGACAATTCGCAGTCCGGCGACGTTTGGGTTGCCTGTTTTTAGTTCGTCCAGCACTTCATCCTGGATGCTGGTTTCGTTGACGTCGCTGAACAGAACGGTGTTGGAAATGCCATATACATGGCTGAATTCCCAATCGCTGAAGCCATCGCTGCTATCATTGATGGTTCCGCGGATGACCCATATATCCCAATCGGTGTCGGTGATGACGAGGGTTTGGGTGATGGAATTGAGGCCGGTGTTAAGGATGCCTTCGTCTTCACCGCCGTTGGCGCCGTAGCGGGCGGCCACGCGGGCGGCGTTGCTGACGCGGTTTTGGGTGATGACGAGTTGGCTGACTTCGACAACCCCGGCGATAAGGATGACGAGGATGGGTAAGAATAGGGCGACTTCGACCAGACTTTGGCCGAATTGCCGCTTGTGGATTGATGTGGGTTGTGCTGTCATTTGATATTCTCCTACTGATACTACTTGGTCTGATTAAAAATCAATACCTGACTCCGTTACGTTGTTTGGTTGTAATTACTAAATCTCAGAAGTGACAGTCACTTATTAATATCAGTGACTGTCACCTTTGTAGTTATGTTGTTTGGTCAACAGATAGAATTTCGCCTGATGTGGCGTCTATGTTCATGGTTAAGAGGCGCAGGCTTTGGGTGGCGGCCAGTTGGATGAGCCATTGGATACGGCCGTTTTCCGGATCCGTCGTTAAGGTCATCGTCAAGCTGGTGATACCCTCTCTGTTTATAAAATCGGTCCCCCCTTGTTCAAGCAGTTGGTCAATGGCGTCGGAACTGTCCAAATGCCAGCCGGCGGGTGTGATGGCGTTGGCGGGTTGTTTTAAGGTTCCCTGGGTGATGATGTTGGCTTTGTTGTCTATGACTGAAATCAAAGCCGTTTTGTCGGCGGCGGCTGAGTAGAAGGTGAATGTCCAGGTTGTTTCGCCTTGCCGTAGTTCCTTTTCGGTCATCCCTTGGGGCCAGGTGGCGCGGGCGCTGAGCAGGATGGCGTCGTTTTGCCAGGAAACGGCCGTTTCCCGAGCGGCCGTATACGCAATTTGAGCCGTATGTCCGGCATATACCGGCGTTGGTTCCACTTGATTGGCATACGCCGCCACCTCAGCCGCTATATTGGGCGACGCAGTCGTAGGCGCATCCGGCCGAAACCAGAACACCAGCGAAAGCGCAGCCACAATCACCAACAGAACCACCAGCAAAATGCCCAGAATCCACTCTAATCGGTTCATTGCGTATCCACACCCGAGTTAAAGATAGCCGGCAGCATAATATCGGGTGCGGCGCGATGGAAATAAATTTGATGCACGCCGCCAATATTTTGTTCATAAGTCAAATAAAGCCACCAATCATTTTGCACAGCCAGACTGGGATTGATGGATTGCACATCCGCTTGTGTTACATAGTCGCGCGGGCCTGCATCCCATCCACTGCAGCTGTTGGTACCCATGATTTGTTCATCGCTGCCCTGGGCAATGCCATGAAAATAAGCGATGGCGCAGTTGCCGCGATGGACCAGCGATGAGACGATATTCAACGGTTCAACGCCATTGGCGCCCACAAGCTGACCGGAAACTTGACCCGATGAATGCCACCCATTCTCAGTCGTGCACTGCGATTTACACTTTGTGTGGTACAGATATTCCGTATCGGTGTCGACAAAATCGGTGTAAACAACATGCAGAACGCCGTTGATAATCGTGATTTCCGGTTCTCTGGCGTCGTCAACCGTCGAAATTGGCACAGGGCTGCTCCATTGGATACTGCCCGCAGTTTCATTGCCTTGAACATAATAGATGGTTCCGGCGAATCGGGGCGGCGGCGGATCGAAAATGAGGTTGTCGTCATTTTGGTAAACAACATGAATTGTGCCGTCTGGCTCAACAACCATTGCCGGGAACTGTGACAGAAAATTGGTTGACGTAATAATGCCTTGAAGGCCAACAGGCCAACTGCTGCCGCCGTCATTTGAACGAGCATGGTAGATGTTTGGATCCGGATCAGGGAGTGTGCTGTCTCCTTCCGCCCAAACAATATCTACGCGATTGTTGTTGCTGGCGACGATATACGGGTTAGTTACACCTGGGTCTTTGCCTGCGGCAACCAATGCAATGGGCGCTGTCCAGGTATCGCTGTTGGGGCTGCTCTCCCGCGAATAAATGAGACCTGCGTTCTCTGTCCCTGAAATCCACACCGCATGGGCAATGCCTGTGGAACCATAATCCAGATGCACGGCTCTGGCTTGAACGGTGCTGGAAACGATGGGTGTTACCGGCGACCAGGTTTCGCCTCTATCCAACGAACGGCGATAATAGGGGTCATTTGCGGTATCGTCTCGTTCCCAGTTGAAGGCAACCATTACTGTTTCGCCATCAGGCGATGCTTTAACCACCGCTCCCGATGCGCCATTGGGCGCATTGGTCATATTGGTGATCGTAATGGGGGTTTTCCACTCCGATGCGTTGTTTGGGGCGGCGGGCGAAGAGGGTGAGGCAACGGCCGTTGCCGCCGCGCCCGCCATCAACTGGTACACCAGGATCGTTAAACCCAGCAGCAATGCCATTGGTGAAAAAAGAAGCGTTCTCTGAGATTTATTCATAACCTTCCTGTTACTGCGCATCCATTAGAAGTATCTGGAGACCTGCGAGGTTTTGTACAACCGAAGGTTGCCAACCGCGCAGGTCTAACGCCGACTTGCTTATGGGCAGGGCGACGAATTGTCCGTATAGATATTTACCGGGAAATCGTAAGGCAGCGTAATGCCAGTACGCAAGCCAAAGTATTCAATAGCGCCTTCATCTGTAATCAACGAACCACAGGCCAAAACATTGTAGTTGATAGGCGGGCTGCCTATGGCCAAATCAGTGAATATATAAAAACCCGTAAATGGGTCTGTGGTAGTTGTCTTCACCACTTCAGATGTATCGGCATTTACTAACGTCACATTAGCTCGCAAGAGAGGCGATAACCCCTTGTTCGTGGGGTAATAGACCACCCCGATGATATTATTTTCGCCAAGTTCAGGAACAGGCGTTGGCGTGGGGGTGGCCGCTGGCGTGACCTGATTGTAGGGGAACGGTGTGGAGATATTGTTTGTCTCAATATCTTCCTCAATTTGCTCAATCGAATCCACCATGCCATATACCAAATGATCTTCCGGTGCATTGCCAAAGCCCAGCGGCGCAGTGATGGTGATAACCCGCGATGCACCGCCAGCCAACGAGCCAACCCCTTGATAGCCGCCGCTTTGGGTGATGGGTATCGTCGTGGTTAAAACGATTGACGGATCGAGGTAGATGTCTACAAAGAATTGACTTTCAATGTCAATGCCGCCGGTATTGCTGATGACAACCCGGAAATCAACCGGTTCATAAGCGACAATGGGCGGTGTGCTGATTAACTCCGGCGGGCCGACAACGATAAGGTCAGCCGGTTCCGGCGTATTTGTGGGCGTGGCCGTAATGGGCGTGGCCGTTGGTGGAACCGGACATGGTACAGAAAATGTAGCGCTGGCAGTATCGTTGGGGGAAATGGCAACCACTTCATAATCAGTGCCATTAACGACGCCGTTTATCGTCCAGTTTTGAGAGAAGGCAGTGCTTGCGCCTGTGTTGATGGTGGATTGCAGTTGGTCGGAATCCCAATACAGGCTGATGTCTTCGTTTGTGGACCAGTTGAACCCCTGAACGGTGAATTGAATGTTTGGCGCTGAACCGCAGTTTGGCAGCAGAACAATGTAAGGATTGCCTGGTGTGGGCGATGGGGTGATGGTAGGTGTACTGCTGGGCGTGGCTGTAGGCGCTGGCGATGGCGTGAAGGTAGGCGTTTCTGTAGGCGGCGCGGGCAGTACAAAGGCCGTATCGGTCAAATCATTGAGTACGGCAACGGTATCGGCGACGATCAAATGGTCTACAATGAGCTGCTGGCTAAGTGTGACGCGAACGAAACCGGGGCAGGCATGATCGTTGCGCGCCAAGAATCTGCCAACGCCCAGAGTGGCGCCAGTTGTTTGGTCAATAATGGTGACATCTATGGGGTTTCCGTCAATGTCTTGAAATTCTCCCGTAATGTCTACAAAATCATTGCCGGCAATGGGCGGAGAGTCGAAGGCGACGCCGCAGTAGTCCGGCGTGGGGCTGGGGGTTGCGGTTGGCGTTTCTGAGGGTGTCGCTGTCGGGCCGGGCGTATCGGTGGGAAGAGGGGATGGCGTGACGCCGGCAGTGGGAATGAGCGGTAGTTCCGGCGGGACGCCTTCGCCCTGGTCGGAACCGCCCAACTGTCCAAATGATTCGTTGGTCATTGTGACTTGACCAAATACCGGAACGGAGGAGATGATGGGCTGTAAAAGGGGGGTGATGATAGGAACCCGATAGTAAGCGCGCACGATGACCGGTTTACTGGGCCTGCCTCCGTACCAGGGGAGAAATTGATTACTCTCATTAACGCCAAATACTTCTATTTGATAGTAGTTGTCGTCTTCAAATGTGCCGGTTGTTTCATCAAGCGGTAAGCCGGATAGACCTTTGTGGGTGGCATTGATGATGGAAGCAACCCGTCTGTCTTCCTGATCGGTACTGTTGCAGAGGTCGGCAAATTTGGGCATGTCGGCGCTGTCGCACGGGTCGGTGAATTGACCGGTGACGGCGTAGCGGGCGCCTTCGCGGGCGGCATTCTGGACGGTGTTCCAGGCCCACAGGATGCGGGCGCTCTCGATGATGAGGAATATCATCATGAGCAGTACGGTAATGATCAGGGCAAATTCGAGTAGGGCTTGACCTTGTTGTGCCAGTTGGCGTTGTTTTGATGACATAAGCAATCCATTTTGGGAAATAAGCAAATTATATCATGGGCAGAAATAGAATAATCAAAGATGTGTTAGGTAATGTATCCTATTGTTGTATACTGGATAGGGCGACGGCCGTTTTTATAATCATCGCCTAGCATGTAGTATAACAAGGTGATGCCAATCAAGCGTTGATCAAGCGTTTATTTTGCGCTTTTTGAGGCAAAGGATAGATGACAAAAGTACTAAAATTAGCGTTTTTGGGCCGAATGCGGTTGGAAATGGGGGAAACGCTGCTGTCTGGGTTGGCATCCAGCAAGGCGCGGGCGTTGTTGGCGTATCTGGCAGTGAACGGCCGTTCCCATTCCCGTCAATCATTAGCAGGCTTGCTGTGGCCGGATATGCCCGAAGCCGACGCCCGCCGCAATTTGCGCGGCGACCTGATGAAACTACGCCAGGTTGTTGAACCTTATTTGACCGTCACCCATCAAACCATCGCCTTTAATGTTCACAGCGATTACTGGCTGGATGTAGCTGAATTTAAGCGACTGGCAGCGCCCAATCTCCAGTCTCGAATCTCTAATTCCCAGCTAGAAACGGCCGTTTCCCTCTATCGCGGCGAATTCCTGGAAGATTTTTACGTGCGGCAAGCGCCCCAATTTGAAGCCTGGGTCATGCAGCAGCGGGCCGAACTGCGCGCAATTGCTTTGAGCGCGTACCAATCTTTGACGGCCGTTTACGCCCAACGCGGCGAATACGAAGCGGGCATTGGCCTGGGGCGGCGGTGGTTGGCGCTGGATCAGACCAATGAGGCGGCGCACCGGCAGATGATGCGGCTTCTGGCTAGTCAGGGGCAGCGCAGTGCGGCCTTGACCCAATTTGAGGCCTGCCGCCAGATTTTAGCGGATGAATTAGGGGTAGAACCGGGGAGGGAAACGGCCGTTCTCTACCAATCCATCAAAAGCGGGCAGTGGGAAACACCCTCCACATCCCAGCGCCTAGCGCCCACCCTTCACCCTTCAGCCCTCAGCCTTCAGCCTTTCATCGCCGGCCCGCCCATTACCCGTCCCAGCCAATTTTACGGCCGTCAGCGCGAAATCAAGCGAATCTTCAATTTACTTCAGCGTCCCCCCTTGCAAAACGCGGCCGTCATTGGCGATAGACGCAGCGGCAAAACCTCCTTGCTGCACCATCTCCGAACCATTGCCGCCGCGCCGCCTCAGCAGCTTCGGCCCGACCAACGACGCAATTGGCTGCCCGACCCGGCCCGCTATCGTTGGGTTTTTGTGGATTTCCAGGACGCACGCATGGGGCAATCCGCCAACCTGCTGCGCTATTTGTTAGAGCAAATGGGGTTCTCCCATACAGGCGGCGGCGATTTGGACACATTCCTTGATGTGGTCAGCGACAATTTAACCGCGCCTACCGTCATTTTGTTCGATGAGATTGGCGTGGCGATGGCGCGGTATCCCGAACTGGACGATGCGTTTTGGGAAAGTTTACGCTCGTTGGCGACCAATCAGACCGGCGGCAATCTGGCCTTCATTCTGGCGGCGCATGAATCTCCGGCAGAATTGGCCCGGCACGGCGGCCTCGGCTCGCCATTTTTCAACATCTTTGGTTACACCGCCCGGTTGGGGCCATTGACCGATGCTGAAGCGCGCCAGTTAATTGCCAGCTCGCCCATCCCTTTCTCTGAGGCCGATGTTGATTGGCTGTTGGCTGAAAGCGGCCGTTGGCCGATGCCGCTGCAAATCCTTTGCCGGGAGCGGCTGCTTACGCTGGAGGAAGGGGAAACGGGCGATGGCTGGCGCGAGGACGCCCTGCGGCAGGCGGCGCCATTTTTGAAGCAAGAGGCGTAGGACAAGTTTGCAAACTTGCCCTACACTTATGGCATGAAGGCAAAAAACGGCCGTTTCTACACCGATTCACCCCCGCTAAGCCAAAATATATGGCTGGGAAGCTGGCAATTACTATTCTGGCTCTTTTTTCACCCGTCCGCATGGCGCAGCGCCGTGCGTGAAATAGACCCCCTGCTGCCGCCCGACTTTTGTTTGGCCGGCGTGCCTGACCGTTTGCGGCGGCGATGGGATTTTTGGCGGTTGATTTTGCTGTCCTACCTGGCGTGGCCTTTATTGGCCGTCGTCATCGTTATTTTGAGTTTACGCGCCTTGGGAACGCCGGTTGAGGGGATGGTGTTGGGCGGGATGATTGGCCTTTCTGCCGGCGTGGTAGCCAGTTTAATGACCAGCGTTATTGGCAGCCTGGCAGTGGGCACGGCCGTCGGCATGGCTGTGAGTTTGGTTACAGGCATCGCCGGCGGGCTGCTGTTGAGCGCATCTGCTCTTTTTACACCTGCGCCCGCCGATATTTCCTTCGATTTACTTGCCAGCGCCGTCATCGGATTAGCCAGCGGATTGGCCGGCGGACTGGCTTATGGTGTCGCCGCCGGCATTTCCGGGCGCGCCGGCGGCGCAGAACCGGCCGCCTCCATCATCCGGCAGATAAGCGGCGCCATTACGGGCATCGTCATCGGCATGGTCGCCGGATGGCTGACGGGATTGGCGGCGGGGCAGTGGGCTGCCGGGCTGGCCATTGGCGCGCCGTTTGCCCTGGCGCTGGGGCTGCGCACGCAAAATTGGCGGCGCGGCCTCATTGGCGGCCTCATCGCCGGGCTGCTTGGCAGCTTGTCGGCCGGATTGACGGACAGTTCCGGCGGCGGTTTGTGGGGATTGATTGGGTTTAGCGCCATGCTGCTGTCGTTGTTTGCCCTGCCATATGTATTGGCCGAACGCATTACCGGTCCCTGGGCCGGCGGGCTGGCCGGGGCGCTGGGCGCGGGCGGCGGTCTCTTTTTCTTTGTTGCCGCGTCTGATTCGTATTGGCCGCTTCTTTCCTTTAGTTTGATTGGCGTTTTGCTGGGGTTTACGCTGGTTTGGTGGCGGCCGGTTATCGCTTATCCCTTGTTGATGGCCTGGAATATGCTGCTGCTGCGCTGGGATGAGCGGCGATTGGGCGACGGCCGTTCTTCCCTCTTGCACCGTCATTCCGTATTTTGGGATGAATTTCAGCGCTTGCCCCTCATCAATTTAGATACCCATCTGCTGCTTGTGTTATCCCGCGATCCTGCGGCCGGGCAGGCCGCGATGGAATACGTCAGCGGCAGCCGCCAGCGGTGGGCAGCCCAGGCGGCTCAAATCGAACTGGATGCGCGGCAGTTGGCCCGCTGCGATGATGTTCAAGCCATCAGCCAGGCCGACAAGCTGCTGGCGGCCGGCGAATTAACCGGCCCGACCAGCGCCCTGCTGCGTAGTTTCAGCCGCATCAGCCAGGATGTGGCGGCGGCGCAGCGGCAGGAAAGCGCCTACAATCAGCGGCTGGCCCTCAGCGCTGTCGAAGACCGGCTGAATGGGTTGGTGCGCGAACTGACCCGCAGCGATGAACCTTACGCCGACCGCTTTCGTCCCATTGCCGATGCGTGGCGGCGGGTGGTGGGCGCTCAGACGCTGACGCTGGCCGCCGAAGCTGAACTGCGTCAGGAGATTGACAGCCCGTATATCATCGGCGTGCCGCTGACCCAGCAGCAGGAGATTTTTGTCGGCCGTTCCGATATCAGCGCCCGCATTGAGCAGCTTTTGCTGGACCGCCGCCAGCCGCCGCTGCTACTTTATGGTCAGCGGCGCGTGGGCAAAACGTCGCTGCTGCAAAATTTGGGGCGTTTGCTGCCCAATGCCATTGTGCCGCTTTTTGTGGATTTGCAAGGCCCGGCCTCGCGGGCGCGGGATGATGCGGGGTTTTTGTACAATGTGGCGCGGGCGGCGGTTCGTTCGGCCCGCCAGCAGCGGCGTCTGGCACTGCCGGAGATTGATCGGGCGGCGCTGCAAGCGGATCCGTTTACTTGTTTTGATGAATGGCTGGATGAGGTGGAGATGGCGTTGGACGGCCGTTCCGCCCTGCTTATGTTGGATGAATTTGAGGTGCTGGACAGCGCGCTGACTCAGAATCGGTTCGACAGCGAGGCTGTTTTGGGGATGCTGCGCCATCTTATCCAGCACCGTCCCCGGTTTAAGGCGCTGCTTTCCGGCTCGCATACGCTGGATGAGTTTCAGCGCTGGGCCAGTTATCTGATTAATGTGCAGGTTATTCGCATTGGTTATTTGAAGGAGGCTGAGGCGCGGCAGTTGATTGAGTCGCCGGTGGCCCATTTTACGCTGCGGTACGAGCCGGCTGCCAGCCAACGGGCGCTGGATTTGACGCGGGGACATCCGTTTTTGGTGCAGTTGCTGTGTGCTGAGGTGGTGGCGTTGAAGAATGAGCAGCCCCCGTCGGCGCGTCGTTTAGCAGCGGTGGCAGATGTGGAAACGGCCGTTACTCTGGCGCTCGATCATGGCAGCTTTTTCTTTGCCGACATTGAGCAAAATCAGGTGGATACGGTGGGGCGGGAAATTTTGCGGTTCATTGCTTCATACGACGAAGGGCAGGGCGCGCCGCGTCAGGCGTTGGTGGATTTTGTGCCGAGTTTGCT
>JANTHP010000030.1 GCA_024762395.1 Anaerolineae bacterium | reverse complement strand
AATTGTTAAAGTTCAGATAAGGGCGGGTTATTTCCCGCTGCCTTTTTTTGCTTCAAACCCCATCTTATTTTGGGTCTTGACAATTACCGGATTCTCTGTAAATAAACCGCAGATTACGCCGATTACACAGATTAAATCTGCGCCATCTGCGCCATCTGTGGATTTTCATTCATTCGTGGTGGGCTGTGCCCATGTTGTCTCCTATGCAAATCAACAAAACAACAGGCCGGATAATTATCCAGCCTGCTGCTAAAAACTGTTGGGGAAACCGTACGGTTTTACTTCCCGGTCGTATCCATCTTAAACAACGTGTATAACGGGCAGAAATTGATTGCGGCCGTTACAAACATAACGAGCGCCAATATGCCGGCAATAATTTGTAACGCGCCAGTCAGCATAAAAATTGCTAACAAGACCAAAACAACGCCCACAACAGCGCGTACAATTCGATCAGTTGATCCTACATTCTTGCCAAAATTCATCATGAACCTCCATTTCTCCTAAAACATACCATCAGAACGGACACAAAAATTAAAAAATCAGCCCAACTAGCCAGACAAGTCCTGAAATAATTCCGATGCACAACACACATATCATGGCCAGCTTCAGAATTTTCGTCATCGTTGAATCCATATTTTCACCTACATCCGGCTGATTGACCTGTTTTTTAGACGGGTGATACTAACAGAAGGTTACAAGATGCCTGAGATTTTTGCAAGAACGCATCTACACATTTTGTAACCTTCTTCCCAATTCCGTATCTAACCATACGAACATGGGAACTACAGCAGCACAGTTCCCAAAATTACACAAAAAAATGCCTGGCAAAATACACATCCCTTTTCAGGCAAAAAAACGGAGAAACCAAAAATGGCTTTATTGCAAGAAGCAGATCGTAAAGTATTAAAAGAAAAATTCGCGGAATTGAAAAACCCGGTAAAGATGGTCGTCTTTACCCAGGAAATGGAATGCCAATACTGCAAAGAGACACGTCAGTTGGCCGAAGAAGTCGCTGAACTATCCGATATGATCACATTGGAAGTCTACGATTTCGTCAAACACCAAGAGATTGCCGAAGAATACAACGTAGATAAAATCCCGGCCACCATCATCATGACCGGCGGCGATGACCCCAAAGATTACGGCATTCGTTTCTACGGCATCCCCTCCGGTTACGAATTCAGCTCCATTATCGAAGACATCATGATGGTTGCCGGGGGCGAAACCGGCCTCGGCGCCGAAATGAAAGCCTGGGCGGCGGCATTAGACAAACCCGTTCACCTGCAAGTTTTTGTTACGCCCACCTGCCCCTACTGCCCCCGCGCCGTCCTCATGGGACACCAATTGGCTATGGAAAGCGACATGATCACGGCCGACATGGTCGAGGCTATCGAATTCCCGCACCTTTCCAATAAATACGCCGTGCAGGGCGTGCCGCGCACCGTCATCAACGAAACCATTCACATGGAAGGCGCTGCCCCGGAACCCATGCTGCTGGCAAAACTCAAACAAGCTGCTTAGGGTTCACTCGTTTTTAACTTTCCTGTTTGGACAGTATGTTTCGGGAATTGCAATTCCCGAAACACCAAAGTTATTTACGAGATTGGTCCAATCTTGAAGATTGGACCAATCTAAAAAAAATGAATCTCAACATGGATTTAGGTATGGGGCTGTCCAACTTAGGCGGCCCCAAAGAATATGATGTCATCATCGTCGGCGGCGGGCCGGGCGGCGCATCGGCTGCCATCTACACGGCCCGCGCCGATTTGCGCACGCTGGTCATTGACAAAGGGTTGACGGCCGGCGCGTTGGGAATCACGGCCAAAATCAGCAACTATCCCGGCGTACCCGGCCCTATTGCCGGGGCCGATCTGGTTGAAATTATGCGCCGGCAGGCTGAATCCTTTGGCGCTGAATTCTTGACAGACAAAGTCGTAGGCGTAGATTTATCCTCGCATCCCAAAATGGTAATGGCCGGGACAGATACGTTTCACGCCAAAGCCATTATTCTGGCGACCGGGTCTATGGGACGCACGAATACGGTTAAGGGCGAAGCGGAACTGCTGGGACGCGGCGTCAGCTACTGCGCGACCTGCGACGGCGCATTTTTCCGCGACAAGCCGGTGGCGGTTATTGGCAATAATGACGAGGCGATTGAAGAAGCGCTGTTCCTGACTAAGTTTGCCAGCCGGATACATCTCCTTGTCCCTACGCCTGCCTTCAAAGCACGCCAGGTTCTAACCGATGAAATTACCCATCACCCCAACGTGACGATCCAAATGGGCGTCCGGCTTAAGGAAATTGTGGGCGAGGATCAAGTAGAAGGGGTACGTATCCAGCCGCGCGGCGGCGAGGAGACGGTTTTACCGGTCAACGGCGCATTTGTTTATTTACAAGGCGGCCAGCCCATCACGGATTATTTGATGGGGCAAGTGGAAACGACGGAAGCAGGCTGTTTGTCTGTTGACGCTGAAATGCAAACGAGCGTTCCCGGTCTTTATGCCATTGGCGATTTGCTTTGCTCCCACATTAAACAGGCGGTTGTGGCGGCGGCCGATGGGGTCATTGCGGCTGTGGCTGTGGATAAATTTATACACGGCCGTAATAAAATTCAAACTGATTGGAAGTAACTAGCCTGACCGGCGCAGTTTACCGCGTTGGTCTTTATCACATCTCTGGGGACATGAGGGCGCGACGAGGCTATCCGTCGCGCCCTCATTTTTTAGGAGATTTGTCAAATTCAAGGTCGCTTGGGGAGTTGGATGTAGAAGGAGGTTCCTTGATCCGGCTGGCTTTCGACCCAGATACGGCCGTTATGGCCTTCAACAATAGATTTAGCAATCGCCAATCCTAAACCGGACCCGCTGTCGCCATTGCGGCGGCGCGATTTATCGCCGCGATAGAAGCGATCGAACACATGAGGCAGGTCGTCGGGCGCGATGCCCGTTCCGGTATCGCGGACGCTGAGCCGGACATGGTCGTCAATCTGCCGGGCGCATAGGGTGATACGGCCGTTTTCCGGCGTGTAGCGCAGCGCATTGCCGACCAGATTACCCAGCGCCCGCGCCATCCGATCGGGGTCAATGTCCAGTTCGGGCAAATCAGTCTCAGTTTCAACCTTCAATTCAATGCCTTGCTGTTGCGCCTGGGGGGCGTGGGCGATGACGGTTCTTTCCAGGAGGGCGCTGAGGTTAAACGGCCGTTTCGTCAATGGCAGTTCCCCCGCTTCGGCCAATGATAACGTGCGCAAATCGGCTACCAACCGGTTGAGCCGCTGCGCCTCGTCGAAGATAATGTGGACATTCTCCGGTGTGGGCGGCAGAACACCATCCTCCAACGCTTCGGCGTGGCCTAAGATGACACTAATGGGCGTGCGGAGATCATGGGCGATATCGGCCGTCATTTGGCGGCGCAAATCGCGCGCATGGGTCAGGTCGGCGCTCATCTGGTTGAAGGCGGCAGCCAGTTCGCCCAGTTCATCTTGTGACCGAACGTTGACTTCCTGTTTCAAATCGCCTTTAGCGACAGCGCGGGTTGCGGCCGTTAACTCGGTCAACGGTTTGGTCAGGGTGCGGGCCAGGAAAACAGCCAGAAAGAGGGCAACGGCCGTGGCAATAACAGCCGCCCACAACAACGCTCGATTAACCTGCTGCAAAAACTCAGCTTCCGCTTGTCCAGCGCCGCCAGCGGCCAACTCGCCCCCAACCAGCAACAAACCAACGGCCGTTCCATCTACCTCGATAGGAATTCCTTGCGCCTGCTCGGCCGCTGAAAGTTGGAAACCGCGCGGATACCCAACTCCCCCCATAATAATTTGACCGGCAGCGTCCGCCAAGGCCGCGCCGCCGCCGCTGCCTTGCCCGCCTTGTCCACGCCCATTCCCCGCCCGACCGCGGAAGGAAACGCTGTTTTCAACGCCAATCCAACTACCATGCTGCTCGTAATAAGCCGTCAACTGAGCTAAAACCGATTCTTGATTTTGCCGCGCCGTGTAATGACCAAACTCGCTGGCCGTTGCCTGGCCGGCAAATACAGCCACCAACGCCGTCCCAACGAGGCTGATTGCTAAAAACGCCAGAACCAATTTAAGCGCTAATGAACGCATGATTTATTTGGCAGGCAACTATTTGAATTTGCAAACTTGCCTCTCCTCTCTTACTCCGGTGTAAAACGATAGCCTACGCCGTAAACGGTTTCGATATAACGTGGCTGGCGCGGGTCGGGTTCAATTTTTTTTCGCAGATTTTTGATGTGGACGTCAATGGTACGTTCGTAGCCTTCGTAAACGGCCCCCTGAATTTGGTCGAGTAAATCGTAACGGGAGTACGCGCGGCCGGGCGACGCCATTAACACAGCCAACAAATCAAACTCGGAAGGTGTCACATCTATGGGACGGCCGTTCACTTTAACCGCGTGCAAATCACGATCCAGAACAACGTCGCCCACACGCAGCAGTTCGCCTTGCGGCGTGCTTTGCCCGGTACGGCGCAAGACAGCGCGAACGCGGGCCATCAATTCGCGGGGACTGAACGGCTTGGTAACATAATCGTCAGCGCCCAATTCCAGTCCCAATACCTTATCGCCATCTTCTATTTTGGCAGTGAGCATGATGATGGGGGTCTCGCGTTCTTTGCGATGGACACGCATAAATTCATACCCGTCCATCTCAGGCATCATTAAATCGAGGATGATGAGGTCGGGTTTTTGCTCGCGGGCGATGAAGAGGGCTTGACGGCCGTCCTTCGCCGTCGCCACCCGAAATCCTTCCCGTTCTAGATAGGTTTTTACCAGAGAAACTAAGCGTTCCTCGTCGTCTACCACTAAAATCGTCTTGGACATAAAAGCCTCAACTTAGTCGAGGAGGTTCATCAAATTTTTTAGCGTAACCAGGCATTAGGTGTATTTCAAATGAGTTAAGAAGAAGCGCGTGTATCGGGAATTGGAATCCCCAAAACGTTGAGCAAGTATCGGAATTTTCAGTTCCCGATACATCAACTGAGATGAAACATACCCTTTGACAAATCTAAGAGAACCTCCTGAATGATTGCATTGTAATTCCCTTGCAACTATACAGCTATCAGAGGTGACAGTCACTTTTCAACATCATAGCTTCGGCTAATACCTCTGGAAGAAGTGACTGTCACCTGTATAGTTACATTCCCTTTAGCATACAAGCGATTTGTAAAGGAATTATGAAGATAGATTAACGCTATTATGAAGAAATCAACCGCATCATGCAAAAACAATCGTAACTGTACGGGTGACAGTCACTTCTTCCAGAGATATTAGCCGAAGCTACGGTGTTTATTAGTGACTGTCACCTTTGGTAGTTGTGTAATTACAAACAGTCTTCACAAAATCTTAATAAATTCTACTCAAGTTCTGTAAATCATCTCTCTATACTAGACGGCAATTCACCCTACTTTTGAAGAAAATGGGAAAAGGTTGGTAAAGAAAAGAACATGTTAAAGAGTAAACGATTTTGGATAATACTAACTGTCATCATCATTGTCGGGGCGGCTGGTTATTACTACTACAATTTGCAGGCTGCAACTGTCGAAAAAACGGCCGCTGAACCCGAAATTCAAACCGCAGTTGTTCGGCAGGGCAACCTGGTCATCTCGGCGACGGGCGCGGGCGCGGTCATCGCCGCCGCTGAAGCGGATTTGAGCTTTGCAGTCAATGGCACATTGGCCGAATTGTATGTCCAGGTTGGTGATACTGTGCAAGCGGGCGATGTTTTGGCGCAAATTGACGATACCGACGCGCAAGGGGCGTTAGCCAATGCCGAACTGCAACTGGCTCAAGCCACGATGCAAACCGATGGCAGCGCCGCTGAGGCGGGAATCAGTTTCGATGAAATCAATCTAGAACAAGCGCGTATCAATCTAGAACAGGCGCAATCCGATTTGGATGATTTATTGAATTGGGAACCGGATGAAGATGAAATCGCGCAGGCGGAAGCGGCGCTGGCCAGCGCGCAGGCGGCATACAATGCGGCGCTGGGGCAGTCGTCGGCCAATGGTAACAGCATTACGGTGCAGCAAATTTCTGTGGACCAGGCTGCGCGCAGTCTGGCTGACGCGGAGGAAGCGTATGAAACGGCGTTTGATTCCGGCCGCGATTGGGAGTTGAATGATCCACGGCGGGCAACGGCGCTGGAAAATGAACGAAACGCGGCGGAAAGCAATCTTTTGCGAGCGCAGGAAAACTTGCAGATCGCGCAGGCGAATTACAATTCGACGGTTGTAACTTCCAGCAACAGCAATATTGTTAGCGCAGAGGCGAGTGTGTTGAATGCAGAATTGGCTTTGACGGCCGTACAAGATGGCCCCACTGATGATGAGATTGAAGCGGCGGAAACGGCCGTGCGCCAGGCCCAACTCACTTACCAACAAGCCTTACTCAACTGGGAAGCCGATACCCTAAGCCTGGAACAAGCCCAACTGAACGTCCAGTCGGCCCAAGAAGCCCTGGCTGCCACCGAACTCATCGCGCCGATGGACGGCACAATCATTGCCGTTAATTACGCGGTAGGCGAGCAGGTCCAGGGGACGGTTTTGACCCTGGCCAATCTTGATCCGCCCACTCTTGAAGTGTATGTTGACGAGACCGATATGAGCATGGTTGGGCTGGATTTTGAGGTGGAAGTTACTTTTGATGCGCTGCCGGACAATCTGTTTACCGGCTATGTGACACAGGTGGACCCCCAATTAACCAATGTAAATGGGGTAACGGCCGTGCGCGCCATCGTCCAGCTTGATACCGAATCATTTGCCAAACCCCAAACCCTGCCGGTGGGGCTAAACGCCACCGTAGACGTAATTGGCGGCCGCGCCGACCGCGCTTTGCTGGTTCCCGTCGAAGCCTTACGCGAGCTTTCACCTGGCGAATACGCCGTTTTCGTCATGGAAAATGACCAACCCGTCCTCCGTTTCGTCGAAGTCGGCATCATGGACTACACCTATGCCGAAATCATCTCCGGCCTGGATGCGGGCGAGATTGTGACAACGGGGATTGTGGAAACACAGTAGGCATAGAACGTGAAACGTCTCTAATGCAATTTCACGTTTCCCAAGAGGAAAGACAATGATTAAAACACCCATCATCCAAACCCACGCCCTCCGCAAAATATACGGCATGGGCGACATTCAGGTGAAGGCGCTGGCGGGGGTTGATGTGCGCATTGACGAGGGCGAGTTTGTCGCCATCATGGGGCCGTCCGGCTCCGGCAAGAGTACATTAATGAACATTTTAGGCTGCCTGGATAGACCGACAGACGGCCGTTACATTCTGGCTGGCGAAGATGTAAGCGTATTAGACAAAGTGCAGCTTGCCAAAATTCGTAACCGGCGGCTGGGCTTCGTCTTCCAATCCTTTAATCTGCTCTCACGCACCAGCGCATTGCGCAATGTGATGCTGCCCCTGGTTTACAAACGAGACAACAAATTGACCCCGGCCGAGCGCGAAGAGAAGGCGATGGCTGTACTGGAAGCCGTTGGCCTGGCCGATCGCGCCCACCATGAGCCGATGGAACTTTCCGGCGGCCAGCGGCAGCGAGTGGCAATTGCCCGCGCATTGGTAAATGATCCCGTTCTGCTGTTAGCCGATGAACCGACTGGTAACCTGGATTCCCGTTCCGGTGAGGAAATTATGGGCTTATTGCATGATTTGCACGGGCGCGGCCGTACCATCGTCATGGTAACCCACGAGGCCTATATCGCCAAGCAAACCGAAAGAACCATCAACTTGCGCGACGGCCTGATTGAAACGATCAAAGCCAATGGAAACGGAGGAGCAAAATGAGCGTCTCCGACAACGTAAAAATAGACATGACACAGGAACTGGAAAAAAAACCGCCGCCCTCAGAGAGCGACGGACAGGCGTTAAGCGACATCATCGCCCCCGCTGAAATTATACGCATTGCATGGGAAGGAATCATTCGCAACAAAGTGCGCTCACTGCTGACAATGTTGGGCGTCATCATTGGCGTGGCGGCCGTTATCATCATGATCGCCATCAGCGCGGGCACGGAGGCGACGATTGCCGAACAAATCGAAGGGTTGGGCGCTAATCTGGTTTTCATTCAGGCCTCTTTTGGGCGCGGCGGTCCCGGCGCTGACCAAAACAGCCCGCAGTTGGTGTATGAGGACACGGAGATTGTGGCTGGGGTGCATGGGGTTGTCGGCACGCTGGTGGATCAGACAACAACGCAGTCGGTGAAGGCCAATGGCTCGACGTTGACGGATGTGCCTTTGGTGGGCACGACGCCTGACTTTCCTTCGGTGCGGGAGGTGGATTTGGCAGACGGCCGTTTCTTCAACGAAACCGAACTGGACCGCACTGCTAAAGTCGCCGTTTTGGGAGCGGATTTAGCCGTAGACCTGTTTGGCGAAACCGACCCCATCGGCCAATCCATCACCGTGGGTACCACCAAAATGACCGTCATTGGCGTCGCCGCCAAGCGCGGCGTGGTGGGCAACACCGATTTCGACGCCCAAATGTACGTGCCCATCACGCTGGTCTTCGACAAATTCCTGCCGGCTCAATTTGCTCGCTTTGTCGGCGATCGTGTTCGCATCATATACGCCCAGATTGATAAAGAGGCGGACATGGAAAGCGTTATTACCCAAATTGAATTGAAGCTGGCAGCCGCCAAAGACGTGACGGTGGATGAACTGCCTTTCACGATTCAAACACAGAACGACATCATCGAAACGCAGGGAGCGACCACCGAGGCGTTCCGCAATTTGCTGGCCTGGGTGGCCGGGGTCTCGCTCATCGTGGGCGGCATTGGCATTATGAATATCATGCTGGTCAGCGTCACTGAGCGCACGCGGGAAATTGGCATCCGCCAATCGGTGGGAGCGACGCCTAACGACATCCGCTTGCAATTTTTAACGGAAGCGTTGATGCTCAGTCTGGTGGGTGGCTTGATTGGCGTGGCGGCGGGTGTTGGCGGCGCGATATTTTTTGGCGCTGCCAGCGATATGCGCACGGTGATTGTGCCTGGTTCAATTCTGTTGGCCTTTGGTTCAGCCGCGGCAGTGGGCATTTTCTTTGGCTTTTTCCCGGCCAACAAGGCGGCGCAATTGGATCCGATTGAAGCGTTAAGACATGAATAATGGTCAATTGACGATTGACCATTAACAATTGACAATTTTGAGGTTTGAACAATGAAGAAACTATCATTTTTACTGATTTTGATGTTGATTTTGGCAGCGTGCGGCAGCGATGCAGCAGAGCCAACTATCAGCGATGGAGGCAGAGAAACGGCCGTCCCCCTCCCTACCCTTAGCGATGACTACGACAATGCCTTATCCATTCAGTCCCAATTGGCAGTGGGAACACTGCAATTGGAAGAGACCGAAAACGCGGTGGATGAAACGCTGGCGGCGGAACTACTACCCTTGTGGCGGGCCGTGCAGAGTTTGGACAACAGCGAGACGGCAGCGGCGGCTGAGGTAACGGCCGTACTCAACCAAATCCAGCGCACCATGACCGCCGACCAGATCGCCGCCATCGCCGCCATGCAGCTTACCGGCGACAGCCTGACGGCAATGATTGAAGAGGGCACGCTTACCCTGGGGCGCGGCGGTTTTGGCGGTGGCAGCGCCGACGGCGCCGTCGGCAGTGGTAGGGCCGCCGGACTCGCCCCTCCCGGCGGTTTGCCTCCCGGCGGCGGCCCTGGCGGCGGCCCCGGCGGCGGGTTAGGCGGGGGATTACCGGCAGGGGTAACGGAGGACGACCTGGCCACGCGCCGCGCCGAGCGCGAAGCGAGCGGCGGCGGCGGGTTTCAGGATCGGGCAATGACAAATGCCGTTATCTTGCTCTTGGAAACGAAAACCGGCGAAGCGGCCGAGCGCGTTGATCCCTTTGCCGCTATGTGGGCGGTCTTAACTGAGGCTACAGGCTTGACGACTGAGGAAATTCGCGCCCAAACTGACGCAGGCGCAGCGTTGGCGGAGCTGATTGAGGCGAATGGCGGCGATGTAACGGCCGTACATGCCCAACTCGTCGAATCGCTGCAAGACACCCCCCTTGCTCAACGCGAAGACGTAAACCAATATGTGACAAATTTGTTAAACGGCGCTGAAGAGTAGAGAAATAAGCGTATGGCGTGAAGCGTGAAACGTGAAAAATTCTTTCACGTTTCACGTTTCATGTTTCACTCATTCACATAAGGCCTGATTAACGACTCCCATAACGTACACCCGTATCCAATAAATGAAGCGCATCATTAGTTAATTTTGGTCGCAGCGCGCCGTTTTCGTCGGCAAAGGCGGGGTGAACATTACCCCATATTGCTGGGATAACGCGGAGATGGCTGTGTTGACGGCCGTAATTTGGTATAGACGTTCCAAAACACCATTCGTCGTGTCGCCGCTGATACCGCGATTTTCGATCGGCAAACCAGGGAACATTTCATCAACAAGAAACGCAAAAGAAAGTGATTTTGGGATTCATTATGGCAAAATTCCAACTAACAACCAAAAAACCGGCGAGCTTCTTGAAAGCCCGCCGGTTGAGACGTTATATACGTTAGTTAGAAAATGAACCGTTAGTTATTGCCGCCGCGTTCATTTCTTTTACCATTGCCACCTTGTCCGCTGCCGCCTTGTCCATTGCCTCCGCCGCCAGATTCAATATCAGCCAAAATAATGGCATCATAAGCTTCCTGGCTCAGATAGCCGGGTTCGTAAACGTCGCCAGTTTGCTGGGCCAATGTGGAAACAAAGGCACGCAGGTGATTACGAGAACCTTTGAGCAAACTTTCATACACGGTGATAATATCGGTATTACTTGTGGCGCCTATACTTTCTTCCAAATCGAGAATATCAATTTCTTCGATGGCTCCGCCAACTTTCAAGGCATTGGCGATAGACTCGCTGCCCTGAGCCGTCAATTGATCGTACAAAGCTTGCAAATCTTGGTTCGCAAAGACGCCGACGCCATTGGTACCTACCGGGTCTTGTAAACCGAAGCGGTTAATCAAGGTTAAAACAGCGTCAGTATGAGTTTGTTCGCTGTTGGCGATATTTTGGAAAATGTTCAAGCCCCATTGTTCATAAAGGGTGATGTACACATCGTGAGCCAGCTTTTCTTCCTCGCGCATAAAAAGGATTGAGGCGATTTCGGCCTGGCTGAGTTCCTCAACCGGGTTTGCGGCTAATGTGGCAGTCAGGGCGGTCTGGTCAATATCGGTATTACCTTCTTCATCCACAGTGGCGATGTCAGTTTGGGTAACGGCCGTTTCTTCAACCATTTCCTCAACAGCCACTTCTTCCACCCCCGGTTCATCAGTCGGGACCGGAGCTGATTCAACGGGAACGGCCGTCGCTTCCACAACGACCGTCTCCACAAACGGCTCGCCCGCCGGGGCTGGCTCATTGGCGCAAGCGGCCAAAATCAGGGTAGTCAGTAAAGCTAAAATTAGTAATCGTGTCTTGTTCATTTTGTTTCCTCCGCGTTCGTCGCGTTTGTTTTAACAGTTTGTGCATGGTCAAAAACAACCATAAGCAGAGCATAACAAACGGCCGTGAACGTCTCATGAACACCCTGTGTGAAAACTATGAAGACCGGCCAAACAAAAAAAACGCGAGACAGCGGCCTTTTTGGCACGCCTCGCGTTTTCGTCAAATCCGGTTCCCATCAGAAACCGGGTTTCAATAAAGTGCGTAACTGTTTAGATGACAGTCACTAAAGTGCGACGCAATCCTACAATTCAATCATCGCCTTAAACAGCGATCCTTCCCGGTGGAATTGGAAGCCCAACCGCTTACTGATGAGACGCATTCCTCGGTTTTCGCCCAACATATAGGCAATCACCCGTTCTACGCCCTCGTCCCGGCCAACTTGCAGCAGCCGGGTCAACAATTCCGTCCCCAGGCCGCGCCGTTGGTAAGCGTCATTCACCAACATGGCAAACTCGGCCTCTTTTGTGCCGTGCAGCTTACTCAACCGGCCAATAGCGGCAATTTCCGTTTCGCCCGTCTCAGGATTCTCCCGCTCGACGACCAAAGCCATATCCCGGTCATAATCCACAAAGCAAATACGGGTCAGCCGTTCATGCTGCACTCGCTGGCTGAGGTGGAAGGATCGGAAGTAACGCAAATAAATGCTTTGTTCCGACAGCCCTTGATGAAATTGAACAACTTTTGGCTCGTCTTCGGGGCGAATGGGACGGATGGTGTAGGTATCACCCTCCCTGTCAGTGAAGGAGAAGATGTATTGGGAGGGATACGGCCGTATCGCCAACACCGGCAAATCATCCGCCGTCACAGCCCCATCATACAACACCACCCGCGCATCCAACGCCAGCAGCTCATCCGGCGAAGCCAGCAGCGGGTTAATATCAATCTCCTTAATCCAGCGCTGTTCCGCCACCAAATAGCTAAAACGCACCAACAATTTCTCCAACTCCGGCAAATCCACCGGGGCGCGCCCACGCACCCCTTGCAGCGCCTTATAAATCTTCGTCCGCTCCATCATCCGGCGCGCCAACGTCGTATTCAACGGCGGCAGGCCCAGCGCCCGGTCCTTGAACACCTCCACCAATGTGCCGCCAGAACCGAACAACAGCACCGGCCCGAACTGCGGATCGGGGCTGCTGCCCACAATCAACTCGTACCCATCCTTCAAATTCACCATCGGCTGCACCGTGACGCCCAGAAAATGCTCTGCGCCAAACTTCGCCGTCACCGCCTTTTCCATCGCCTTGTAAGCGCGGCGCACCTCTTTGGCATGAACCAAATCCAGCCGCACGCCGCCCACATCCGTTTTATGCGTGATGGTTTCGGAATTGAGTTTGATGACCACCGGATAGCCGATTTCATCGGCGATGGCAACAGCTTCATCCACGCTCGTCGCCAGCCGCGTGTCTACCGTCGCGATGCCGTATGCGGCCAACACTTGTTTTGATTCCCATTCGGTCAAAATAGTCCGCCCCGATTGGCGAATACGTTCCATATCGGCCGTGACCTGGGCGCGTTTGGCGGCGGTATCGGCCGTTTCTTCCGGCATTTGCGGCGTTTCATACAAACTTTCCAACCGATTGCTGTAGCGCCACATGTATTGGAACACGCGAGCGGCCGTATCCGGATACGGGAACGTGGGGATATTCGACTGATTCAAAATCGCCTCGCCGCCGGCCACATCGGCGCCGCCCATCCAACTGGCAAGCACCGGCTTGCCGCGCACGCCGCCGCTGGCCTGCCCGTACATCTTTTTGAGAAGCTGGGCCGTCTGCGTGGGGGCCGTCATCGCCTGCGGCGTTAAAATCACCAGCAAACCGTCGCTTTCCGGATCGTGGGCGGCAATTTCCAGCGTTTTCTGGTAACGCTCAGCGCCTGCGTCTCCTAGAATATCAATGGGATTGTTATGGCTCCAGTGCGGCGGCAAAAACGCATTCAACGCCGCCATTGTCTCTTCAGAAATACCCGCCAATTCGCCGCCGGAGGTGATGAGCGCATCGGTTGCCAACACGCCGGGGCCGCCGGCATTGGTGATGATGGTGAGCCGGTCGCCTTGGGGGCGCGGCTGTTTTGCCAACACCTCGGCCATGTTAAACAGCCCGTCAATTGTGTCTACACGAAGCACGCCGCTGCGCCGGAACGCGGCGGCCAACACCTCGTCGCTGCCGGTCAGCGAACCGGTGTGCGATGCGGCCGCCTGGGCCGCTTCGGCCGTGCGCCCCGGTTTGATGACGATGATGGGCTTGGTCAAGGCTACTTCGCGTGCCGCCGAGAGGAAGGCGCGGGCGTCGCCGATGGTTTCCATGTAGATGACGATGCTCTTGGTGTGCGGATCGTCGCCCAAATAGGTGATGAGGTCGCCCCAGCCCACATCTAACATGGAACCGATGGAGACGAAGGCGCTGAAGCCAACATTCTCGCGGAAGCTCCAATCCAAAATGGCGGTGCAAAGGGCGCCGCTCTGGCTGATAAAGCCGACGTTGCCGGGCCGGGCCATCGCCGCTGCAAAGGTGGCGTTGAAGCCGGAGATGGGGTTCATGACGCCCAAACAGTTGGGGCCGATGATGCGCATGTTGCCGCGTCGGGCTTCGGCCATCACCTGCGCTTCTAATGCTTCGCCTTCCGGTCCGGTTTCTTTGAAGCCGGCGGAGATGATGATGGCGCCTTTGACGCCGGCGTCTACGCATTCGCTGATGATGCCGGGAACGGTGGGGGCCGGTGTAACGATGACGGCTAAGTCTACTGCATCGGGAATGTCGGATACGCTGGGATAGGCTTTGATGCCTAAGATGCTGCTGCGTTTGGGGTTGACGGGGAAGATGGTGCCGCCAAAGGAGGTGCTCATTAAATTCCATACAATGGTGCGGCCAACGCTGCCTTCTCGCTCGGTTGCGCCAATGACGGCGACGCTTTTGGGGGCGAAGATGACGTCGAGGGGATTGCGTTCATAGCGTAGTACGTTGTGGGCTGTGCCACGGGTTACATTTTCTGTCATGTCTGATCCTTTTTGTCAATTGGTAGTAACTATACAGCTACTAAAGGTGACAGTCACTTTCCAACCTCATAGTTCGGCTAATATCTCTGAAAGAAGTGACTGTCACCTGTATAGATACAATTGGTAACGGTTAAATGCCCAGGGCGCTCTTGACTTCAGCGCGCTGGTGGGCGGTGATTCGATTGTTTTTTTCCAGGCTGCTCAGTATCTGGTTTAATGTCATGCCGGCATGGAGGGTGCAGCCGTTGGCTTGTAATGCCTCGGCGCCGCCCTGCTCTCGATCAATGAGAACGACGGCGTCGGTTGTTTGCAGGCCGGCTTTGCGCATGAGGTTGATGGCTTGTATCAGGCTGCCGCCTTTGGTGACTAAATCGTCTATGGCAACGGCCGTTTCCCCCACTTCCCACAACCCTTCAATCATTTTACCCGTGCCATACCCTTTGGCTTTCTGGCGCGGGTAGATGAGGGGGCGGTTCATGTCCAGGGCGACGGCCGTACCGATGGGCAGCCCGGCCATGGGTATACCGGCCAGCCGGTCGAAAGTGAGTTTTTCCAGGATAGCGCGGTAAACGGCCGTTGCCTGCCGCAGCACATCCGGGTAAGAAACCAATACGCGCAAATCCAAATAAATGGGTGAAAGCTGTCCGCTGCGCAGCGTAAACCGCCCCAATCGCACAGCGCCAATATCAAACAGGGTCAAAGCCAACGATTCCATGTTAGAATGTTCTTGTGTCATATGTTGGGATCATGACACAAAGACAAAACTTAATCAAGGTTAGTTGAGGATTGAAGCAGAGATAGAGGAGAAATTTCATGAGCGATCGTTTTATGTTGACACCCTATTTTTTGGATAAAGAAGAACCGGGATTGCGTTCAGCAGCTGGGAAGGGTTGGATTTTGAATGAGCCAACGCTAACTGCTGAGACAAAGCAAGGGAGGATGAGTCAATTCCATCAACCGTTAGCCGATTTTTTCCATAAAACCCTCCGTCAGGGTGACCGCCCCATCAGTTTTGCCGGGGACTGCTGCACCACAATTGGTACGATGGCCGGTTTTCAGCGGGCGGGAATCAGCCCCACGCTTGTCTGGCTGGATGCGCATGGGGATTTTAACACCTGGGAAACATCGCCCAGCGGTTTTTTGGGCGGGATGCCACTGGCGATGCTAACCGGGCGCGGCGAACAAACGATGCTTGCGTCTGTAGGATTGACGCCTTTTCCTGACACGCAAGTGATTCTGACGGATGCCCGCGACCTTGACCCCGGTGAAAGGGACAATTTGGATGAATCGGCGGTTATTCATTTGCCGCAGGTTGAGCAATTGCTGGATTATGATTTGCCTACCGGCCCATTGTATGTTCATTTTGATGTGGATGTGATTGATTCGGGCGCGTTACCGGCGGTCAGCTATCCAGCGCCTGATGGCCCGTCGGTGGCGATGATGAAACGGGTGATGCGTCATCTTGCGGGAACGGGACGGGTAACGGCCGTTTCCGTGTCTGCCTGGAACCCGAAATTGGATAAAAACGGCCGTAGCCAGGCCATCGTCATGGAGTTATTGGTCGAACTCATTGCTTAAACCTGCTTAAGCGCCCAATCGAATAACGATAGATCAACGATAGTGACATATGCTATCGGCACATTCTAACTTTCATTGTTCCTCGGTTGTCTTTAACTTAAAAAACCTACCCGTTGTTCCTTATCGTGCCTGCCTTACTCCGTGGAAAACAGTCGTAGGTTAATTATTTGTAACTATACAGCTACCAGAGGTGACAGTCACTTACTAAACATCGTGGCTTTGGCTAATACCTCTGGGAAAAGTGACTGTCACCTGAATAGTTACGATTATTTTTTCTTAACCCCACAAAAGGAGATGGATGATGCAACCGCGAATCTGGGAGAATCGTTGGAAAGCGCTTGATGACGCTATTCAGGACGTCTTGAGTACGTTTCCAACAGAGAAAACAGCATGGGAAATCACATTGGAAAGCGCTTTGAAATGCCTCAAAGCGTTCGGTAAGACGCAGTTTGACTTTTTCCATGATGGGTTCAACAACAACACACTTGTCCAATCACCCAAATACAGGGCGGAACATGCGCTGCGCAATACGTTAGACCAAATCGCATTTGATCTGTCGGCGTTGCAGCGCGCACGCTATCAACGATCCAACCTGGCGACAGATACAGAGCGAAAGGCTTTGGAATTGGCAGACAAGTTGGCTTATAAAGCGTTAAAACCTGTTATTGATGGCGGGTTATTGGGCGATTTGAAGGATACGGCCGTTATCACCTACTTCAAAAAAGCGTCATCCGTGCGCGTTGTTCCCTACGCGCCGCTCGCGCTAATTGGCATCCCCTACACCTGCCTCGATCCCGCCAATAACGCCCGCGACTTTTTAGCCATCCCTCATGAAATTGGACATTACGTATTCTGGCATGCCAAAACCAAAAATGGCAGCGTTCCCCTAAACGCCTGGCTGCGCAGCCAGGTACCCACAGAACCAGCCTGGCGCTTCGCCTGGTTAGAGGAAATCTTCGCCGATGTTTACGGAACCCTCATTGCCGGACCGGTCATCGCCGCCGACTTCCAAGAGCTGCTTTCAGACAATCTGGATTTTGATGAAGATGACGGCCGTCACCCTGTAGCAGCGCTGCGGCCCCACATCTACACCGACACACTCAGCAAATTCGACTCTTTCCAAATAGCAGCCTACGGTTTAGAGGAGCAATGGAAGAAGCGCTTAAAAAAACGTGGCAGTAAAAAGGCATTTCAACCAAAAGGTGCAACCCCTGACACAAAATCAATTCCAATAGAAAAAGCGCGGGAAAAGTTGGCGGAAGTCATCGAATTGATAGTTGATGATATCCTCGGAGACGTGACATCCAACATAGAAGCAAATGCTTGGAGCGGAAACCTATCAAATCCGGAAACGCTTTTCCAGAATTTTCATAATGCGCACTTGGCAGATCCAGGCCCAACAGCTGCGCCTTCACTCTTGCCTCCTACCCTGGTTGCACGAGACAAGACAACAGCATCATCCACATCGGCATCTGTTATGGCTGCATCAGTCAACATCCCACGTCCACTTGACTGGGAAGTTGGGGAAACGACAACCCATTGGTTGAAATTCTTTAGTTTAGCCCAAGCCAATGGCGTGAAATTAATGCCAACTACGTGGAGCGCGCTTCTGGACGGCGGCGGCTGGGCGGCTGGCGGCCCTGAAACGGACAGCGACCCGAAGTAACTATCCCTGTAGATGAGGTTGGCAGGTTTGCCAACCTCATCTATCCAAGACTAACGGGAAGCCATAGTTAATTCAAGAGAATTGAGTCGTTGAAGCAGAAGGTTCATTTCAGGATGATTTTGGGCCTCTGCCAACGTTAGCGCATTATGCCAAACATCTTGCGCCTGTTCCGGCTGCTCCAAATGCAGATAAATATCACCAAGATGCAGCCAGGCGCGTACCAAATCAAAAAAAGCGCCCGTTTCTTGCAATAAATCAATGCTTTTCTGGCCTAATCGCAAGGCGTCGTGGAACTGCTTCATATCTTCTTTGATGATACTCAACGAATAATACGTCAATCCCTGGGTTTTCCTGTCGCCCATACGCTGAAAAAGGGACAAGCTGTCACGCGCATATTTCTCGGCCAGAGTCAATTCTCCCAACCGGCGCGAAACGGCCGATAACCGATAAAGGGTGGCTGCCAGTTCGCCCTGGTCTTGCATTTCTTTGCTTATTGCCAAAGCGCGTTCGCAGCGCTGCCGGGCGGTCTCATGATTCCGTTGAGCAATGGCTATACCTGCCAATAATCGCAGCGTGGGCAAGGCGCCGGCATTGTCATTGGCTTTTTCCTGGGCGGCTAACGCAGCCTGGCCCAATGCTTCGGCCCGCTCATATGCGCCGCGGCGGTAGGCAATGCGAGCCTGTCTGTAAATGGTGGAAGCTACGCCTACAGCGTCATGAAGCTGTTTTTTTATTTGCTGGCTCTCAGCTAATAATCTTTCGGCGCGGTCGTAATCGTTTTTTTCCAGGGCAATTCTGGCCAGATGGTATTGGGCGTCTGCCGTTCCTTCTCTCATTTGCCGGGCATGGAAGAGGCCGCGACTGGCAATAAGCAGTTCCTCAGCTTCGTCATAGCTATTTTGCTCGATGCAAGCCTGCCCCCAATCGAGAAGGCATTGAGCGCGAGCGGTATCGTCTTCCAGTTTCAGCGCGGCTTCATTGGCTAATTGATACCCCTGTCGGGCCTGGCTGTAGCGAGCACGGGTAAACCAGGCATCTCTGAGGGTGTTGGTTAACTCGATAACCAGGGACCAGAATTGATGTTTGTGCGCACTTTGAATGGCGGCCATGATGCTGCTCCATTCGGGTCGGAGGGCATCGTAATCGTTTTGATGTTTCCGGGAAAATTGGAGGTAGTATTGGGCATAACGGCCGTACACCTCCCGCCCCGTCCCCAACTTCTCACAAGCAAAATCGGCCAAAAGCGGATGCTGCCGGTAGTAAGCCCGGCCTTCTTCTTTGATTAATGACAATGCAGTTAGCGCAAACAAACGATCTTCTGTCAGGTAACGATCCAATTCGGCAATGTAGGCGATGGCGGATGCGGTAAACGGCCGTCCATTAAACACGCCCAAGATGGCAAACACCCGCTGCAAGCCCGCGTCCAATGTCTCCCAACTGGCTGCAAATGAGGCGCGTACCTCTTGATCGCTTATTTTTAACCAGGACAAGCGTTGTTTTTCATCACGGAGCCTTTGCGCCATGTCGGATAATTTGCGGCGAGGACGGGATTTAAGCCGTTGGGCACTGATTTCCACAGCCAACGGCAGGTTTTGCAGGATGGCGCAAATTTCAGCGGCGGCTTCCGGTTCGGCAAGGACTCGTTTATCGCCCAAAATCTGGGTCATGAGTAAACGGCCGTTTTCCGGCGACAACTCTTCCACTAACCAAACCCGGGCATGGAGGGCGCGGGCTAAATCATGGTCGCGGGTCGTTAGGAGTACTTTGCATTGCTCGCCGCCAGGGAGTAACGGCCGTATCCGGGAAACACTCGTCGCATCGTCCAGAACAACCAGCACCGATTTATCAGCCACAATACCGCGAAAAGCGGCGGCTGTACTATCCAAATCGGCAATGCGCGTAAAATCATAGCCAAATGCCTGCGCCCAGCTTTCCAAAATGGACATTGGTTCACTGGCGGTCACGTTGGCCCACAAAACGCCATCCTTAAAATGAGATTGGGCTGCATGGGCAATTTGCACCGCCAATGCCGATTTCCCAACCCCGCCCATGCCAACGAATGCTTGCACGGACGCAGCCGAGGCGTCTTGCAGCCCATCTTTGACGGCTGTCAACAAATTGGTCCGCCCCACAAAATGGGCCATTCGCGCCGGGGCCTGGAATGGAGGCGTTCGGGAGATTGAGGGGGCGGTGGGGATAACGGCCGTTGCTTCTGTATCTTCTTCCACCTCCCCGGCCAGTATCTTTTTGTACAACGCCGTTGTTGCATTGGATGGGTATACGCCCAATTCCTCATCCAACATAGCGCAGCATTTTTCATATTGGGACAAGGCGGCGCTGCGCTGCCCGCTCAACGCCAGCAGCAGCATCATCTGCCGGTGTGCTTCCTCCATCCAGGGTTCCAGCATCAGCAGCCGGCCAGTCACCTCAATACCGGCCAGATAGCTGCGCTGCTCGGTTTGGTATACGGACAGGCGGTACATGGCGTCCATGGCCAATTGGCGCAATCGTTCTTGATACGGCCGTACCCACTCCTCAAACAACACAGCCCCCGGCACATGAAAATCTGCCAAAAACGGGCCGCGATAGAGGGAAACGGCCGTTTGCAACTGCCCCACAGTTGGCGTAGGCGTCCCCAAAGACGACTCAAACTCCGTCACATCCAGCCAAAAATCAGTGGCATCATCAAAAGACAATGTCCGGCGATTGACAACAAGATACTCACGCAAAACAGCCCGCAGCTTCGTCAATGCTACCCGCAAATTTGTTCGCGCCTTTTGCTCCGGCACATCCCCCCACAACAGCCCCGCCAGCGCCTCCCGCGAATGCGGCTGCCCCGTCACTGCCAAATAAAAAAGCAGCGCTCGCGCCTTTTGCGAAACCAGCCGCGTTACCGGCTCACCATCTTGTTGAATGATCGGTTGGCCTAATAAAGCAAGTTCCAATCGGCTCATCAGCTACTTCCAGACCCGAAAGTTCAATAACGTTAACGCCAACATATGCCAACTTTAACGATAAAAAAGCGAATAGGGGCTAAGGTACACACATAAAGAACGTCATTGCTCTCTGCTTTCATTATAAAGCGACCGCCAGCAAAGTCCAGAGGTCAATATGCTTAAAACACCGCCGCAGTACCACACATACATCTTACGTTTTTGGGAAGAACGCGAATCCAAACAAGACTCAGCCACAACATGGCGTTTCACCCTGGAAAATCCAGAAACGAATGAGCGGCGCGGCTTTCAAAACCTGGAATCCCTCATCCAGTTTTTGGAACAACAAACACATGAGGAGATAAATTAGTAAGCGGCCGTACTTGTACAGGTCATTCCTGCGAAGGCAGGAATCCACAGAGTTGGATACCCGCCTTCGCGGAGCCTGCCCTCATGAAAGTGGGGCAGGAGTGACGGCTACAGATTTTTTATGCTGTTCTCACACCTTCGCCCAGCAGGCGCCATAGCGCGTCGGCTGCATCCAGACCCAATTGGAACCGAACCAGGCGGCGGCGCTCCCGGCGCAAGGCTTGCGCTTCCAGCGCGGCTTGCAAGCGGCTCAATTCGCCAAATGACAGGCTCGCTTCCGGCTGCCCAATCCTGTTAGGAACGAAGACATCCGGCACGCTGTCGGCTACGAATTGGATAAAGAGACCGTTGCCCCGGTCGCCTTTGTGCATTTGACCAACGGTGTGCAGGCAGCGCGGCCCGTAACCGATGGTTGTTGCCAATCCCGTTTTACCCCGAATGTGCGTCCGTAATGCTTGCAGCGCCTCATCATTCGCGGCTGTGTGGGGGATGAAGGCCTGGATGGCAACATAATCGCCAGTCTCGGCCTTGTCGAGGAAGGTGTACAAAGCGGTTCGGGAGAAGGGGGTGAATGTGTCTTCGGGAACGGCCATTTCCCCCACACGCTTAATTTGTTCCACCACCTCCCATGTACGGGCTTTGGCGGCGTCATGCTTGAATTGGCTGAAGGGATTGACCTGGAGATGGTGCGCGGCAACGGCCGTTGCCATCTGCCACAAGAAAAACTGCCCGCCCACATCCTGTAAATCGCGCCAATGAACCGTGATGACCGGGAAATCAGCGTCAATGAGGGTAGAAACGGCCGTATCCTGTCCCTCATCCCCATCCAGCCGCAAATGAACAAACAACCGATCATCGCCATACACAGCCGGCTCGCCCACCGGCTCGCCCACCACCGGCAAAATACCCCGCCCCTGCTTCCCCAGGCTGCCGGCGATCAACTGCTCCACCCAATCGGCAAAACCTGCCAGCGCCGGGCTGGCGACAAACGTCAACTTATCCCGGCCCTGCTGCGCCAGCGTCGCCAGCGCCGTTCCCAACTGCGCCGCCACGTTATCCCCCGCCTGCGGTGAATTGCAGCTCTGGGCATTATTCGCCATTTCCTCGGCGCGTTCCAGCAGCGTTTCCAGGTTCACGCCAGCCAGCGCCGCCGGCACAAACCCGGCCATCGAAAGCGCGCCGAACCGGCCAATCAGATCAGGCTGGTTCACAAACAGATAGCGGAACCGATATTGCGCGGCCAATTCGGCCAACGGGCTGCCAGGATCGGTAATGGCGATGAAGTGAGACCCGGCCGCCTTTTCCCCTACAACGGCCTCCACACGGTTGTAGAAATAGGTAAAGGCCGACAACGTCTCGATGGTACGGCCGCTTTTGCTGGTAACAACAAAAATGGTGCGAACGGGGTCAATTTTCTCGGTTTGCGCCAAAATCTCCCCCGGATCAACATTAGACAGCACGTTCAACCGCAAATGAGGACGCGCCGGCAAACCGGGCCGGGCCGGCAGTGCCGCCTGGGTAAACGTGTCGGCAAACAACTGCGGAACCAGCCCCGCGCCGCCCATGCCTAAAAGCAGCGCATCGGTAAATCCATCCGTCAGCAAATCATCAGTCATGGCCTGTAACCGACTGATTTGCTCGCGCATGACCGGCATCAAATGCAGCCAGCCCAGCCGATTGCCGATTCCGGCCGGGTTGGCGCTCCAAACGGTGTGGTCGTGGTTCCAGATACGGCACACAACCCGGTCGTGGCATGTGCGGGCGAGGGTTTGGGAAACGGCCGTTTCATACGCCCCCAAATGCAGTTCCAACCGCTGCCATTTATCCTCAAGCTGTTCCCGCTTCTGGCGCACACTCTCCCGCATCGCCTCAAAATCACGCGCCAAACGCGCCAGACCGTCTGCTTGCAACTGCCGGGCAGCCTCATCCAGGTCAAGACCCAGCTCAGATAACGCATTCAGATGGGCCTGCGCCTCAGCTTCATTTTGGATGGGTGGGGAAACGGCCGTCTTCCGGTTGAGACAGGCCGCCAACATCGCCGGAGTCAGATTGCAAACTGTGCCGGGATCGCCCAGGGCATCCACATAATACGTATTTGGATATCGAAAATCATGCGGGATCAGGTCGGTGAATAACGGCCGTTGCACCACTCCTCCCTTCTTCGCCAATTCGTGCCAGCGAGAACCGGTAAACACACGCTGGAACGCGCCAAAAACCACCTTCGCCAACGCAATCCCCGCCTTACCTTTCAAATCCGGCCGTTCATGCTCGTCCAGCCACGCATCCGCCATGCCATCTACCCGGCTGATAGCAATCGTTGCCACCGACATGGGCCAACGCCGCCAAACGCTGTGCGTTTTGACATATCGCGCCAACCCCGCCAGATACGCATCCACCACCCGCTCATAAATCGTAGGGGAGAAAATTTGCGTGGCATTCACACAAACGCCATCCTCCGTCAACATCTCAATCGCCGCAATGCCCGCTTCGGTAGCCGGAATCTCAATCATGACATTCGGGCAGTTAATCTCCGCCAATACGTGACGGGCCGCCGCCGCCATCTTCGTCGTATCATGAGCCATAGCAGGATGAAGAGGCAGGCTGACATACCCGTCCAGCCGTTCGCTTGCTTCATAAACCGGATTCAACACAAACGCCGCCCGCTGAACATCGTCTGATAACATCAGGCGCGGCAAATCATCGAATGGCGTCCCTTCAGCAAGCAGGTGGGGCAAAAAACGGTCGTAATCGGAACTGGCTGTGATGGATTGGGCAGTAACAGCTAAATCAACTACAACACCCCGGACGCCATTATCAATCGCCGTACTCAGCTCACCAGATTCGATGAAACTGCGGCGCAAATAATGAAGCCAGGATGAATGCTCCAATTGGGTTAAATCTGACAACGTGGTCATCATTCCTCCTTCGGCAAAAACGGGCGTCAATTCGATTACCCATTTGCCATTGCTTGAAAGCCGCCATTATTGGGAGGAGCGCTTCCCTTTCAAGACGGGGAAATGATGCAGTTCGTTGATGGTGGATGGTTAACGACGATACGCCGTTATGTTACTGCACGCCGCCTTGCTTTTGTGACGGCATTGAACAGTCATTGGCTCACATTTACAGTATACACCACAAATCGGCGCAAATACAGGGGGAACAGGGGGATTTGACTTGACTTGGCTTGTTAGAAAATCGTACACTGTAGTCAGTCAAATCGCTGTGGTTTACATCATTGGCGTGCATCCAAAATGACAATGTTTTGGATAACACCAAACTTATCAAAAAGGCCGCCGACGGATGCTCTGTCGGCGGTTTTTGTTTTTTAGCGCAACGGTTTACTCAATCCGCTGCCCCGAAAAGCGAGGTGCATGATGCAAAAGCAATACCATGTCAGCGGTCGTTATCTGGCCCGGTATCCCAATGGGCATTACACGGGAAAGATCGGGATCAGTACGCAAGTTCTTGCCAAAAATAAACGAGAAGCAAAAAAATCAGCGATTCGCAAGGCAATGGAAATCAATGGTTATGTCCAATGCAATTGGCTGGATGTGCAGGCATACAAGATTTAGCCTTTGAGCCTTCCGAAAAAATCGCTGGTTTCGCTGATTTTTCTCTCTGGGAATGACTGCTCAAGTGATAGTCACCTCATAAAACTGCCGCTTACTTACCCATTGACAATTAGCCATTAGCCATTGACAATAACGCTATGTCTATTGTCTCAACTATTTCCATGCAGGCTGTGTTACGGCCGTATCTCGACGAATCGGCCGCTTTGCACAAACATCTCTGCCCGCGTCAGGTGTTGGGGGTGCGGCTAGGGCTGCGCGGCCTGCGTGAACTAGGGCTGATTGATGACGCTTACCAATCCCGCTTCGACAACCGGCGCAAGCGGCTGTTGACCATCGTGGAAACGGACGGCTGCGGCGCGGATGGCATTGCTGTTGCTACCGACTGTCATGTGGGGCGGCGCACAATGCGCGTGCTGGATTATGGCAAGGTGGCGGCGACGCTGGTGGATACAAAAGCCGGGCGGGCGGTTCGCGTTTGGCCGCGCCCGGATGTGCGCCAGACGGCGAAAGGCTGCGCGACGGAAGCCCGCAGCCGCTGGCATGCTTACCTGGAAGCGTATCAAATCATCCCGGATGATATTTTGCTTCATGTTCAACCGGTCGAATTGACGCGATCTTTGGCTGAAATTCTAAGCCGCCCCAATTTGCGGGTGAATTGTGAGCAGTGCGGGGAGGAGATTTTGAATGAGCGGGAGGTTGTGGCAAACGGCCGTATCCTCTGCCAAACATGCGCGGGACCGAGTTATTACGTTGTCAGTGAACCGAAGTGACTGTTACGATAACTGATTTAACGGGTCTGCCCCGCACGCTTTTATTCACGTTACGCGCCAGGGCTGAGGAACACGGCCGTTCCGCCCCCATCATTTCCGACCCGCTTGCCGCAGAGTGGCACGGCCGTATCCCGCCCACGCCTATGGAGGTGTACACGGCCGTTTTTCAATTGGGAACGGCCGTGCGCGCCCACCTCTACGACCAAATCGCCCGCCAATTCATCCACGCCCGCCCCCGCAGCCTCATCGTCGAACTCGGCGCGGGGCTGTCAACGCGGTTTGACAGACTAAACGACTACCCGACTAACGACTACCAGACTATCGAACTCGACCTCCCCCCCGCCATCGCCTTCCGCCGCCAGTTTGACGCCGAGACGGACCGCCACACCTTTCTGCCCGCCTCGATGACCGACCCCGGCTGGCCCGCCCAACTGCCCGCCATTCCGCCGGAAGACATCCTCTTTATCGCCGAGGGCGTGCTGTTTTTCCTGCCGCCGGATGAGATTGCCCGGCTCTTTACCCTTTTGCGCCGTCATTTCCCCGGCGCAACCGTCGCCTTTGACGTCCTCACCAACCGCTTCAGCCCCAAAGCGCGCGCCGCCTTCGCCGCCACCGACACGCCGATGCAGTGGTTTGTGGAGAACGAGGCGGATTTGGCGCAATACGGCCTGGCGGTACAAGAAAGCCGGGTGGTCACCCACCTGTTCCCGAAACGGTGGGCGGCGCTGGGCTTTGATGTGGCGCGGTTGAAGGTGGGGAAGGGAAATGTTGTGGCAACAGCCAGAATCGATAGATAACTATCCTTGCCCCGATCCCTTGAAATATTCGCCTAATCAATGGGGTAACCACGAAAGTCAGCTTTTTCTTACAGACGCGCAACACAATCCGTTCTATTTCCCTACCGCCAAATCCATCACTTATGTTAAAATAAACGCCAAGCCATATAATGCAGCCTAGGGGACTTATGACGACCGACCTCACATTCTTTACCAACGAACCCGGCGAGACCCTTCTCGACCGTTTCAAGACAACACTGGCC